>NZ_QTNF01000015.1:0-133231 GCF_003603455.1 Bacteroides sp. AM37-9 | reverse complement strand
CGTTTCCACTCACAAAGATAGTCGCGGTCTTGCTTTTCATAGAGGAAATATACGAAATTAAAAGAGGAAAGTCAATAGCTTTTTAAAATTTGATGTGATACAATACATGTCTGCACAACGGATGTTCACCAGGGACAAGCGGATGATCGAATTCCCTCATTCGTTCCATTCCTATTTTCTGCATTACACGTTCTGACCGTTGGTTGAGAAGGGAAGTAAAAGAAAAGAGTTCTTTTATATCTGTTTTATTGCGCGTATACTCCAAACATGCATTTGCAGCTTCAGGAGCATAACCCTGTCCCCAATATTCGTATGCTAACCGCCAGCCTATTTCTATGCCTGGAGCAAAGTCTACATCAAATGTAATCTGATGTAGTCCGGTATAGCCCATATAAGTATGATCTTCTTTTCGTTCTACGGCATACAAACCAAAGCCACAAGTTTGGAATTCATTTTGAATACGCTGATAAAAGGCAAATGATTCTTCCGATGACAATGAATTAAGAAAAAACTCCATCACATTCGGATCGGCATTCATACGGGCAAAAAACGGGATGTCTTCTTCTCTCCAGTCTCGGAGAATCAGACGGGGTGTTTCTATATACTTTTGCATAACTATGATAATAATAGAATGCAAAGGTACAATTCTTTTTTCCTTATTGGAAGTTATTCGTTATTATAAGTATTAACCATCATTCATCGAATATCCCCTTCCACATATAATCAGTCTAGTCAGCAGCGTGGTACGGATGTGTAAACCAGAAGCAGGAACCTACTCCTTCGGTCGAATCCACGCCTATTTCTCCTCCCATTTGGGAAACAATGCTCTTGCAGATAGAAAGTCCGAGTCCTGTACCCTGAACAAAAGTATTCAGCTTCACAAAACGTTCAAATACGCTCTTTTGCTTTTCTTCCGGTATTCCCATTCCGGTGTCGCGCACATAGAATTTTATTTTCTGATGGGATACTTGTTCATATCCCAGGGTGATACTGCCTTGTTGGGTGAACTTTAACGCGTTATTTATAAAGTTACTGATTACTTGGGTGAATCTGTTTTTATCCGTGTAGATATAACATTCCGGGAATAATTCCCCAAAAATCAGTTCAACACCTTTACTCACTTTCATACCCATTGATTTGATAATTTCAGAACAAGTCTCATTAACATCTACATTGGTATATACAAAATTGAATGTTCCCGCTTCAATTTTCGAAAGATCGAGAATGTCCGAGATCAGTTGCAAAAGAAGTTCATTATTCTCTTGCACAATCTTAATGTATTCCTGCCGTTCGCTTCTGCTGTCCGTTTCTGCCAGAAGACTGGAGAAACCGACAATAGCATTAAGAGGAGTACGAATTTCATGACTCATATTGGCTAAGAAAGCCGACTTCAGACGGTCCAGTTCTTCTGCTTTATCGCGGGCTATAATCAATTTCTGTTCAGTTTCTTTTAAAGGCGTGATGTCATAATTGATACACAGCATGTCAATAATGCCATCTTGCGGACGATAATCTCTGACCATTACGTTAATACTGGTCCATGTATATTTACCATTCTCCCTACAGACGCGAACTTCTTTACGTAAACTGCTCGCTTTTCCTTCTTTCACTTCGCGCACAAAATTTTTCAGGACAGCTTGATCTTCAGGGACCACATGAGCGTATACCCCAATAACCTGTGGCATGGGAATCCCTTCTTTTTCTCCCAGATTCCTATACCATGTATCTTGAGCATATCCATCTCTTGTCAGTACATTGAAATGGGCAAACCCTACCTTAGCGTAATCACCGATTAAAAGAAATAGATTCTCAAATTCTTGTATCTTAGTATATGCATTAGTCGTTTCTGTCGTGTCTATATTGATAAACAGATAGTTAATAAAACGGTTTTGAGAATCATAAAGAGCTGTTACTTTAGTAGTAAGATTGATAATCCCTTTTCTCTGTGTTTCTACATATTTGTTTATCTTTGCGAAATCATAATTGATAGAGAAATTTACATTTTCTTTTGCTCTCAATTTCTCTTTTATATCTGAAGGAATATTAGGATTGTCGAATAGATTAATCCCTAATGCCTCATTCTTAGTAGACAAACCGAATATTTCGAGTTCTTTATCATTGATATCTACCAAATAGCCATCTTTATCATAAAGTTCGACACCAGCCGGAAGATTTTTATAGATATTTCTCAATATCTTTTCGCTATTGTCTAAAGCTAAACGATCTTCTTTGGCCTGTAATTCTGATTTCCGTAATTCGATACAAATACTAATAATGTTGGCCAAGGAAGAAAACCACTGAAGATCAATATTACTCCAGCTTCGGCATGCACTGACCATGTCAATACCCATATAACCCCAGACTTCATCTTTGGCAATAAGAGGAACAGCCATCAATGATTTGATATTCTGGACTTCTAACAAGTTGCGGTACTCTTGTGCTTCCAAAGGCATATCATCCAATGTATTCAGGATAATAGATTTTCGATCTGTGATCTGACGATTCCACCAGAAAGAATCATCCCAAAGTATATTTTGGAGATTATCCCGTTCTTCGGATACTCCTTTAGCCGTTGATTCATACGTACAATTCTGTACCTGTTTCTTTCTATCTATTTCAACAATATAAGTACGATCACCCCTGAATTGTTTGAGTATATCTCCTAATATTCGGTTAATCACTTGTGGTATATCATCACATTGCAGGAAAGCAAGTAATGAATATGAAATACTATTTTGTTGGTAAAGTAAACTGTTAACCTGAAGAAAGTCAATATTCTTGTTCGGATCGTCAATCGGTCTGTCTATACATTGTAGATAACCGACCATATTTCTATCTCCTTCTTTATTCGGTTTTTGGAAACAGATTTTAGAGTATACCCAGATTTCTTTGTTTTTTGCTTGCATAGGAAACATTTGTTCGTATGTCTCCAGATTAGAGAGAGATAGATATTCATTTTTAAGACGCAACCGATGGTCTTCACGTATTCTTTGGTGGAATTCGGTGAAACTGATGCGGTTACTTTCAAGACCGAGTAAGTCAACAATAAAGTCGGAACAGATATATTCTTGATTCTTCAAATCAGATTCCCACCATCCCATTTTGGCCATTTTTGCTATCTGAACGTATTTTTCATAGTCATAATTTGTTTGTTCTTTCATATTGTTTGCTTTTGTTTTCTGTTTTGTATTATAAGACATTAGCCGGCAAAGATAAGCATAACTTTTAAATAATGAGGCGTTTGCATATCACAGCAGGATGAAAGTGAAAATTTGGTGCTGAAAAGTGGAAAAAGAGACAAATGAGTACAAACAGGGGATTATTTCGTCTTTCTCTTAGTGAAGAAGTGAATTATATAATCTATAATATATATCAGAAGAATGAAAAATACCAGATTATTCATGTTTGCGGCATGCACACTTTTTTTGGCAGCGTGTGGCAGGCAAACCGTGAAGATTATGACTCCGCCGGATGCGTCAAATCGTGTTTTGTTTGGTGCGGAGCAGTTACAGACTACCTTGGATAAAGCCGGTTATCAGGTAATGATGCAACAGGGAGACACGACATTCTCCGATCCTGAAATCAAAACGATTCTGTTGACGGAAGTAAATGACACGACACTCAAGAAAGAAGGTTTTCATATTTCGACGACGGGCAATCTGACCAGAGTGTCCGGCAGGGATGGGAGTGGTGTCATTTACGGATGCCGTGAACTGATTGACCGTGTGAATGATTCGGATGGTAAGTTGAACTTCCCGGAGGAACTGAAAGACGGTCCTGAAATGGTATTGCGTGGTGCATGTGTAGGATTACAGAAGATGACCTACCTGCCGGAACATGGTGTATACGAATATCCGTATACGCCGGAAAGTTTCCCCTGGTTTTATGATAAAGAACAATGGATTAAATACTTGGATATGTTGGTTGCCAACCGCATGAATTCGCTGTACCTTTGGAACGGTCATCCGTTTGCGTCATTGGTGAAACTGGAAGATTATCCGTTTGCACTGGAAGTAGATGAAGAAACATTCAAGATGAATGAAGAAATGTTCTCTTTCCTCACAGAAGAAGCGGACAAACGCGGTATCTTTGTGATACAGATGTTTTATAATATTATTCTTTCCAAACCTTTTGCTGAACATTACGGACTGAAAACACAGGATCGTAACCGTCCCATTACTCCTCTGATTGCCGATTATACACGCAAGAGCATTGCTGCTTTCATTGAAAAATATCCCAATGTAGGATTACTTGTTTGTCTGGGTGAAGCGATGTGTACAGTTGAGGACGATGTAGAATGGTTTACAAAAACAATTATTCCGGGAGTGAAAGACGGATTACAGGCTTTGGGACGTACGGATGAACCGCCCCTTTTATTGCGTGCACACGATACGGACTGTAAACTGGTGATGGATGCTGCACTGCCACTCTATAAGAATCTTTATACGATGCATAAGTATAATGGTGAATCGTTGACTACCTATGAGCCTCGTGGTCCCTGGGCGAAAATTCATACAGATTTGAGTTCGTTGGGTTCCATTCACATCAGTAACGTGCATATTCTGGCAAATTTGGAACCGTTCCGCTGGGGATCTCCGGATTTCGTTCAGAAGGCGGTAACTGCCATGCACAATGTACATGGTGCCAATGCATTGCACCTTTATCCACAGGCTTCATATTGGGATTGGCCTTATACTGCTGATAAATTGCCGAACAATGAGCGTGAGTTCCAATTGGATCGTGACTGGATTTGGTATCAGACCTGGGGACGCTATGCGTGGAACTGCCATCGCGACCGTACAGATGAAATGGGTTACTGGAACCATCAGTTAGGCAAATTCTACGGAACATCTGACGAAAATGCAAGCAATATCCGTGTAGCTTATGAAGAAAGCGGTGAGATTGCTCCGAAGTTATTGCGTCGTTTCGGTATCACAGAAGGAAATCGCCAAACGTTATTGCTGGGTATGTTTATGAGTCAGCTTGTCAATCCGTACAAATATACGATCTATCCGGGATTCTATGAAAGTTGCGGACCGGAAGGAGAGAAGCTGATAGAGTATGTAGAAAAAGAATGGAAAAAGCAACCTCATGTAGGTGAAATGCCTTTGGATATTGTTGCTCAAGTAATAGAACATGGAGATAAAGCAGTAGCGGCTATTGATAAAGCAGCAGGTTCCGTCTCTTCAAATAAGGATGAATTTGCACGTTTGCAGAATGATATGCATTGTTATCGTGAATTTGCGTATGCGTTCAACCTGAAAGTGAAAGCTGCCAAACTGGTATTGGATTATCAATGGGGAAAAGAGATTAAGAATCTTGAAGAAGCTATTCCTTTGATGGAACAAAGCTTGGAACACTATCGCAAATTGGTGGAACTGACGAACGAACATTACTTGTATGCCAACAGTATGCAGACTGCCCAACGTCGTATTCCTATTGGTGGAGATGATGGAAAGAATAAGACTTGGAAAGAATTGCTGGTACACTATGAGAAGGAATTGGAAAATTTCAAAGCCAACCTCGCTTTGTTGAAAGAAAAACAGAATGGAAATGCGGTGACTGAAACTATCGAGATTGCTGCCTGGACTCCTGCAAACGTGAAACTGATCTCTAATTATCCGACAGTGAAAGTGGATGAGGGTATTTCTTTATTTGTGGATGTCCCAGGTAAGATAGAAGCAGTAGCTCCGGAATTGAAAGGAATGAAGGCGCTCCGCTTCAATGGAAATGAGCAGAGAGAGAAAGGCACAAGCATCACTTTCGAAACGGATGCTCCGGTGAAATTGTTAGTCGCTTATTTCAAAGACGACCAGAAAAAGTATGCAAAAGCTCCGAAACTGGAAATTGATGCATCAGCCAATGATTACGGTCAGGCGGAACCCGTGTTGACGAATGCTGTCCGTATCAACGGAATGCCTTTGGCAAATGTGCATGCATATAGTTTTCCGGCTGGAAAGCATACATTGATGTTACCCAAAGGTTATCTGCAAGTGTTAGGATTCACGGCTGCGGATACGAAAGTGCGTAATGCCGGGCTTGCCGGGGATGAAGAGACAATGGATTGGTTGTTTTATTAATGGGAATTTAGCAGTTAGGCTGAAAGCCTTACAATTATATATTTATTGGGGTGCCCTGAAAGGGCTTAATTATATAGCGTAGGGCAACGCCCTACGAAAAAAACACACCAGCCACAAGCCCTGAAAGGGCGGAACTATATACAATTATGCCCTTTCAGGGCGCAAATTCAGATTGTCGCTTTTACGTAGGGCGTTGCCCTACGCTATATAATTAAGCCCTTTCAGGGCACTCCGCAAAATTATCATTTAGTGGTTATGCACTATTTAAGTATTAAACGATTAGAAAAAGTATCATGAAGAAGTTATTGCTGGCAGTTTTTAGTATAGCCACCACTTTCTCTCTGTATGCGCAAAGGGAAGTTCCGCAGGAACGAATGGAGCAGATTTACGAGGAAGTAAAGACACCATACAAGTACGGGCTCGCAGTTGCCCCGGCAGACAATTATCATAAGATTGATTGTCCTACCGTTTTTCGCCAGGGAGACAAGTGGCTGATGACTTATGTGGTTTACAACGGTAAAGGTGGAACCGATGGTCGTGGTTATGAAACCTGGATAGCAGAAAGTGATAATTTGCTCGAATGGCGCACTTTGGGACGGGTTCTTTCTTATCGGGATGGAAAATGGGACTGCAATCAGCGTGGCGGATTTCCTGCATTGCCGGATATGGAATGGGGTGGAAGCTATGAGCTTCAGACTTATAAAGGTCGCCATTGGATGACTTATATCGGTGGTGAAGGAACGGGCTACGAAGCTGTAAAAGCTCCGCTTTATGTCGGACTGGCATGGACGAAAGGAGATATTTCTACGGCACATGAATGGGAATCTCTGGACAAACCGATTTTGAGCATCCATGATAAAGATGCCCAATGGTGGGAGAAACTGACTCAATATAAGAGTACCGTTTATTGGGATAAAGATAAAACATTGGGAGCTCCGTTTGTGATGTATTACAACGCGGGCGGGCATCATCCGGAAACGAATTTAAAGGGCGAACGTGTCGGCATTGCGCTTTCCAAAGATATGAAAACATGGAAACGCTACTCCGGAAATCCGGTCTTTGCGCATGAAGCTGATGGAACCATTACAGGAGATGCGCATATCCAAAAGATGGGAGATGTGTATGTGATGTTTTATTTCTCTGCTTTTGAACCTTCGCGTAAATATAAAGCATTCAATACATTTGCCGCCAGCTATGATTTAGTGAACTGGACCGACTGGAAAGGGGCCGACCTGATTATCCCCTCCAAGAACTACGATGAACTGTTTGCTCATAAGAGCTATGTGGTGAAACATGACGGAGTGGTTTATCATTTCTATTGTGCGGTAAACAACGCAGAGCAACGTGGCATTGCCATTGCTACCAGTAAGCCGATGGGACGTTCGGCTGTCCGTTTCCCGAAACCGGAAATCAAGAACCGCCGGCAAATTATTGAATTAAATGAAGGCTGGAAAACTTGGAGAGTTGAGAATGGAAAGTTGAGAGTTGAGAGTGAAAAGACTGTGAATATACCTCATAACTGGGATGATTATTATGGGTATCGTCAATTGACTCATGGCAATCTTCACGGAACCGTTCTTTACAAAAAGGACTTCACCCTCAACAACTCTCAATTCTCAACTCTCAACTCTCAACTTAAAAAATATTTCCTTCGCTTTGAAGGAGTGGGTACATACGCCACCATTACAGTGAACGGAAAGGACTTCGGTCGTCATCCCATAGGGCGCACTACGTTGACTTTGGATGTCACAGATGAATTGAAACAGGGAGTAAATCGCCTGGAAGTGAAAGCCGAGCATCCTGAAATGATTGCCGATATGCCTTGGGTATGTGGAGGATGTTCATCGGAATGGGGATTCAGTGAGGGTTCCCAACCGTTAGGTATCTTCCGTCCTGTGGTATTGGAAGTAACGGATGAGATTCGCATAGAACCTTTCGGTGTACATATTTGGAATGACGAAAAGGCTGCTAACGTATTTGTAGAAACAGAGGTTAAGAATTATAGTAAAACAACAGAAACGGTAGAGTTAGTCAATAAACTAAGCAATGCCGATGGAAAACAAGTTTTCCGTTTGGTTGAAAAAGTAACTTTAGCTCCGGGAGAAATGAAAGTGATTCGCCAGCAGGCTCCTGTTGAGAATCCTGTCTTGTGGAATACAGAAAATCCATATCTCTATAAATTGGCTAGCATGATTAAGCGCGATACGAAGACAACGGATGAAATTTCGACACCCTTCGGTATTCGTACCATTAGCTGGCCGGTAAAACGAAACGATGGAGACGGACGTTTTTACCTGAATGGAAAGCCGGTGTTTATCAATGGAGTATGTGAGTATGAGCATCAGTTCGGACAAAGCCATGCGTTCAGTAATGAACAGGTTACCGCAAGGGTAAAACAGATACGTGCAGCCGGTTTCAATGCGTTCCGGGATGCTCATCAGCCCCATCATCTCGATTATCAAAAATACTGGGATGAAGAGGGAATCTTGTTTTGGACACAATTTTCCGCCCACGTGTGGTATGACACTCCGGAGTTTCGTGAGAACTTTAAAAAGTTGCTTCGTCAATGGGTGAAAGAACGTCGTAATTCTCCGTCAGTGGTGATGTGGGGATTGCAGAATGAAAGCACTTTGCCTCGTGAGTTTGCACAGGAGTGCAGTGATATTATTCGGGAGATGGATCCGACTGCAAAGACAATGCGTGTCATAACAACCTGTAATGGCGGTGAGGGTACAGACTGGAATGTGATTCAAAATTGGAGTGGTACGTATGGAGGAGATGTGACGAAATACGGTCGTGAGCTCTCTCAAGCAAACCAATTGTTGAACGGAGAATATGGAGCGTGGAGAAGCATCGACCTACATACGGAGCCGGGAGATTTCCAGGTGAACGGAGTGTGGAGTGAAGACCGTATGTGTCAGCTGATGGAAACTAAAATCCGTTTGGCAGAACAGGCTAAAGATAGTGTTTGCGGACAATTCCAATGGATATACAGCAGTCATGACAATCCCGGACGCCGCCAACCGGATGAAGCGTATCGCAAGATAGATAAAGTAGGTCCGTTCAATTATAAAGGATTGGTTACTCCGTGGGAAGAACCGTTGGACGTATATTATATGTATCGCGCCAACTATGTTCCGGCTGCAAAAGACCCGATGGTTTATCTGGTGTCACATACATGGGCCAACCGTTTTGAAAAAGGACGTCGCCGTGCCACCATCGAGGCTTACAGCAATTGTGATTCTGTATTGCTATACAACGATCTGACAAATGAAAAGGCAACCTTCCTCGGACGTAAAAAGAACAACGGAACAGGCACTCATTTTATGTGGGAAAAACGGGATATTCGTTATAACGTGCTTCGTGCAGTAGGCTATTATAAAGGTAAACAGGTGGCAGAAGACCTGATCCTATTAAATGGCTTGGAACAAGCCCCTAACTTCGAACTTCTTTATCAGGATGATAAAAAGATATTGAAAGGAGAGGCAGGATATAATTATCTGTATCGTCTCAACTGTGGAGGGGATGATTATACAGATAGTTTCGGACAGTTATGGTTGCAGGACAATACGAATTATTCCCGTTCATGGGCGGAGAATTTCAAGGACCTGAATCCTTATCTTGCCAGTCAACGTACCACCAATGATCCGATTCGTGGCACCCGCGACTGGACGTTATTCCAACATTTCCGCTTCGGACGTCATCAGCTGGAATATCGTTTCCCTGTGGCAGACGGAACATATCGTATTGAACTGTATTTCACAGAGCCTTGGCATGGTACGGGCGGAAGCGCTTCTACCGACTGTGAAGGGCTGCGCATATTTGATGTTGCCGTGAATGATTCTGTTGTATTAGACGACTTGGATATTTGGGCTGAAAGCGGTCACGACGGAGTTTGTAAGAAGGTGATATATGCCACAGTGAAGGGGGGAATGTTGAAAATTCATTTCCCGGAAGTGAAAGCAGGACAAGCCTTGATTTCAGGCATTGCTATTGCCAGCACAGATCGGGAACTGAAACCGACGGTATTCCCTGCGTCCGGCTGGAGTTGGGAAAAGGCGGATAAAGAAGTAATGGAAAAGACTCCGAAAGAGTTACTTCCGGAAGACAAAAATGCTCGTGTCAGTATATCATACGAAGCGGAAACGGCAGTGCTGAAAGGCAAATTCCAAAAGAAAGAACATCGCAAACAGATGGGAGTGTTTTTTGGTAAAGGAAAAGGTAACAGTATTGAATGGAATGTTTCTACTGGGTTGGCGCAGGTGTACGCCCTTCGCTTTAAATATATGAATACTACCGGAAAGCCAATACCTGTCTTAATGAAATTCATTGATTCAAAAGGAGTAGTATTGAAAGAGGACGTATTGAGCTTCCCGGAAACACCGGATAAATGGAAGATGATGAGCACCACCACCGGAACCTTTATCAATGCCGGACATTACAAAGTATTACTTTCGGCAGAAAATATGGACGGAATTGCTTTTGATGCATTGGATATTCAATAAATCTTTCTATCAATTGATTTCAATAAAACGGGATACGGATAAGGTAAACTTTCCGCATCCCGTTTCTTTATATTCGGATCATTTTCTTAGAAATAGAATATAGATGTTATTTTTTTATGATTCAATGTTCCGATTTTAATTATTTAAAAGATAGGAATTAAATAATCTCTATCTTTGAGGACAAACAAAAAGAGCAATAATGGAAAGTAATATACCAAAGTATGATTTGCCGGTTGATTATATTGTAGGAGAGGGATTCGCAAAAGATTTACTGAAGAGCTATAAGAATTTTCCATGTAAGATTGAATCCGGCTTATTTATTCTTTGTATAAAAGGCACTATGGAGGTGACGATCAATACCAATACCCATCATATTAGTGAAAATGATTTAATAACTTTGCCGCCTAATTGCATATTAGAGGTGCACACATTCTCATCCGATATCCAGATTTATTATGCGGGCTTTTCATCTCATTTTATAGAAAGTATAAATTTGATGAAAGCTACCCAGCACCTTCTTCCGGTAATTATGGAGAATCCGATAGTTGCTTTATCTCCACTTCAGGCCTGTAGTTATAAAATGTTTTATGAATCATCTATTCTTTCATACGCTTCACTTAGGACGCGCGAAAATAAGGAGATAGTAAAAGCTGTTCTTACCATGTTTATCCAAGGGGCTACAGAAATATATAAGTTACAGAATAATTGGTATTTGTCTTCTCAATCAAGAAAGTATGAGATTTATCAGGAGTTTTTAAAATTAGTCATGAAACATTATACAATCCATCACGGAACATCTTTCTATGCTGATGAGTTAGGACTTAGCCTGCCCCATTTCTGTTCTACAATTAAAAAGGCGGCAGGAAATACTCCATTAGAGGTGATTGCTTCTGTCATTTTGATGGAAGCTAAATCCCGTTTAAAGTCGACCGATGAACCTGTAAAAAATATAGCTCTATCTTTAGGGTTTAATAATATCTCCTTCTTTAATAAGTTTTTTAAGCAGCATACTGGTATTACCCCTCAAGAATATAGAGGACGCTAATCTTCTGTTTTTCTATCAAATGGTAATGTAACGGTAAAACAACTACCTTTCCCAATCTCTGATTTAACGGAGATATCTCCTTGCAGGTGTTCTACAATCGTTTTACAGATAGAAAGTCCTAAACCGGTTCCCTGTTTAAAAGTATCTACTTTGTAGAAACGATCAAAGATTTCATTCAAACATTCTTGCGGAATTCCCGAACCGGTATCTTCTACAAATATTTGTACAGAATCCGCATTTCTGTTATCAAGCGTATACCCAAAATGAATATATCCTTTTTGGGTGAATTTCCGGGCATTATTAATGAAATTGCATATTACTTGTTTCAGGCGTGTAATATCTGTGTTGATATAAACATCTTCATCCGGTAATAATGACTTTATTTCAATTTCGGAAATAGGTTTCATTGCCTGTTCTTTCTCTATGTCCATCATTAAAGAGTTAAGGGAACAGTTGGAGAAAGTAAATTTAATCGTATTTGATTCAATCTTGGACAAATCAAGTATGTCGTCAATCAATCGTACTAAATGTTCGCTATTGATGCTGATTAGTCGCACGAAATCGGCACGTTCCTCTTCACTTAACTCATCATAAGTGGAACCTATAACATCAGAAAAGCCGACTATTGCATTCAGCGGCGTACGGATTTCATGACTCATATTAGCCAGAAACGCCATTTTAAGACGATCGCTTTCTTCTGCTTTTTTACGTGCCTCGATTAAGGTGTTTTCTATGTCTTTATATTCCTGAATACTCAAGCAGATTCCCACTAACCGATAGGGATGGCCGGATATGTTTGCAATATAAGTTGACTGCCCTTCAAACCATTCCCAAGTACCATCTCCCCGGCGCAAACGGAATGGAACTGTTTTGTCAAAAGTTGTATTACCACTAAGTTGTACAACAAAGGCATCAGCCATAGGTTGTCGATCGTCCGGATGAATCATATTCACATATTCCTCCATTGTCAAAGTATTATTTTCTCCTGCCGGAATACCTAAATGTTCAAAATAACGATCGTCAAGAGTAAATTCACTCCGACTTATATCATAATACCATGGATAGATTCTGGTTCTTTGCAAAGCAGTATTCAGAATATATTCCTGTGTAAGCTCTACTGTAATATTGCGGAAAAAGAATAAGATCTTGTTTAAATTAGTTCTATCCCTGATCGTTGCAAATTCTCCTCTTATAGGAAATTGTGTGTAATCAACCTGTTCTTGCATGAAGGTATGTTCAGGTAATGAATACGTATTTTCTCCCTGACGAATCTTTTCCAGAATAGTCGAAAGTATATCTTCCTTTTTGTTTAGCAGTTTAAATAAACGATTGGTAGGAAAGGGAAGCATATCATTGACCGACGGATGAACATGCAGTTCTGCAAAAGCCTGCTGATTGAGTTGTATAACTTCTCCATTTGTATCAAATATAATCACTCCGTCGGGTAAAATGTTTAATAATTCATCGTTATAGAGTGTCTGTTTGTAATCTTCCATTTCTTTTATTGTTTTATACTGAATATAAGATATATGAGACATATCTTATAACAAAGAAAACCATTTCTGTGAAGATTATAACATATTTACAGCTCTTTTTGAGCGACTTATACGGTTATTTTAAATTGCAAGATATTTAATGTTAATACAATATTCTTATTTTAATATTCGATATTCAAATATTAATAGAGAGAATGTGCCAAAACTCCTTTATGATTTTATTTTGGCACATTTCTTTTTCTTTATCTAGTAAGCTTTATCCCATTTATTTGCCAATCGTTTTTGGCTGTTCCTTCTGTGAAATTGAATGATTTAGTTTTGAGAGGTAATGGTTTGAAAGTTAGGGAAAATTCGGCTTCTCCGCTTTCAGGCAGAAAGAAATGCTTACCGGGGGTAATGCCGTCAGCTTTTTGTAATGTGTATGATGCACCTTGCTCGTCTACTAGTTTGGCATTTACACTTACTTGTATCCAGTATTTGGGTATGTAATATGCATAAAAATGAACGATAGTGGCTGTATCAGTCAATTCTACCTGCTTCACTTCAAGAATATCAGTATTGGTTGATTCAAAACTCGGATGATTAACGACTTTTCTATTGGTGTCCCCGGTGATACTCATTTCACGCTTTGGTGCATCCAAATATCTACGCATCTTTAATTTCAAGCTGCCTTTACCATAGCCCGACCACATTTTCACGATTTTGCCTTCGGGAGAGATAAGAACATAATTCGGAATACCGTTGACGTCATACACAGCATATAGTCCTGCAGTCTGTTTCAAGTCGCTTAAGTTTTGCCAAGTCATTTCATGTTGTGCAGAAGCAGCTTTCCATCTAGTTTGCGTATCTGAACTCAAACTGATGATGGTGAGTCGGTCTTTATATTGCTCTTGAATCTCTTTCATTTCGGGCAAAGCCATGATGCAGGGACCACAACCGCTGCTCCAGAAATCAAGTAACATATATTTTCCTTTGAAATCAGCCAAATGATGCACCTTTCCATCTAAATCAAAAAGATCGGCATCTGCCATGTCATCTCCTTCTTTCACCGTTTTAGGAGGAAAGAGATTAACCCTGATTTCTTGTCCTTCAATGGAAGCTTTCTGTTCTTCGTTTAATCTGTCATACAAAGCCAGTATTTCTTCCTTATTGGTAAACTTTGGATTGTACTTCAATGACATACTCAAACGGAGCAATTTTTCCATCCAGACATTAGAAATAGGGAGTTCCTTCATCAACTTTAATTCCCGTTGATTAATAATGGAAGATATACTATCACTCTTTGTTCGAAGTGCTTTTCGTTCGGTTTCTGAAGCTGAACGCATACTTCTTTCTTTGATAGCCAAGCGTTGAAATTCGTCCCATAAGTCACGGGAATCCTCAATGAATCTATTATGTTCTTGTTGTTCTTTTACCGGACTATCTACCCTCCATGTATAAATCAGAGGGTTTGTGCCCGTTACTTTTATTTTTGCGCCCGGAGTTGCATAAATATCTAACGACATTGGAGGGAAATCTGTATCACGACACATGAGAGACAGTTGATCCATACCGCTTTCTCCTGCATTTCGCTTGAAAAAGAAAGTTCCATTACGTATCGTATCCGTACCAACTATGCTTCCTACGCGTCCATCCGTCAAAAATAAGGAAATATGAGTTCCGTCTTTCACTCCTTTTACCTCACCTTTAATTGTGTACTCGTGTTGTGCTTGTGAAACGAGACTGCCTAATAAAAAGAGGCTGCTAAATAGTAGTTTTTTCATCATCATAATATTAGAAGTAATTATACGCCACAAGGTAAAGATTTTCTTCATAGAGTGTTACTCCTTTTATTGTTCTTTAATATTTCTGTAAAAGAAAAGGGTACAAAATGTCCTTTCGTCCGTCTACTTGATATGAAGAAAAAAGAACGAATGAAAATATATACTTTGCTATTTGGTATATTGTTTGTAAGTCCTACACAGGCACAAACAATGCATGATTGGGAGAATCATCATGTTCTCCAGATCAATCGTGAACCGGCAAGAGCCGCTTTTACCCCTTTCTCTGTACAGAAAGGAGACGGTTCAATCTCTTTAGACGGAACCTGGAAATTCCGTTGGACTCCCGTTCCCAATGAAAGAGTCATGAATTTCTATCAGACAAATTTTAATGATAAAGATTGGACGGATTTTCCTGTTCCCGCCAATTGGGAAATGAACGGATATGGCACGCCTATCTATGTTTCAGCAGGCTATCCGTTTAAAATAGATCCTCCACGGGTGATGGGAGAACCGAAAACTGACTATACCACGTATAAAGAACGGAACCCGGTAGGGCAATATCGGCGTACCTTTGTCTTGCCGGCCGGATGGGAAGCGAATGGACAGACTTTTCTACGATTTGAGGGCGTAATGAGCGCCTTTTATGTTTGGATTAATGGCGAACGGGTAGGGTATAGCCAAGGCAGTATGGAACCGAGTGAATTTAATGTCACGAAGTATCTGAAATCCGGAGAAAATCAAATTTCACAGGAAGTCTACCGATATAGTGACGGTTCTTATCTGGAAGATCAGGATTTCTGGCGTTTTGGTGGTATTCATCGTAGTATTCATCTGATACATACGCCGGATATTCATGTCCGTGATTATGCGGTACGCACTCTTCCTGCATCTGCTGGTGATTATGAAGACTTTATTTTGCAAATTGATCCGCAATTCAGTGTATATCGAGGGATGACCGGAAAAGGGTATGTCTTACAGGGAGTATTGAAGGATGCTTCAGGCAAAGAAGTTGCCACATTGAAAGGCAATGTGGAAGATATTCTTGATTTGGAGCATAAAGCAAGCCGGATGAATGAATGGTATCCGCAGCGTGGTCCGCGTAAGATGGGACGTTTGTCAGCCATTATAAAATCGCCGGAAAGATGGACGGCAGAAACACCCTATCTTTATAAATTACACTTAACTCTCCAAAATGGAGAAGGAAAAGTCGTAGAACAGATAGAACAGGCCGTGGGCTTCCGCTCTGTAGAAATCAAAAAAGGACAACTGTTAGTGAATGGTAATCCGGTTCGTTTTCGTGGAGTGAACCGCCACGAACATGATCCACGGACGGCACGTGTCATGAGCGAAGAACGGATGCTTCAGGATATTCTGTTAATGAAACAGGCGAATATAAATGCCGTACGCACCAGCCATTACCCCAATGTCAGCCGTTGGTACGAGCTATGCGACAGCTTGGGATTGTACGTGATGGACGAAGCGGATATAGAAGAACACGGATTGCGTGGAACACTCGCAAGTACCCCCGACTGGCATGCAGCATTTATGGACCGTGCGGTCCGTATGGCGGAACGTGATAAGAATTATCCATGTATTGTAATGTGGAGCATGGGAAACGAAAGCGGTTACGGACCGAACTTCGCTGCTATTTCGGCATGGCTGCATGATTTCGATCCCACTCGTCCTGTACACTATGAGGGGGCACAGGGAGTGGACGGAAATCCTGACCCGAAGACGGTCGATGTTATCAGCCGCTTTTATACCCGGGTGAAACAGGAATACTTAAATCCCGGCATTGCAGAGGGAGAGGACAAGGAACGCGCTGAAAATGCACGTTGGGAGCGGTTGCTGGAGATTGCGGAGCGTACCAATGACGACCGTCCGGTAATGACGAGTGAATATGCACATTCCATGGGGAATGCATTAGGAAATTTCAAGGAATATTGGGATGAGATATATAGCAATCCCCGTATGCTGGGTGGTTTTATATGGGATTGGGTAGATCAGGGAATCTACAAGACATTACCCGATGGCCGTACCATGGTGGCTTACGGCGGTGATTTTGACGATAAGCCGAATTTAAAAGCTTTCTGCTTTAATGGATTACTGATGAGTGACCGTGAAACTACGCCTAAATATTGGGAGGTAAAAAAAGTATATGCACCGGTTGAGTTGAGAGTTGAGAATGGAGAGTTGAGAGTAACCAACCGGAATCATCATATTGATTTATCACTTTATCGTTGTCTGTGGACATTATCAGTGGATGGTAAGGAGAAAGAACGGGGAGAAATAACATTGCCAGAAATAACTCCAGGCGAAAGTAAAACAATTGATTTGCCGGCTTTCCGATCATCAAAAGATATTTATTCTTTGAGTAATAAAAATGAGAAAGTTAGTAAGACCAATAAAAAAACGGAGAAAACTCTTTCCGATTACCAACTGAAAGTAAGCATTGTTTTGAAATCGGATGCTCTTTGGGCAAAGGCAGGACATGAAGTGGCCTGGGAACAATTCTGTTTGCAGAAAGGAGATTTAGCTTCTGCTGATTTAATTAATAAAGGAGCGCTTCAGGTGAAAGAGGATGATAATTCTTTATTGATTAGTGGGCACGGTTTTTCTGTCCAGTGGGAAAAGAAAGTGAACGGAAGTATGACTTCCCTTATATATAAGGGCAAAGAAATGCTGACTCACTCCGATGATTTTCCGGTTCAGCCTGTCACTCAAGTTTTCCGTGCTCCGACAGATAATGACAAGAGCTTCGGAAACTGGTTGGCTAAAGACTGGAAATTGCATGGAATGGATCATCCGCAGATAAATTTGGAATCTTTCCACCATGAAAAACGTGCAGACGGGGCGGTCATTGTCCGGATTCAAACAAGTAATTTATATAAAGAAGGAAAAGTGGTGACGACTTCTGTCTATACGGTCTTTTCAGATGGAACGATTGATCTGAAAACAACTTTCTTGCCACAAGGAGTTCTTCCTGAAATTCCCCGTTTAGGAATCGCATTCTGTCTGGCGCCTGCTTATGATACATTTACCTGGTATGGCAGAGGACCACAGGATAACTATCCTGACCGCAAAACATCTGCTATGATAGGGCTTTGGAAAGGAAGCGTTGCAGACCAATACGTACATTATCCACGTCCGCAGGACAGTGGAAACAAAGAAGAAGTGCATTATCTTACCTTGACCGACAAACAGAATAAAGGCATTCGTGTTGACGCGGTAGAAAACGCATTTTCTGCATCTGCCCTGCATTACACCGTACAAGACATCTATGAAGAAACTCACGATTGCGATTTAAAACCACGTGCAGAAGTTATTCTTAGTATGGATGCTGCCGTACTTGGATTAGGAAACAGTAGTTGCGGACCGGGTGTATTGAAGAAATATGCCATAGAGAAAAAAGAACATACGTTGCATCTCCGTATCAGTAGTAAACAATAATAGCAATAAATAACTAACACAATAATAAAAGTAACAATGAAAAAAGTAACCACTTTATTATCAACCTTGGCGTTGGCAACTACCCTGGCTGCTCAAAACCTTCCACAAACGGAAAGGCAATATCTCTCCGGTCACGGATGCGACGATATGGTTGAATGGGACTTCTTTTGTACCAACGGACGCAATTCCGGCAAATGGACGAAAATCGGCGTACCTTCCTGTTGGGAATTGCAAGGCTTCGGCACTTATCAGTATGGGATCACTTTCTATGGAAAGCCATTTCCTGAAGGCGTTGCCGATGAAAAAGGTATGTATAAGTACGAGTTTGAAGTTCCGGAAAAGTTTCGCGGTAAACAGGTCAATCTTGTATTCGAAGCTTCAATGACAGATACGGAAGTAAAAGTGAACGGACGCAAAGTGGGTTCCAAACATCAGGGAGCCTTCTATCGTTTTTCATACAACGTCACGGATTTCCTGAAATATGGCAAAAAGAATTTATTGGAAGTCACTGTTGCCAAAGAGAGTGAAAATGCCAGTGTGAACCTTGCCGAACGTCGTGCTGATTATTGGAATTTCGGCGGTATCTTCCGTCCGGTGTTCCTGGAGGTGAAACCAGCCGTAAACCTGCGGCACATTGCCATTGACGCAAAGATGGATGGAACTTTCCGAGCCAACTGTTACACAAATATCTCTAATGACGGAATGAGCATCCGTACACAGATTTTAGATAAAAAAGGGAAAAAGATAACGGAAACCACCGTACCCGTAAAAACAGGAGGCGACTGGACTTCCCTGCAACTGAATGTATCTAACCCCGCATTATGGACAGCGGAAACTCCGAATCTTTATAAAGCGCAATTCTCTCTATTGGATAAGACCGGTAAGGTTTTGCATAGTGAAACAGAAAATTTTGGTTTCCGCACAATTGAAGTACGCGAAAGCGACGGACTTTATATAAACGGAGTACGTATCAATGTACGTGGTGTCAATCGCCATAGTTTCCGTCCTGAAAGTGGCCGTACGTTGAGTAAAGAGAAGAATATCGAAGACGTTCTTTTGATGAAAGGCATGAACATGAATTCTGTCCGTTTGAGCCACTATCCGGCTGACCCGGAATTTTTGGAAGCCTGTGATTCTCTCGGACTTTATGTGATGGATGAATTGGGAGGCTGGCATGGCAAGTATGATACCCCCACCGGAGTACGTCTGATTGAAGGCATGATAGAACGTGACGTGAATCATCCGTCTATTATTTGGTGGAGTAATGGTAATGAAAAAGGATGGAATACCGAACTGGATGGAGAGTTTCATAAATACGATCCGCAGAAACGTCCGGTTATTCACCCGCAAGGCAATTTCTCCGGTTTTGAAACCATGCATTACCGCTCTTACGGAGAAAGCCAGAACTACATGCGCTTACCGGAAATCTTTATGCCTACGGAATTCTTGCATGGTTTATACGATGGCGGCCATGGTGCGGGATTATATGATTATTGGGAAATGATGCGCAAGCATCCCCGTTGTATCGGTGGATTCCTTTGGGTATTGGCAGACGAAGGTGTGAAGCGTGTAGATATGGACGGATTCATCGATAACCAGGGAAACTTTGGAGCAGACGGTATTGTAGGACCACATCACGAAAAGGAAGGTAGCTACTACACTATCAAGCAGTTATGGAGTCCGGTGCAAATCATGAATACTTCTATCGACAAGCAATTTGATGGCAAATTCTCCGTAGAAAACCGTTACGATTATCTGAATCTGAATACTTGCCGTTTCCTTTGGAAGCAAGTAAAATTCCCGCTGGCAACAGATGCATCCAATGCCGCTATTCAAGTGTTGAAAGAGGGTGAAGTGCAAGGCAGTGACGTGGTTGCTCACTCGGCAGGCATTTTGGATATAAAAACAAATATCCTCTCCAATGCAGACGCCCTCTTCCTGACAGCAATCGATCCATACGGCCATGAACTTTGGCGCTGGACTTTCCCGGTCAACAAACTGAATCAGCAGACTGAACAGCTTTCTCCCTTGTCCAGTCGTCCTACTTATACAGAGACAGAAAATGAGCTTACTGTAAAAGCGAATAAGCGTACGTTCATCTTCTCAAAGAAAGACGGACAACTGAAAGGGGTATCTGTAGATAACCGTAAGATTAACTTCGCCAATGGTCCCCGTTTCATTGGAGCCCGTCGTGCAGACCGCTCATTGGATCAGTTCTATAACCATGATGATGAGAAAGCAAAAGAAAAAGACCGCACATACAGCGAATTCCCTGATGCTGCCGTATTTACGAAACTGGATGTGAAAGAAGACGGAGGTAATCTGGTTGTTACCGCCAATTATAAACTAGGCAATCTGGATAAAGCCCAATGGACAATTAACCCGAGTGGAGAACTGGCTTTGGATTATACCTACAATTTCTCCGGTGTCGTAGACTTGATGGGTATTCGTTTCGACTATCCTGAAGATCAGGTAATCAGCAAACGCTGGCTGGGTGCCGGACCTTACCGTGTATGGCAAAACCGTATTCACGGAACACAATACGATGTTTGGGAAAACGACTATAACGATCCTATTCCGGGTGAGACCTTCACATATCCCGAATTCAAAGGATACTTTGGTGATGTTTCCTGGATGAATATCCAAACGAAAGAAGGCACTATCAGTCTGACAAACGAAGCTCCCGACGCGTATATCGGAGTATATCAGCCTCGTGATGGCCGCGACCGTTTACTTTATACTCTTCCCGAAAGCGGAATCTCTGTCCTGAACGTGATTCCTCCGGTACGTAATAAAGTAAACTCCACCGATTTGTGTGGTCCCTCTTCACAACCGAAATGGGTAAATGGTCCACAAACCGGACGAGTCATTTTCCGGTTTATGTAAATGAATCATATAAAGGTATCCACATTGCGTTGGGTACCTTTTTTTATTTAATCTTCTGAAGTTTGAGAATGAAAATGGCTACAAATTTTTTTCCGTAAAATAAATTTTCTATATTTGGAGGCAAGAACTCTTATTTATTTAGATTTGCGAACTTTCTAATATTCAGGCACGATGAAACACTATTATTCCTTTCTGATAATAACCTCTTTGTTATTAGCCGGATGCGGGCAAAAAGACCGGGCAAAATCTCAATTCGAATCATCTGTACAGACAGAAGAAAGTTATCCGTTAGCAAAAGAATATATTAAAGAAGCTGTTATCACAGGAAAAGTGTTGAACCGGGACTTTTATCCTCAAGAAAGGGAATTAACTCTCATCATTCCATTTTTTTGGAAAATGGAAAATCAATATCGTACCCCCATACAAGAAGATGGCTCATTTTCATTCCGCTTTCCGGTTTATGCAAAATTAAGAGAAGTTTCCATTCGCAATTATGCAGAACATTTGTATATCCACCCGGGAGATAGCATACATGTGGAAATAGACTTCAAAGATCTTTTTCATCCCAAAGTAACAGGTGATGCAGAAAAACTGAATCAAGAAATACTGGCATTTACAGAAAGCGCCTACTATTACATACAGAATTATAGTATAAACCCGAATTTGAATATTAAGGATTTTGAGGCTGAATTAAAGAAGGAATATGACTTTCGTTTGGAGCGAAGAAACGAGTATCTGACGAAGTATAAGCCAATGGAAGATGTTACGTTATTTACTGAAGAGTTACTGAAACAGGATTATTATTACGCTTTGTTATCCTATGGTAACCAATGCCAGTTTAAAACGAGAAAAGAAATGGATCGGTATCATAAACTTCTGCCTGCAATCAATAAACTTTATAATAAAGGGATTCTTTCGGCACGTTTATATGATATTGCCGATGAAGTAGAACGCTATATAGCTTATGGGATAACTTACAAAGATAAAAAAAATCCATCTGTAGAAGAGATTATGTCGGCAGTAGGAGAGAATGAACTGAACCAGTATATATATACCAAAATGGCAGTTGGCTCTTTGAATGCAAATGATACACTTGCTTTAACAACGAGGCATACACAGTTTGATTCGATTGTAAAAATGCCGCATTTGCGTGCACAAGTGATGCAGATATATAATCAGACTAAATCTTACCTGGAAAATCCGCAACCAGTTTCCAACAATTTATTATATGGTGAGTTTCACGAAAACTCAAAGCTAAAAACATCTATGCCTTACATGGAACCCATCTATAATATACTTGAGAAGAATCACGGAAAAGTAATCTATTTCGATTTTTGGGCTAGGTGGTGTCCACCATGCCTGGCAGAAATGGAACCTTTGAAACAATTGCGGAGTAAGTATTCCACCAAAGACCTGGTCATATATTCCATATGTGTAAGTGAACCCAAGGAAGAATGGGAAGAATGTCTGAATGAGTATTCATTGAAAAACCGGGGAATTGAATGTATTTATGCATCTGATTCTTTTGGAAAAGATAACTTACAGAAAATTCGCAAACAATGGAAAATAGATAGAATGCCCTATTATTTGTTGATTAATAGAAAAGGGCAAATTGTAGATTTCGGAACTACAGCACGTCCCAGCAATCCGCAATTAGTATCTCGAATTGAAGAGGCTGTGAAAGACAGCAAATAACAAAAGAAGGTTGTTCTACACGGTAAGTAGAACCATGATAAACAGTTAACATGACTTATCTCCTTTTGGCTGGCTGTGTCGAAACTTGAAAAGGACGATAATCTTTCGGTAACCATTGTGGATCACGATGATAGATATATTCCAATAAAGAATCTACTATGTAGGCTTTGCCTTGGGTATGCAAAGTATCATAAAAAGCATTTATATAGCCGTCTATAGCACCTAATTCTTTTAGTTTATTATATACATCCGCACTGTAGCGTCCTAACCGTTCAGCTGTATTCTCTATACAATAGATAATAAACTCTAATTGTTTTTCTTTGAGAGTCATATTATTTTCTCCTTTCTTATCTTAATCCATTAGCGAAAAAGATTAATATTAGCAAAGATAGAAAAGTTCCTTCTTTCTTCCAATTAATTAGTATAGTATGTCGCGTTTCCTTATAGAATATTAAAGCAAAATTAATATACTTTCATTATAGCTTTTTCTTCTTTCACCAACTTCCTCCATCTTTGAAATGCTCTCATCAGCGTTTCTTCCTGTACCAGTCCTACCATTTCATAGTGCTCTACAAATTGTTCTATTGACTTTTTAAACATCACTCCTTTATTAAACTTATTATCCAATAGAAAGGAGTATAATTCCGCTTTCATCTCCGTTTCTATTTCCTTTTCTATAATCAATGCACTATCGTTTCTGATATAGTTATAGACTTCCGGATTCTTCCCATTACGCGGTTTGGGCAGTACAAAGCAAATATTTCCAATTTCTTTCCATGAAGTATTTTGCGGATGAGGGACAGATAGTTGATGAAGGAAGTGATAAACTGGAGTAATGTGGGAGAGATGGATAGGGATAAGTCGTTTGGAAGAAGAAGGAGAGGAAGAATGAGACTGGTTCTCTGGATCGGGTTCTAAACTTTGTCGATATCGGACATACATATATCCAGCCAAATATGGCTTGATATTAATTGTAACTGTAACCATGGGATTTTTTTTAAGTTTGTAATAAAAAAGTATGTATATACAGCCCCTTAGACTGTGAATTCCGTTTGGTTTATTGAGAATATTCCCATGGTTATCGGGACGGAATTCTTCTTTTTATAATAAATTGATATACAGTGTATTATAGATACTGTTTTTTGGTTTAAAACCAAGGAGCCGTTCCTTTTAAAGGAACGACCTGTTTCTCACCGAGGAACGCCTTGTTCCTTTTAAAGAAACGGATGGTTCCTTAAAATCCGGGAACAAAACTAGCTGTAATATTCTGATTTTTCAAAACGCATAATTGAAGTACCACAAGTAATATGTAAATATAAATAACCACCCTTACACATCGTTTGTTTTGCGCGTGTATAAACGTTTAGTATGTCACAAAAGATAATTGAATAAGTTGGATAATAATTTAACAATGTTTATCCGATAAGTCCTTTTTATAGTTATCTAACCCTCATTTTAGTGATTTATAGAACTATTTTGGACGAAACTTCGGAATCAATGTGCAATTTCAGAACGTTTTACTTTAATATATATTTATTTTGTAATTTCGCATCCGATAATCATTTATTAACGCAAGCAAAAGCAAAATATTCAATATACGCATCTGATGAAAATACAATATATAGCAATTCTACTTTTGATATGTTGGGGAAGCATTTTAAAATGTTCGGCCCAAAAGGTAGCAGTAAAAACAAACCTGTTCTACGGTGCATATTCAGGTACTCCTAACTTGGGAGTAGAGTGGGGACTTTCTCCACGCACTACAATAGAACTTGGCGCCGGACTTAACTGGTTTACACCCAATAAAGCATCTTCAAATAAAAAACTGGTGCACTGGCTCGGTACAATGGAATATCGTTATTGGACATGTGAAAGATTTAGCGGACATTTTTGGGGGATACACATAATAGGAACACAATATAACATAGCCGGTCATCACTTGCCACTTTTATTCGGGGATAATTCCAGCCATTACCGATATGAAGGATGGGGAGCAGGAGGAGGCATCTCGTATGGTTATCACTTCCTTCTTAGTAATCGTTGGAGCCTTGAAGCAAATATAGGTGTAGGATATGTGCGGCTACATTATGACAAGTTCCGGTGTAAGACTTGTGGTGAAAAGGTCGGAACAGAAAACCGCAATTATTTTGGACCAACTAAAGCTGCAATCTCACTTATATTTCTTATAAAATAATACAACCATGACAAAATTAAGATCATTCCTATACCTGTTAATCATATTCCTGACCATTTCTTCTTTATCATACGGAGAAGAAAATCCCAAGAAATGGTATACAGGAATTATACAGCCAACAGCTCTTGAACTACAGCAAGCGGGAGATTCATTGCATATTCAAATACTTTACAACTTTGATAATATACAAGTCAGCTCCAATCATTCTATAGAACTGATACCAGTATTGATTGCTGCAAACCATCAGATGGAATTGCCGGAAATATCCATTAAAGGTCGTAAGAACTATCAGAATCTGAAACGTAAACTTGCTTTGATGAATACGCAGGAACGTGCTTTTTACCAGTCAGAAGCTCCATACTCCATATTAAAAGGGTATGGAATGACTGGAAAAGAACAGATTCGGTACTCGTTGATAATTCCATTCGAGCCATGGATGAAGGATGCATATCTGAATGTAAAGAAAGAAGTGATGGGCTGTTGCAGGCCAGGCAGGTTACTATCAGCTATTCCTCTTTTTAGTGCTGTTACTTTGGAGAAACTTCCCGTCCCTTATCAAATCACTCCACATATTAGTTACGTACAGCCAAAAGTTGAACCAGTCAAAAGTCGTGAGATGTCATGTGAAGCATTTCTGGACTTTGTCGTATCAAAAACCGATATTAAACCGGACTATATGAATAATCCGACTGAACTAAAAAAGATATCCTCCATGCTTGCCGAAGTGAAAAATGATACAGCCATTACCATTCGTGGAATATCAGTCATTGGTTATGCTTCACCGGAGGGTGCTGTCCTTTTTAACAAACAGCTTTCCGAAGGACGTGCAAAGGCACTTGTTAATTACCTTCTCCCTCGTTTCCCTTTCTCTAAAGAATTATACAAGGTGGAATATGGTGGCGAAAACTGGGAAGGACTACGTAAAATGGTTGCAGGGTCTGACATGGCAGAAAAGGATGGAATTCTTCATATTATAGATCACATACCAGTTGAAATAAACTACCGAACGAATACCAGTCGCAAGAAATCGTTGATGTTATATAAACAGGGCAATCCTTATCGGTTTATGTTGCGTGAGTATTACCCACATCTGCGTAAAGCGATCTGTAAAATAGAGTACGATGTTCAGAATTTTAATATAGAACAGGCAAAAGTGCTGATTCATAGTCGGCCACAAAATTTGAGCCTGAATGAAATTTATTTGGTTGCTCTAACTTACAAAAATGGTTCACCGGAGTTTATCGAATTATTTGAAACAGCCGTTAGCGTCTTTCCTGATGATAAGATTGCCAATCTGAATGCCGCTTCGGCTGCACTTTCACGTAAAGACACTCTTTTGGCGGAAAAGTACTTAAAGAGAGCAGAGACTTCCACACCGGAATACGAAAATGCCGTGGGAGTATTACATCTGCTAAGAGGTGACTATGAACAAGCAAAGTTACATCTAAATAAGGCTGCTGAATCCGGATTGAAACAAGCAAATCTCAATCTGGAGGAATTAGCCAAAAAAGAAGAGAATATCGAATTGATGAGTAAACTAGATTATTGATTTTTTATATATTATAATTATCTTTTTATTTACAACATTTAAACATTTAACAATGATGAAAACAAGAAGTTTTCTATTATCTACATTGGCAGTTTTTATATTTGCCGGCTGTAGTAGTGAAGATGCCCGGGAAGGGAATATTCCGGGTGGTGAACTAGATGGCAAAGCGTATCTGTCGCTTTCGCTGCAAAGTCACACAGCTACTTCAAGAGCAGTGAATGTAGAAGAAAAACCGGGAAGTTCTGGGGAAAGTAAAGCAGGGGCCGTCAAAGTTTTATTATTTGACAAGGATGATGTGTGCCTTGATGTGGCTGATTTTGATGGTTTGACCGTTGGGAATAGCGGAGGAGAATCCGGTGGAACAGGGACCCCGGAAGCTGTAGCTAGCGATGCAAAATTAGTACCAGAGAAAACAAAAAAAGTATTTGTGGTTATCAATCCTTACACCGACGGGTGGGATTTAACTTCAGAAACTGTAAAAGGTAAACCTTGGTCTGCAATTAACACTGCTATTGAGGCAGCTATTGCCAACATCGCTGCCAATGAAAATTTCATGATGGCGAGTGCAGGCGAAGGAGCTGGCATAGAAGGGGCATTGACGGGAGTAAAGGTACATAAGCCGACTGCATATACCAGTGAGGCCATCAATCAGGCAAAAACGGACGCACAGAGCGATCCAGCTAAAATCTCTGTGGATCGATTGAGCGCAAAAGTAGAGCTTGCAGTTAAGGAGTCTTTTTCTACAAAACCTGACGGTGCTACATTTGCTTTCAGTGGTTGGGAATTAAGCGTTACCAATAAGAGTGTGAAACTGTATAGTGAACGTATCACTTACGATAATGCCACGATTGGAGCAGTTTATCGTCGGGATAAAAACTACTTGTCTGACGAGCAACCTGATGTATCAAATGAGAGTACTATGGAAGCGAATATGGATGCAGCTTTCAATTATCTAAAAAATATAGACAGCGAAAGTGAGGAGATGCCTGCTGTTGCACAGAGTAAGGGAACAAGTCTGTATTGTCTTGAAAATACAATGGAAGCTAAGGCACAGCAATTAGGATTCACCACCAAGGTGGTAGTAAAGGCTAAGTACACTCCCTATGGTTTGAACGAAAATAGTAGTTATTTCTCTTGGAAAGGAAACTATTATACATTAGACCAGCTTAAAACTGAATATTTAAAACATAGTGATGGTTCCGGGCTAAAAGTAGACCTACCCATATTCTTAAAGAAAGCGGGAATTATGACACAGGAGCAATTCGATGGTGATCAAGATACAAAAAATTCTGTAGTCGCTAGTCTTTCGGAAGGTGCTACAGCTACTCAATTAAATGCAAAAACTGGTATTATCGGACGCTTCTGTGCCGTACGTTATTATCATGAATCCGTATGTTACTATGACGTCCTGATCCGTCACGATCAGAATGTAACTGAAAAGATGGCTTTAGGCCGATACGGAGTAGTGCGTAACAACTGGTATCACCTTGAACTTCAAAGCGTGAGCGGCCCCGGAACACCGTGGATTCCCGATCCGTCTGATCCTGACAATCCTACACCTCCGGGTACCGATGATGATGAAGCAGATGCATATATTTCTGTAAAAATCACTATCAATCCATGGACTTATTGGACACAAGGTGTTGATTTGCATTGATAAATGGGAATTAAAAGACACATAAAGAAATACAAAATAATCCTTGCCGCTTTTATAGTGGCAGGGATTACCGGTTGCGATGTCCTTCATGACGACCTTGATCAATGTGACCTCTTTCTAAAATTCCGATATGACTATAATATGGCAAATGAAGATTGGTTCGCCGAACAGGTGGAAGAAGTAAAGGTTTTCGTGTTCGATACGCAAGGAAAATATATACAGACACTTACTGATAATGGCCATTCGCTAAAAAGTCCGGACTATCGTATGCTGATACCCTATCGTTTGAAAGGCTGTACAGCTGTTGTATGGGCTGGAAAAACGGATAAATTCTATCAGCTTCCGACAATGGATACAGGTGATCCAATAAATAAATTAACGCTGAAATATGAGCCGGAAAACAACATAAGTAACAACCATCTTGATGCATTATGGCATAGCGGTCCTCTATTAATGTTTTCTTCGGAAAATATCAGTAATACAGAAAATGTCAGCTTGGTGCGCAATACTAATGATATAACGATAGGCATTACGCGAGGAAATAATCCGGTGGATGCTTCAAAATATGACATACAACTAATAACTGCAAACAATTTTTATGACTATAAAAATAATGTAGGTGAGAGCAGCAAGAATATAATTTACCATCCTTGTTCAGTTGAAGAGGAAGACAGTAAGACCGCCCTACAAACCCGCCTCCATACTCTTAGATTTATTAAGGATGCTGATACGACTTTTTCTATCACCGAAAAAGCGTCAGGAAAAACAATAGACATCGGAGGAAAAACAACTATAAACCTTATTGACTACCTGTTGATGAGCAAACCGGAAATGATGGGCGATCAAGAATACCTCGACCGCAGATACGAATGGGATATCAACATTCGAATCGGAGATAAGGAAGAGAATGGCTACATTGCATTGAGTATAACCATCAATAATTGGACCTACTGGTTCCAACCAACAGATATGTAAATCGTTTTTTGAAACGGAATTATGGCACGATTAAGGATGAATATAACTATCAACATAAAATTTTCGGCAAATGTCCTGCTTTTGACAATGTTTGCCCTGTTTACTTACTCTTGTACAAAAGAGAACGAAATAACAGGCGCACGTATTTACGAAGGAGAAAAGATACCGATGAGTATTAAAATGGGGACGCGCAATGATACCACCGACAAAGATGAAGTCATAAATTCCGTACGTGCAATTGTGTTTAATGACAAGAACGAGCTGGTATACAACGACGTTTCTGATGCTTCCATAAATGTCGATAGCACATACACCGCTTCTATAAGAGCGGCACGGGGATATAACAACATTTATATCATCTGCAATGAAACATCGGAGCTTGCCGAAAAGCTCGCTGCTATTACACTGGAAAATGAAATAGAAAAAGTGACATTCTCTGCCGTAGGTATCGTTGCTCCTCCGCCCATGTATGGAAATGTGGCACGTGCCTATGTGGAATCCCGCAGTGACGGAAAAAACGCCACAGTAACAATTAATAATATTAAAATGACGGAATTGCCTGTTAGCGTAACCCGCATGGTATCCCGCATCAGCTTTACAGCTATTAAAAATATAACTAATCCGAATGAGGATTTCAAAGTAACCAAGCTCACTGTTAAAGTATGTCGTATGCCGGCCGCCACTCCTATAGAAGAAGGGCGGGCATATACGGAAGATATTTGGTCGGATGACCTTACGATATCAGGAACAGGCGAGCTTGACAAAAATGGCGATTATATTATAAAAGATAATAACTATACTATTCCTGACACAGTGGATTTTATAACAATTCCTGCCACATATATTCCTGAACACTTGCTATCCCAACCTGAAAATGCTTCTCAGGCAACCTACCTTAAGATTGACGCGCAGTGCGTACTTAAAAACGGAAGTTCTCAGGTGCTGAACTGCGTTTACCTCTTGAATATCGGTCAAGAGCCTCCCAAAAACTATAATCTGACACGAAACAACCATTATCAGATATACGCCACCATTACCGGTATGGGTGCAATGGGGTTATATGCGGAAATAGTGGCAATGGAGGAACATGATATCACCATCAACTGGAAACCTATCGACGGACTGGTCATAGTGAGTGACAAGGCAGCAGATTATGACGCGGTTGCCGATACATCCAGAAATGTGAATATCTGGAATGATGTCAGCGTTTATTCAGGTATACTGAAAGCATATCATTCGGAGACGGGATATAAGGATGTATTGTTCAAATATGGCAGCCTGATAGCCGTGCACAGCGGCACAAGTGCGGGTGAGGGTTTTATAGCTCCTACCAATGCCAGTGCATTGAACGATGTACTCTGGTATCCCGGTTCATACGATCCCTTAAGCATCAGCGGGTGGACAGATATTCCCTACCTAAACACAGACGGAATTCCTGCAAATAACACCGTAGACCAAGTTAAAGCCGGGGTGGGAGATCCCTGCAAGTTGGCCGGACTTTCCGAAACCCAGATCAAGGCTCAAAACATTGTGGATAACGGGCAGTGGCACATGGCTACTCCGAATGAAAACCAAGCCCTGATAGCGGCATCGGATAACGAGAATAATTCATACGGTTATCCTTCTTTCCATTGGCTGCTTTCCCCGCATAACCGGTATAGAGACGCGGGCGGTGTATCTCAGGGGGACCGTTCCAATGGATGGTATTGGAACGACGACGCTTCGGTATTCGAATTCTCCGGTAATTCATCGGGTGCAAGTTTCCAAAGTGGCAAGGACAGGCAAAGTGCCTATATGATTCGCTGCGTGCGCAATGAAATACCGGAAAGCAAGATGGAGGCGGGTGCCATCTCCAGTCCTACTTATCAGGGAACCGAAAAAGGTGTAAAAGCTTATTTCGGTATAAAATCCAATGTGCCTTATTGGACGGCAACGCTTGTCACGGGAGAAGGTGCGGGAACAGCGGAGCCTACTGATTTCTCGTTCGCATCGGATGGCACCATCGTACATACGACCCACGGAAGCAATACGGAAAATATCCCTGTATACGTCAAACGTAAAGAAAGTGCTTCACCGCGTTCATTCAGAGTGAAGGTGGAAGGAGTCGGTTTGGACGGACAGACAAGGAGCATACTGCTCACCGTCTCGCAAAGCGGATATGATTTACGTGCTACTACCGGATTAAGTAGTCTGGGTAATATATCTCAAACGGGAGGTACTTATACGGTGAGTATCCAGCTTACTCCGACGGATATCTCCATACCTGCCGGAAAACTGTTTTTGCAGGTTATTTATGGAGGCGTCCAAAAGTGTCTCAGTACTAAAGTGAATACTGAACCGAATACGTATAGTTATTCTGTCTCGATAGAAATTCCAGAGAACAGCAGTCCGAGTTCTATCAATCTTACTGTTAATATTCTACTGGCGAAAGATACCGGAGTGACAGTTCCTCTCGGCAGTCCGTCAATTACGCAAAACGGCTACTGATGTCCTCTCCCTGGATGAAAATTTGATAATAAACATATACGATATGAACCTAAGAACAAAATATAAAAGATATTTCCGGGCAGCCTGCACCACCTTGCTGTTGCTGGCGTTCGTGGGCTGTGCAAAAGATAAACTGGTAGAGTACGGTCCCGGTGACGCTACCGGTAAGGTGGTTATGGTCAGCCTGAAAGTCGGTATTCCCCCCGCTGTAGAGCCTGCATCAACGAGCGGATATTCCGCCGCTAAGTCGCTTTTTAGGGATAGGAACGATTCCGGGTTGTCGTTTACAGTGGCTTTGGAACAAGGACAAGAACCACATGAGGTAACTACCCGGGTATCTGACGGCACGACCAAGTTACACAACCTTTGGCTTTTCCAATTCGATGAGCACGGTTCCATTAAGGGAAATCCTCATAAACTGAGTGATGCAGTAACAGCCATAAATGATTTGATGACGATAGACGTCCCCCTCGTAGTATCAGAGAATCAAACCTTGTACCTGTTGGTATTAGGCCCTAAACTTAACTATGATATGAGCGGAGTGAGCACTCTTGATGAACTCAAGAATTGGAGTTTTGACTATCTTATTAATGTAGAAGGGCATACCCAATCGCTTATCACCGCAGATGATGAAGTACCGCTGGCCGGAGAAGTGTCAGGTGTCACTGTGGTGGACATCGACGGTGGTAAGCGTGGTCTGGTAGAATACAACAAACCGGCCGGGTTTGTAGGAGGCATCGAAATCGAGAGGTTGATGGCACGCGTTACCTTACGTTACAAGTTCGAGGTGGAAAATTACCGGTTACAAGGTTTGAAATTGCTGAATGTGAACAATACTATCCGGCTCACCAATCTTAAAAAAAATACCGATGCGGATACATACGCCACATTTGAAATGGATCAGTTGGGTGAGCCCGATTCCAATGGCTATTACTCGGCAACATGGTATGTAGCGCAGAATCGGCAAGGGACGGTTACAACTATTCTAAGTGAAAGCCAGCGCTACTACAAAGTGGTCAATAAGGTGCCTTCAGGTGCTGCGCCGCCACTGGGCACGCAGATAGAGGCATGGGCATACCCTACTACCGGAACAAATGAATACGCGATCTACCAGATATATGTTGGGAATAATAACACCAATAACTTCGATGTGGAACCCAACCATTTTTATAATTTGCGTACTGCCATAAACGCAGAGATAAACTCGGCGAAGAACGATGAACGGATCAGGGCATATACCATCAGCCAGTATGTGGAATTTTTTTCCAGCCTTAACGTAAAGGCTTCTGGGGCGTCATTCAGCACCCTGTACAACAAAACGGGTGCCACTTATGACCTGGATGCAGCTTATAGTGTCCGCCCGATAGTTATACAGACTCAAGGAAGGAAAGTGGAAGTGGAAATATATACTGACGAAGATTGTACGCAGAGAGCCGATAAGGGAAGCAGTTGGCTCCTCCTGTCTTCCTCTTCCAACTATACGGATGCATTCAATAATGTTAAAGAGCCATTGGATACCCGTGTTACGGCAAGTTCCATACTTCCCACTCAGGTGAAGTTTTATCTCTATAATAAGGAATACATTTATGATGATGACGGCAAACTGGTTGACCCGGGTGAATCCGATAAATTAGGAAAGCGTTCTTTATACATTAAAGTAACTACTATGCCAGAGGGTGAAGGAGAAACATTGCAAACTTTCCATATATTCAGACTGGACCAGCGCCCGGCAGTATATGCCGGGTGTTTTGGAGGAGAAAGAGACACTGACGGAAACTATACAATGGGATTGGTGCATGACAGACCGCAACGTAGTGTATACCAGTATGACGTATCATCGGGTAAAGTGGAATATGGTTACGATGGGATTGTGACAGCTGCTCATTCATACGGGACGGATGACGTGTATTATGGAAAAAACGCGACGGTAAACCTGGCCGAGAATATAAAGAACCTTACTTGGAGTGGTAATATACCTGTCCCGCAGAAAGATGCTTCCGGACATATATTGCTATATCAATATCAACACCCGGCTAGTACGTTTAGTGCAAGGGCTTGCTATGATAAGAACCGGGATGAAGATGGAAACGGACGAATAGAAGGGGAGGAGTTAAAATGGTATTTACCGGCATCCAATCAACTGATTGGCCTCTATATCGGCAGTCTATTAGATGCCAGCAGCGGGCAAACAATTACAGAAGATGGAGGTACTTCTGCCAAAAGGTGGTATTACGGGCTTAACTCTTACTATAAGACTGAGGGTGGTGCAAGGTGTGTAAGAGACATCCCTCTCCCTTCCGTTACTTATTAATGATAAAATGAAAATATAAAGAATAAAATGAAAAGAATAACTGTCATAATCTTCGCATCCCTTTTTATCTTGCTAAAGGGATATTCCCAGACAATAGAAGTCTATGAAGATTTAAGAGGAAACAAGTATGCGGCTATTAATTCGAAAGATTTGCCTAAACAAAGGATCAGAGATAAAAGTGCTGTCTTTTATAACAACATTCAATTATACGAGTACACCTCGACTGGTCAAAATACGAATCCTATTACCGATAGTGAGGGCAACCCTGTTTATACAGACAGGATTATCCGGCATATAGATAGCATGTCTGAGGCAGGCAAAATCAATAAGACTGTATCTGCATTTTTTATAGTCTCTCCGGATATCGTATATAGCGATGGCAATGATAGCGAGGGAAAAGACAGTGGAACGCAAACAATGAATTGGGCTACGGCAAATGGCTATCTTGCTACGGCAAACAGTAATAGTTATAGTACGGAGAAGAATATTGCTGTTCCCAAGGGATGCGCAATGTATCGGGGGAAAGACGGTCAGGACGCTCCGGGAACATGGCGGATACCTACACTGCGTGAAGGAAGCCTGATTATGATTTATTATAAGGAATTAGAGGCCACAGCTACCCAAGGTACCGATTGTAAAGCATTTGCCTTATCTGACATAAAACCAACCACCTATTGGTTAGCGACGGAAAATACAACTTCTTCTCAAGCATGGTCAATGACAATTTATCCTGATGCGACAAGAGTGAAATATAAGTCTGCCAGAGATCTCAAGGCAAGCTCCTATTATCTCCGTTGCATCCGGGATATTCCATAGAATAGAAATATAAGTTTGCTCATTCATTTACAAAAGATACAAAATAACTGATCAATCAAATGAAAACGATAAAAGCCGAAATATTAATGATTGAAGGAGCGCCGTTTCCTGTCATCAAAGAAATATATGATCCTTCAAATGAAAGGCGTAATGGGACCATTACACCGGAAGCTCCCATTATTATCACCGGACAGAACCTGGATATGCTGACATGGGAAAGTACCAATCTATACCTTGTCTCTTCCGTAAATGACAGAATGTTGATAGAATGTGGCGATATCCATAAATATTCGGACGATAAGATTTATATGACAGTTCCTGATATTAATGAAGGTGAATATTTCCTGGCACTGATGATTTTGATGAAAGATAAAGAAAGTTTTTTATACATCTTTCCCATATCTTTGGTGGTACAGTTTGCTCAATCGAAATGGCACGACTGACATCCGTATGATAAAAATAACGGCAAACAACATAATTGATAAATAGCAGTCCATGGAAAAGAACCAGCCATATAAGCAGGATAAAGTATTCGATAATATATTGGAAACAGAAGAGTTTAACGTCTATACTAAAATTGACGATTTACCTCTTGATGAAAATCCTATGTATCTTGAAGAAGGGATAAATGGGATATGCACGGGAGGAAGTGCGTTATTCAATGTTTTTGGTAACAAACGACGGATTGTTTCCAATGATCTGGTAGTCATTTTCCCTTTTCAGCTGGCTTCTGTCACGGAGATTAGCAGTGACTTTTCAATGACGTTTCTAAAAGTACCCAAAAGCCTGTTTATGGATACAATAAGCGGGATATGTATACCTACGCTTGATTTCTTTTTCTATATGCGGAAAAATTTCAGCACTCCGCTATACGATGAAGAATGTCAACGTTTCATTCACTTTTGCAATATTTTGATTTTTCGTATCAACTTGCCCCGCAACTTATTCAGACGGGAGTCTATCATGCAGTTATTACGTGTTTTCTACTGGGATATATATGTGGCTTATAAAAGAAATCCGAAAGCTGCCGAATTAGTAAAATACACCCGTAAGGAAAAACTTTTATTCGACTTTTTTTGTTTGGTGATCGAATTTCATACCGTAAGTCGGGATGTTGCGTTTTATGCGAAAAAGATGTGTGTGTCCGCCAAGCATCTTACAATGGTAATTACAGATATGAGCGGTCGTTCGGCAAAAGACTGGATTATAGATTACTCCCTTCTTGAAATAAAGGCTCTTTTACGGGATTCTGACCTTGAAATAAAAGAAGTGGCCTCACGCACGAACTTCCAGTCGAACTCTGTTATGACAAGATTCTTTCGTGAACATACCGGTATGACTCCGTCTGAATACAGGGAGAGAATTTATGTTAAAAATGAAATTGATTTATAATTAGTTGAGTTATATATGAAATACCGCCTGTGAAGGTCGTCTATTGTTTGTTTTGTTTGTGTGGTGCACCTTCTTCCAAGAGTAGGAAAGGAGGTGCACCTTTTTTATAGCTAAAAAAGAACGGATAAAAATGCGAAATAAATAGTTTAAAATGCTATATTTGCAAAATAGTCGCATTTTTAATACATTGAAGTATGATTTTAGAATTTAAATTTAAAAATTTCAGATCAGCTAAGGATTGGCAGATATTAAGTTTTGAAGCCTCTGCAGATAAGGTTTCAGAAGAATATTACTGTACCACTATCAACGATACGAAAGTATTAAAACTCGGTATCCTCTATGGAGCTAATGCTTCAGGAAAGACTAACGTATTGCTGGCACTTGACTTCATACGAAAAATAGCCATTTCTCCTAAGATAAACAAAATGCAGCCTATCGGGTTTACTCCGTTTCTCTTGGATGATACGACAAAGAAAGAATGTGGAGTATTTGAATTGACTTTTTTTGTAAACAATATGAAGCATATCTATTATCTTGAAGTAGATAATAGTGCTGTTCTAAAAGAAACACTTAAATATTATCCCGGTAAGCAACCAGCCGAAATTTTCTCCCGAGAGACCATTCATGGAATCACTCATATCCGATTAGGAAGCAAAGTCAAACTCAATGTGGCCGAGCAGGAAAAGTTGCAGGTAAATACACTTAGTAATATGAGTGTTGTTTCAGCTTATGCTACAGCTAACTTTATGTTTCCTGAATTAGAACGTGTCTATAACTATTTCCTGAAGCAGTGGTTGCCTATACTCTTGCCCCAAACGGATTTGAAAACATGGACAACAGGAGAAATGGAAGCAGAGAAGGAGAATAAATCCTTTTTATTAGATTTACTGCACCGTGCAGATTTTAATATATCCGGTTTTGATGTTCAACAAAATGAGAAAAATAAAAAAGATACGGATTTGATATTTGAACATACGATTGTAGCCAATGGAACATCTTCTGTTCATTACCTGCCTGATATACTTGAATCAGCAGGAACAATGCGCTATTATGGTTTGGGAACTATTCTGAATATATTACTTGAAAGAAATGCTATCATACCTGTTGATGAACTTGAGAATTCGCTGCATCCGGATTTATTTGCCCATTTCATCAACTTATTTTTGGTTAATTCGACTTATTCGCAGCTGATTTTCAGTACGCATAATCTCCAATCATTAGACACCGAGGATTTACGTAAAGATGTAGTCTGGTTTACAGAAAAAAAGGATGATGGTTCAACAGACCTGTTTTCACTTGATGACTTCAATATCCGCAATGGCGTTTCGTTTCTCAATGCATATAATGCAGGGAAATTTGGCGCCAAACCAACGCTGGGCGGTATTTTTATTCCTAAAAAACGATAAGTATGGCACGCGAAAAAAGAATAAAAGAAATTCGGAAATCTTATGCGATTATCGGTGAAGGAATCACAGAGTTTTTCTATTTTGATGGATTTCGTAATGCTGAAAAGGACTTGTTGAAGAAGTTCAATGTTACCCTAAAACCTGATAAGCCCAAACATCCTGACTACAGTGATATCATAACGAAAGCTCAATCGCTATTAGCAAAAGAGTTTGATGTCGTTTTTTGCTTGATTGATATGGATTATATCAATGCTGATAATGTACGTAAACAAGCCTATGATAAGGAGAAGTCATCATGCATCAAGGCATACAAAAATGAGATTTATTTCATAGAGAGTAATCCTGCCTTTGAATTTTGGCTATTATTACACTTTGTCTTTACCGACCGACAGTTTCGTAACTGTGACGAAGTAATTACAGAGTTGAAAAAGAATGGTCGTCTTGAAAAGTACGAAAAAAGCATTGAGTATTTTTCAAAGAACAACTTATATCTCCAACTCAAAGAAAAGCTAGAATCTGCCATAGATCACGCACGTAGCATCTCCATTGATATAAACAATCCGCACACTTCATATTCAAGGGTATTTGAAGTGTTTGAAGAACTATTACAGAAGAGATAGATAAACTATCGTTTCAATTCTATCAGACAAATTAAATAGCTTAATTTAATTTGAGTCAGGAAAATACAGTGAGTACAAAACAGAATGTTTTTCGTCTTATCTATAAGTAAAAATATAGACTGGAATGAAAAGCCGACTGAAACAACGAATATTTGCACTTTCTCTATTAGCATGGACAGCCGTATGCCCTGCCGATGCACAGCAAACACGCTCGCTTCGCGATCAATTCTTAAGTCCTTCCGATGAAGCAAAACCCTGGACTTTTTGGTATTGGATGTATGGTGCCGTGTCTAAAGAAGGGATTACAGCCGATTTGGAGGCAATGAAACGTGCCGGATTAGGAGGTACTTATCTGATGCCGATTAAAGGTATTCATGAAGGCGCCCAATACGATGGCAAGGCGCAGCAGCTAACTCCCGAATGGTGGGAGATGGTGCGTTTCAGCATGGAAGAAGCAGATCGTTTGGGGCTGAAATTGGGAATGCACATTTGTGATGGTTTTGCATTGGCGGGAGGTCCCTGGATTACTCCCGAAGAATCTATGCAGAAAGTGGTTTGGAGCGATACGATTGTAAACGGAGGAAAGTTGATGGCTATTCGCTTGCCACAACCGGAAGCCTATGAAAATTATTATGAAGATATTGCATTATTCGCTTTGCCGGTAGAAGACGCAGCGGATGAGATGCAGGCAAAAATCACCTGTGCCAACCTAGCTACGACAGGAAATATAAAAGCAGCTCAAACAGTGAATATGGATGCGGCGGGAGTGATCCGTTCTTCATATCCTTGTTATATCCAGTATGAATACGAACAACCCTTCACTTGCCGGAACATCGAAATCGTTTTAACTGGTAATAATTATCAGGCACACCGCTTGAAAGTAATGGCCAGTGATGACGGAGTGAATTATCGTTTGGTTAAGCAGTTGGTCCCTGCCCGTCAGGGATGGCAGAATACGGATGAGAACTCAACTCATAGTATTCCTCCGACTACTGCCCGTTTCTTCCGTTTCTACTGGACTCCTGAAGGGAGCGAACCGGGAAGTGAAGATATGGATGCTGCCAAGTGGAAGCCCAATCTGAAAATAAAAGAATTACGCCTGCACCGGGAAGCCCGTCTGAACCAGTGGGAAGGAAAAGCCGGACTGGTATGGCGTGTTGCTCAAGCGACTAAAGAAGAGGAAGTCGGGAAACAGGATTGCTATTCACTTTCACAAGTCATCAATCTGACAGAGCAATATACCGGTCATTTGAATGGAAAAACATTGACCGCCACTCTCCCCAAAGGAAAATGGAAATTACTTCGCATGGGACATACAGCTACCGGGCATACCAATGCGACAGCGGGAGGTGGAAAAGGATTGGAATGTGATAAGTTTAACCCGAAAACGGTACGGAAGCAATTCGATAACTGGTATGCACAGGCATTTACAAAGACTAATCCCGAAATAGCTCGTCGTGTACTGAAATATATGCATGTCGATAGCTGGGAATGTGGCAGCCAAAACTGGAATAAACGTTTCGCTATTGAATTTCAGAAACGTCGTGGCTACGATTTGATGCCTTATCTACCTCTATTGGCAGGTATTCCGATGGAAAGTGTCGAACAAAGTGAAAAGATTCTGCGAGACGTACGTACTACCATATCAGAACTCGTCGTAGATGTGTTCTATCAGGTATTGGCGGACTGTGCGAAAGAATATGATTGCCAATTCTCGGCAGAATGTGTAGCTCCGACGATGGTAAGCGATGGTCTACTACATTATCAAAAAGTAGATCTTCCGATGGGTGAATTTTGGTTGAACAGTCCCACACATGACAAACCGAATGATATGCTCGATGCTATTAGCGGAGCGCATATCTACGGAAAGAATATTATTCAGGCTGAAGGATTCACCGAAGTGCGTGGCACGTGGGATGAATACCCCGGAATGTTGAAAGCCTTGTTGGATCGTAATTACGCATTAGGAATCAACCGCCTTTTCTACCATGTATATGTACACAATCCCTGGCTGGACCGCAAGCCCGGCATGACATTGGATGGCATCGGACTATTCTTCCAAAGGGATCAGACCTGGTGGGATAAAGGGGCAAAAGCCTTTTCCGAATATGCTACCCGTTGCCAGTCGTTGTTGCAATATGGACATCCGGTAACAGACATCGCAGTCTTTACAGGTGAAGAAGTGCCGAGACGTTCGATATTACCGGAACGATTGGTTCCCTCTCTGCCGGGAATCTTCGGTGCGGAACGAGTGGAAAGTGAACGCATCCGTCTGGCCAATGAGGGACAGCCTTTACGTGTACGCCCGGTAGGTGTTACTCATTCAGCTAACATGGCTGATCCGGAGAAATGGGTGAATCCGCTTCGTGGATATGCATACGATAGTTTTAATAAAGATGCAATCCTTCGTTTGGCGAAAGCAGAAAACGGACGAATAACGTTGCCGGGTGGAGCAAGTTATAAAGTGTTGGTACTACCTCTTTCGCGTCCTATGAATCCCGAACCTGTATTGTCATCGGAAGTGCAGAAGAAAATCAATGAACTAAAAGAAGCTGGCATTTTGGTGCCTTCTTTACCTTATACAGAAGAAGATTTTTCCGTGTATGGCTTGGAACGTGACATGATCGTGCCGGAAGATATCGCCTGGACACATCGTCGTGGCGAACTTGGTGAACTCTATTTCGTAGCCAACCAAAAGAACGAAACACGCACGTTTACTGCAAGTATGCGTATTAACGGTAAGAAACCGGAATGTTGGAACCCGGTGACGGGTGAGATGAATATTCATCCTTCCTATCGTATCAATGGAAACCGGACGGAAGTTACTCTCACATTGGCTCCTAACGAGTCCGTATTCATCGTATATCCTGCGGAGGGAGTACATGAAGGCTATGGAGAATCCTCTCTCCAACTGCAAAAGGAGAAAAAAGACACCGCCAAAGCCCCTTTAAACATAGCTTTGGAGGCAAAGGAATATACTATAACTTTTGCAGCTAACAAAAAAACGCTCACACGAAAAAAACTCTTCGACTGGAGCCAAGAATCGGATGAACAGATACGTTATTATTCGGGGACAGCGACCTATAAAACCACTTTTCGCTGGAAAAATAAACCGAATAAAGACCAACAGATTTATCTGAATCTGGGAACAGTTTATAATTTGGCAACTGTTCGTGTGAATGGCGTAGATTGTGGCACAATCTGGACAGCTCCTTATCGTGCAGATATTACAGGTGCCTTGAAAAAAGGAATTAATGAGCTTGAAATAGAGGTTACAAATACATGGGCGAATGCACTGGCAGGAGCTGATGAAGGAAAAGCGCCGTTTGATGGCATTTGGACTAATGCAAAATATCGCAGGGCAGAGAAAACGCTGCTTCCGGCAGGATTACTCGGACCTTTGAGTTTTTCTACCACAGAATAAAATAGATTTTTAAGGCACGGATTACGCGGATTACACGGTTTATGAGAATCGTATTACATAAAGTAACAGCGCAATCCATGTAATCCGTGCCCAATTCATTATAATATAGCTAAAGTATGAAAAGTTCAATTATTAAAACAGGTACAATGTTGGCAGGTTTTCTGCTTGCTGCCTGCCTGTCAACACACGCAGAAGTAAAGCTACCGGCTATTTTTTCTGATGGCATGGTGATGCAGCAACAGACCAATGCAAACCTTTGGGGGACGGCGACTCCTCATAAAAAAGTAACAGTGACCACTAGTTGGAATGGAAAACAATATGCAGCAACAGCAGATAAAAATGGGGCATGGAAACTGACAGTAGCTACTCCCGAAGCGGGAGGCCCTTATACTGTGACCTTTGATGATGGAAGCAAAAAGACACTGAATAATATTCTGATAGGCGAACTTTGGCTTTGTTCCGGACAAAGTAATATGGAAATGCCGATGAAAGGATTCAAAAACCAACCGGTAGAAAATGCCAATATGGACATTCTTCACAGCAAGAATCCACAAATCCGTCTGTTTACGGTGAAACGTACTTCTACATTCACTCCGCAGAATGACGTTATCGGTTCCTGGAAAGAAGCCAATCCGGTTAGTGTCCGTGATTTCAGTGCAACAGCCTATTATTTCGGGAGACTGGTAAATGAAATATTAGATGTTCCGGTCGGATTAGTTGTAGCAGCCTGGGGTGGTTCCGCCTGTGAAGCATGGATGACGGCAGACTGGCTGAAAGCCTTTCCGGAAGCGAAGATACCTCAAACGGAAACCGACATAAAATCTAAAAACCGTACTCCGACCGTGCTTTATAATGGTATGTTGCATCCATTAATCGGTATGACCATGAAAGGAGTGATTTGGTATCAGGGTGAAGATAACTGGAATCGTGCCCATACGTATGCTGATATGTTTACCCGATTGATTAACGGTTGGCGTGCCGAATGGAAACAGGGAGATTTTCCTTTCTATTATTGCCAGATAGCTCCGTATGATTACGGGATTATTACCGAAAAAGGAAAGGAAGTGATAAATTCGGCATATCTCCGGGAGGCACAAGCAAAAGTAGAACATCGTGTAGCTAACAGCGGTATGGCTGTATTACTGGATGCAGGAATGGAAAAAGGTATTCATCCCGCAAAGAAACAGGTTGCAGGTGAACGTCTGGCACTTCTGGCTTTAACTAAAACGTATGGAGTGGAAGGCGTGAATGGCGAAAGTCCTTATTATAAAAGCATTGAAATAAAGAACGATACCGTAGTTGTCAGCTTCGAACGTGCCAATATGTGGATCAGCGGCAAGAACTGTTTCGAATCGAAAAACTTTCAGGTAGCCGGCGAAGATAAAGTTTTTTACCCGGCCAAAGCATGGATAGAACGTAGTAAGATGCTAGTGAAAAGCGATAAAGTGCCGCACCCGGTAGCTGTTCGATATTGTTTTGAAAACTATGTGGAAGGAGATGTATATTGCGACGGATTGCCTTTAGGGTCTTTTCGTTCGGATGATTGGTAATCGCAAATAGACAAGGTAAAATATGAAAAATATATGAAGAGATTTTATCTGATTATAACCATACTGTTTGTTGGCGTGTCGGCTCTTTGGAGTCAGCATGCCAATGTCATTTGGAATACTCCAAGTCGTAATTCTTCTGAATCTATGCCCTGTGGCGGTGGAGATATCGGGATGAATATATGGGTAGAAGACGGTGATGTTATGTTCTATGTGAGCCGTAGCGGCACATTCGACGAAAACAACTGCCAGTTAAAACAAGGGCGTGTACGTCTCCGCCTGTCGCCCAATCCTTTCAAAGACGCTAAAGATTTTCGTCAGGAGTTGAAGCTGAAAGACGGATATGTAGAAATCGCGGCAGGAAACACACAGATACAATTTTGGGTAGATGTTTTTCATCCGATTATACATGTAGAGGTAACAAATGAACAACCGTTGCAGACTGAAGTCTTTTATGAAAATTGGCGCTATCAGGAACGACCTGTCAGAAAAGGAGAGGGGCAACAGTGTTCCTACAAATGGGCTCCCCCGAAAGGTACTGTGACGGAGGCCGACTTTATTTCTTTAGACAAAATTACTGATTCAACAGGAAAGGCTGAAATAAATAGGACTTCAATAAAGAGGAACCAACTTCTGTTTTATCATCGCAATCCCGAACAGACCGTTTTTGATGTAGTTGTAGCTCAACAAGGAATGAACGAAGTAAAATCTCAAATGATGAATCCTTTGAAAAACTTGACTTTTGGAGGAACTCTTTTGGGTGAAAACTTAGAATTTGCAGGCACTGCGGATGATGTATATGCCGGAACAGACTATCGTGCTTGGAAATTCCGTTCTTCCAAAGCAGCCCGGAAAGAACATATCTGTATTGTGTTACATACAGACCAGACAGAAACAATAGAAGAATGGGAGCAGGGACTACAAACTGCTTTACAAAGAATAGCCCCCAAAGGTAAAGTTTCATTGAAAACTATCATACAGGATAAAAAACAGACCCGTTCGTGGTGGAATTCCTTTTGGCAACGCAGTTTTATCGAAGCAGAAGGGGAAGCAAAAGAAATAACCAGAAACTACACCCTTTTCCGCTATATGCTGGGATGCAATGCTTATGGCAGCGTACCGACTAAATTTAATGGCGGACTATTTACCTTTGATCCTTGCCATGTCGATGAAAAACAATCTTTTACTCCCGACTACCGGAAATGGGGAGGTGGTACGATGACTGCACAGAATCAACGTTTAGTATACTGGCCGATGCTGAAAAGCGGAGACTTTGATATGATGCCTTCCCAGTTTGATTTTTATAACCGCATGTTGAAAAATGCAGAACTGCGAAGCCGTATATATTGGCAACATGATGGAGCCTGCTTTAGCGAGCAGATCGAAAATTTCGGTTTGCCGAACCCCGCAGAATATGGTTTCAAACGACCGGACTGGTTCGACAAAGGATTGGAATATAATGCCTGGCTGGAATATGAATGGGATACGGTTCTTGAATTCTGCCAAATGATATTGGAAACAAAGAACTATGCAAATGCTGATATTACCCCTTATTTACCTCTGATCGAAAGTTCGCTGACATTCTTCGACGAACATTACCGGCAACTAGCTTCCCGCCGGGGACGGAAAGCGTTGGATGGCAACGGACATCTGATTCTTTTCCCGGGTTCTGCTTGTGAGACATATAAAATGACCAATAACGCAAGCAGCACCATCGCCGCCCTGAAAGTGATATTAGAAACATACGGAGAAAAAGAGGAGATGCTAAAAGCAATACCTCCGATTCCATTGCGATACATAGAAATAAAAGATACGTTGAATCCGACTATTGCTCCGGTCTTGAAGCAAACAATTTCGCCCGCCGTAAGTTGGGAACGAATTAATAATGTTGAAACGCCACAACTTTATCCAGTGTTTCCATGGCGTATTTATGGAGTAGGAAAGGAGGATCTGGATATAGCCCGTAATACCTACTTTTATGACCCGGATGCCATCAAGTTCCGTTCGCATACCGGATGGAAACAAGATAATATATGGGCTGCCTGTTTAGGCCTGACCGAAGAAGCAAAGAAACTATCTTTAGCCAAATTATCGAATGGACCGCATCGTTTCCCCGCATTTTGGGGACCGGGATATGATTGGACACCCGATCACAACTGGGGAGGTAGCGGCATGATAGGACTTCAGGAAATGCTATTGCAAACCAATGGAGAACAAATACTCCTTTTCCCGGCATGGCCGAAAGAATGGAACGTACATTTCAAACTTCATGCTCCGGGCGAAACAACAGTAGAAGCCACTCTCAAAAACGGAAAAGTGACGGATTTGAAAGTTTTACCGGAAAGTAGAAAAAAGGATATTGTTATAATGATTGAAAAGGAAAAATGATAATTTTGCGGAGTGCCCTGAAAGGGTTTAATTATATAGCGTAGGGCAACGCCCTACGTAAAAGCGACAATCTGAATTTGCGCCCTGAAAGGGCATAATTGTATATAGTTCCGCCCTTTCAGGGCTTGTGGCTGGTGTGTTTTTTTCGTAGGGCGTTGCCCTACGCTATATAATTAAGCCCTTTCAGGGCATCCCAATAAATATATAATTGTAAGGCTTTCAGCCTAACCGATAAATTCTCATTTAACTGCAAAATTCCCATTTTAACCGATAAATTCCCATTTAACGAATGAAATATATAAATAAAGAATTATGAATAAAAGACCATTTATCATCTTATCAGCTTTTCTGTTGCTATTTTCCTTGATAGAAAAAGGGCAGGCTACAGAAACTTACCGTCCCGAGACATCGGTTGCCGGATTCATCCAGCTTCCCGGTAGCGGGCGACAAGTCTATAATTTCAATCCGGGATGGCGCTTTTTCAGAGGCGATGTCCGGGGAGCAGAAGCGGTAAACTTTGATGACCGCTCCTGGAATGTCGTTTCCACCCCTCATACCGTAGAGTTGATGCCGGCCGAAGGAAGCGGATGCCGCAATTATCAGGGACCGGCCTGGTACCGTAAACACTTTGTCCTCCCCGCTGAAACAAAAGGGCAACGGGTAGTGCTTCATTTTGAAGCAGCTATGGGCAAACAGATTCTTTATCTGAATGGTAAACGCATTCAGGAACATCTGGGAGGTTATCTGCCTTTTACTTTAGACTTGACCGCCAATGGCGTACAAGCCGGAGACTCCTGTCTGCTCGCTGTTTTCACGGACAACAGTGATGACAAATCCTATCCTCCCGGAAAACGTCAATATACATTAGACTTTGCTTATCATGGGGGCATTTACCGTGATGTATGGATGATTGCCAAATCTCCGGTAGCTATTACTGACGCTATTGATTCACAAATCGTTGGCGGTGGAGGTGTATTCGTTCATTTTGATAAGATCAGTGAAAAGAGTGCGCAGGTATATGTAAACACCGAAGTTCAGAATGACGACGCCCGTTCCGAGTCAGTCACTGTAGAAACGACTTTGACAGATGCGGATGGAAAAGTAATCAAACGCAGTTCAGGAAAACTTTCTTTAAAGCCGGGAGAGAAGAAATCCATCCGTCAACAGATGGAAGTAAAGAATCCTACTCTTTGGTCACCGGATACACCTTATTTATATAGGGTACAATCACGTATTAAAAAAGGAAATAAATCCATTGACGGAGGCATTACCCGTGTCGGTATTCGTCTGGCAGAATTCCGTGGTAAAGACGGATTCTGGCTGAATGGCAAACCTTTCGGGCAACTGGTAGGAGCCAATCGCCATCAGGATTTTGCATACGTAGGCAATGCTTTGCCGAACTCACAGCAATGGCGTGACGCCAAACGTCTGCGTGATGCCGGATGCACCATTATTCGTGTAGCCCACTATCCGCAAGATCCTGCCTTTATGGATGCCTGTGACGAGCTCGGCCTGTTCGTGATTGTCGCTACTCCGGGATGGCAGTACTGGAACAAAGATCCGAAATTCGGGGAGTTGGTTCATCAGAATACCCGCGAAATGATTCGTCGTGACCGTAATCACCCTTCCGTACTGATGTGGGAACCCATCTTGAATGAAACCCGCTATCCGCTCGATTTTGCCTTGAAGGCTCTTGAGATTACCAAAGAAGAATATCCCTATCCGGGACGTCCGGTAGCTGCTGCCGATGTCCATTCGGCCGGAGTGAAAGAGCATTATGACGTTGTTTATGGCTGGCCGGGTGATGATGAAAAAGAAGACAAGCCAAAGCAATGTATCTTTACCCGTGAATTCGGGGAGAATGTAGACGACTGGTATGCTCACAACAATAATAACCGTGCCAGCCGCAGTTGGGGAGAACGCCCGTTACTGGTACAGGCTATGTCCTTGGCAAAGAGCTATGACGAGATGTACCGCACGACCGGTTTGTTTATCGGTGGTGCCCAATGGCATCCGTTCGACCATCAGCGTGGCTATCATCCGGACCCTTATTGGGGCGGCATTTATGATGCTTTCCGTCAGAAGAAATATGCGTATGAAGTATTTCGCAGCCAGTCGCCGGCTAGTCTCCAACACTCATTGGCAGAATGTGGCCCGATGATATTCATTGCTCATGAAATGTCACAGTTCTCCGATAAGAATGTAGTTGTATTCACAAACTGTGATTCGGTCCGTCTTTCTATTTATGATGGAACGAAAACCTGGACGAAACCAGTGGTTCATGCCAAAGGGCACATGCCGAATGCTCCCGTTATATTCGAGAATGTCTGGGACTTTTGGGAAGCACGCGGATATAGCTATACTCAAAAGAACTGGCAAAAAGTGAACATGGTTGCCGAAGGAATCATCAACGGAAAAGTGGTATGCACTCAAAAGAAAATGCCTTCCCGACGTTCCACCAAACTACGTCTTTATGTAGATACTCAAAAAGTGAACCTGGTAGCTGACGGCTCCGACTTTATCGTCGTAGTTGCTGAAGTAACCGATGATAGTGGAAATGTGCGCCGTCTGGCAAAAGAGAATATCGTTTTCACGGTAGAAGGTGAAGGAGAAATCATCGGAGATGCTACTATTGGCGCCAATCCCCGTGCGGTGGAGTTCGGCTCTGCTCCGGTGTTGATTCGTTCTACCCGGAAAGCCGGAAAAATAAAGGTGAAAGCCCGCGTACAGTTTGAGGGCACTCAAGCTCCGACAGCTACTGAAATCGAACTGGAAAGCGTTCCTGCAGAACTTCCTTTCTGTTATGAGGAACAGGCTTATGAAATACAAAGGACAACACCGTCCACTCTCAATGTAAACCCGGGCAAAGAATCATCTGAAGGAAAAGTGCAACTGACAGAGGAAGAACGCCAACGGGTGTTAGATGAAGTAGAACGTCAACAGACTGAATTTGGAACTGAAAAATAGTACGATAAAAGTGATTAGCAGGTTAGTGATAAGTGATTAGCAGGGTGATCTGCCAACTTGTTTTTTATATGTTACTAAAGCACTATTCAAAAAAAAAGACTATCTTTGAGTACATTTAATTCCAATTATAGCCATCAATGAGAAAACGGAATATTCTAATACTATTACTATCCATGATAGGCATGTATGCTTTTGCCTATCCAAATATGATTGTAGAACACTACACGGCTGAACGTGGTTTGCCTAATAATATCGTAAACTGTACATTAAAAGGACAAGACGGATTTATCTGGTTCGGTACCTGGTATGGACTATGCAGCTTTGACGGAAGTAAATTCCGTTCCTACGATAATCATGACGGTTTTTATTCCACAGATATTCCGCCGCGTAAGATTCAGCGTATCGTAGAAGATAAGAATGGTTTTCTGTGGATTAAGACTATCGACCGTAAACTCTATCTGTTCGATAAACGGCATGAGAGCTTTCATGCCGTCTACGATGATGTGAAAGAATATTCCGAGAATATTCAGATTATCAAGATTCAGACGACCGAGGACGGCGACGTACTGTTACTGACAAAAGATAAAAGTCTTTTGCGTGCGTACACCGACAAGGAAGGTAAAATAACGATGAAACAATTGCATGATTCGCGTCCTAACGTGAACGTGTACGACATGCGTCTGAAACACAACATATTCTGCGAAACAGCCGAATTTATCAATTGGATCGGTATGGATTATCAGATTCTGTCCCTACGGAAAGGGGAAGCGCTGAAAGACAAACCTGCCGACTTTATACAGAAAAAAGTATCTGCCAACCCGGATCAGTTTACTTGTGCCTCTTATAATTCTAAATTTTTATGGTTGGGAGACAAGAAAGGCCACATTTATAGCATTGATCCGCAAAACGGAGTTGTCAACCGTTACGAGATACCGGAAATCAAACAGCCGATTTCTAATTTGCTGGTAACGGAATCCGGTCTGATGTACATTACCACCAACGAAGGAGCATACGAGTACAATATCGGCTACAAGCAGTTAACCAAGCTCCCCTTTACCATCCCCGAAAAAGACAATGGAGTTATATTCTATGATAAATATGATAAGGTATGGTTTCAGGAGGGTAACCAGGCATTGACCTATTATGATCCCCTGAACAGGAGCCACCACCGTTTTACATTCCCCAATCAGAACGCAATCGGCAATTTTGAAATGCAGGATGCCGGCGAACAGGGCATGTTCTTTATGACTCCGGGAGGGGAAATTCTTCTATTCGACAGGGAGAAACTGGAAATGACCCGTATCAACCAATTGAAGCCTTTCTCCGACGATCTTCCCAATCAGCTTTTCTTCCATCTTCTGCTGGATAAAGATGGCATCCTTTGGCTGGCATCTACAAGCAGCGGAGTATACAAGCTTAATTTCCCCAAGAAGCAATTCCAACTGCTGACAGAAGTTTCTCCATCTCCGGTAGTGCCCGAAAGATCGACTTCCTGGAACCAGGGAATACGTGCTCTCTTCCAGGCGCAAAATGGAGACATTTGGGTAGGAACCCGCTGGCAAGCCCTGTATCGCCTGGATCGTAACGGACAAGTGAAACAAATCTTCTCGGATAAGAACTATCTATTGGGAGCCGTATATCATATTATGGAAGACAAAGACGGTAATCTTTGGTTTTCCACCAAAGGAAACGGGCTTGTCAAAGCCGAACCGGACATGAATTCACCGCACGGTTTGCGTTTTACCCGTTATATCAATGACCCCAAGAATCCGAATTCTATCAGTAACAACGATGTGTACTTTACCTATCAGGACAGCCAGGGGCGCATTTGGGTAGGATTACTAGGAGGAGGTCTGAATCTAATTTCCGAAGAGAACGGAGCAATTACCTTTATCCATAAATACAATGGCTTGAAACAATATCCTGCATACGGTCTTTATATGGAGGTGCGTACCATGACGGAAGATGAAGACGGACGTATTTGGGTAGGAACAATGGATGGCCTGATGTCTTTCGACGGACATTTCACTGCCCCCGAACAGATCCAGTTTGAAACGTACCGCCAGGTCAGCGAAAATTCAAACGTAGCGGATAATGATATTTATGTACTCTACAAAGATACTGATTCGCAAATCTGGGTAAGTGTATTCGGAGGCGGTTTGAATAGATTAGTCCGCTATGATAAAGAAAAGCGTGAACCGATTTTCAAATCATACGGCATGCGCGAAGGAATGAATAACGATGTAGTCAAGTCCATCGTAGAAGATAAAAACGGTAACTTGTGGTTTACAACAGAAATTGGCTTGTCTTGCTTCAATAAAGCTACCGAACAGTTTCGTAACTACGACAAATACGACGGTTTCCTGAACGTAGAACTGGAAGAGGGTAGTGCCCTCCGTACCTTGAATGGAGATTTGTGGATTGGTACCCGGCAGGGAATCCTGACATTCTCTCCCGACAAACTGGAAACATTGCATACGAACTACGATACACGTATTGTTGACTTTAAAGTTTCCAACCGCGATCTGCGTAGTTTCCGCGAATGTCCGATCCTGAAAGAATCCATCACATACGCCAAAGCAATCGAACTGAACTACAATCAATCCATGTTCACGATTGAATTTGCCGCATTGAATTTCTATAATCAGAACCGGGTATCTTACCGATATATACTCGAAGGATATGAAAAAGAATGGCATTATAACGGAAAGAACCGTATCGCTTCTTACACCAACGTACCTCCCGGAGACTATACATTCCGTGTAGAAACCGTAGATGAAGCCAATCCGGAGCTGGTTTCCAACTGTACACTGGCCATCACTATCCTTCCACCGTGGTGGTTGAGCTGGTGGGCAACCCTTATATATGTAATTCTAGGTTTGGCAGCTCTCTATTTCAGCCTGCGCCTGGCTTTCTTCATGCTTAAAATGAAGAATGATATTTATATCGAGCAGAAGGTATCGGAGATGAAAATCAAGTTCTTTACCAATATCTCCCATGAATTGCGCACTCCTTTGACATTGATAAAAGGTCCGATACAGGAACTAAGAGAACGCGAAAAGCTCTCTCCGAAAGGATTGCAATATGTGGATCTGATGGAGAAGAACACCAATCAAATGCTGCAATTAGTGAATCAGATCCTTGATTTCCGGAAGATTCAGAACGGCAAGATGCGTTTGCATGTGTCATTAATTGATTTTAATGAGATGATAGCTTCTTTCCAGAAAGAATTCCGGGTACTTTCCGAAGAAAACGAGATCAGTTTTACTTTCCAGTTGCCGGATGAACCGATTATGGTATGGGCGGACAAGGAAAAAATGAGCATTGTTATCCGCAACATCATATCCAACGCATTCAAATTCACTCATTCCGGAGGAAGTATTTATATAACTACCGGATTGACGGACGACGGTAAACGTTGTTATGTACGGGTGGAAGATAACGGAGTAGGTATTCCACAAAATAAACTGACCGAGATTTTCGAACGCTTCTCGCAAGGAGAGAACGCGAAAAACTCCTATTATCAGGGCACGGGTATCGGATTGGCACTTTCAAAAGAGATTGTCAATCTGCATCACGGACAGATTCGTGCCGAAAGTCCCGAAGGACAAGGAGCGGTGTTTATTGTGGAACTCCTGATGGATAAGGAGCATTACCGCCCGTCGGAAGTAGATTTCTATGTGGGAGATACGGAGACAGCCCCTATTGCGGTAGAACAAGATCCTGTTGCAAATGCCATATCCGAAGACGGTACGGAGGAAGAAGAACCGGAAATCGACGCTTTATTACCGACCCTTCTGTTGGTGGAAGATAACAAAGACCTTTGCCAGTTGATAAAGCTTCAGTTGGAAGACAAGTTTAATATCCATATTGCCAATAACGGAGTGGAAGGTTTGAAGAAAATACATCTGTATCATCCGGATATTGTGGTGACCGATCAGATGATGCCCGAAATGGATGGGCTTGAAATGTTGCAATCCATCCGCAAAGATTTCCAAATCAGCCATATCCCTGTCATTATCCTGACTGCGAAGAATGATGAAGGCGCCAAGACCAAAGCGATCACTTTAGGGGCGAACGCCTACATCACCAAACCTTTCAGTAAGGAATATCTGTTGGCACGTATCGACCAGTTGCTTGCCGAACGGAAACTGTTCCGTGAACGAATCCGTCAGCAAATGGAAAACCAGACGACGACCGAAGAAGACAGCTACGAACAATTTTTGGTAAAGAAAGACGTACAGTTCCTCGAAAAGATACATCAGGTCATTGAAGAAAATATGGACGACAGTGACTTTAACATTGACACCATAGCATCCGGTATCGGATTGAGCCGTTCGGCATTCTTCAAGAAACTGAAGAGTCTTACCGGCCTGGCGCCCGTCGATCTGGTAAAAGAGATTCGTTTGAATAAATCTATCGAGCTGATTAAAAATACGGATTTAAGTGTTTCCGAAATTGCTTTTGCTGTCGGATTCAAGGATTCGGGATATTATAGTAAGTGTTTCCGGAAAAAATATAATCAGTCCCCTCGCGAATATATGAATGAATGGCGGAAAGGAGAGAGATAACCGATTACAAAATGCTTTCTTAATCGTCCTTTTAGAAACCTAATTAAGATTCGAAAGAATGAACAACATTAAGAAAGTATTATCAGCGTGGATGCTGGTTGCCTGTGTACTACCTGTGGCAGCCCAGTATCCTGTAATTCCGGACTCGGTAAAAGCAAGAGGAGCAAAACAAGAAGCGGAGTTTGAACGGAAATCGGATGCGGCATGGGAAAAAGCTTTGCCGACAGTGTTAGAAGAAGCAAAGAAAGGTCGTCCCTATAAGCCTTGGGCCTCCAAACCCGAAGATTTGATAAAAAGTAATATCCCGGCTTTCCCCGGCGCGGAAGGCGGAGGCATGTATACTCCAGGTGGTCGTGGAGGTAAAGTGATCGTGGTCACTTCGCTGGAAGATTCCGGGCCCGGAACATTACGCGAAGCCTGCGAAACGGGAGGTGCACGTATTATTGTATTCAATGTAGCGGGAGTGATTCGTTTGAAAAGCCCGATTAGCGTACGTGCCCCTTATGTAACGATTGCCGGACAAACAGCTCCCGGAGATGGTATCTGCGTCACCGGACAATCTTTCCTGATCGATACACACGATGTCGTGATTCGTCACATGCGCTTCCGCCGCGGTGCGCAGGACGTAGCTTTCCGTGATGATGCAGTAGGAGGGAATGCGGTTGGAAATATTATGGTAGACCATTGCTCCGCCAGTTGGGGATTGGATGAAAATATGTCTATCTACCGTCATGTATACAACAGAGGGGCAGACGGACACGGGCTGAAACTTCCGACGGTAAACATTACCATCCAGAATTCTATTTTCTCTGAAGCATTGGATACCTACAATCATGCTTTCGGTGCAACCATCGGTGGGCATAACAGTATGTTCTGCCGTAATCTCTTTGCTTCCAACATCAGCCGGAATAGTTCGGTAGGTATGGACGGCGATTTTAACTTCGTCAATAATGTTGTTTTCAACTGGTGGAACCGTTCCGTAGACGGAGGCGATCACAACAGTTTCTACAATATGATAAACAACTACTTCAAACCCGGTCCGATCACTCCGATAGGTAAACCGATTTCTTATCGTATTCTCAAACCGGAAGCAGGACGTGACAAAAATAGACCGCTTTCATTCGGAAAAGCATACGTAAATGGAAATATTATCCATGGCAATGCCAAAGTTACAAAAGATAACTGGGACGGAGGCGTACAGCTTAATGAAGACGTGGACGCCGCAAAGTTTCTGCCGCTAATTAAATCGGACGAGGCTTTCAAAATGCCACCGGTAACTGTAATGGATACCAAAAAAGCTTATACCTTTGTATTAGATAATGTAGGAGCTAATTTTCCGAAACGCGACGCAGTAGATGCACGTGTCATTAAGACCGTACAAACAGGAAAGGCCATTTATGCGAAAGATGCACCGGAGTTTGTCTCTCCTTACGTGAAGAGACGGTTACCGGCTGATTCTTACAAGCAAGGTATCATCACAGATATTCGTCAGGTAGGCGGACTGCCCGAATATAAAGGTGAAGCGGTAGTAGACTCGGACGGCGACGGTATGCCGGATGCCTGGGAAACGGCCAACGGATTGAATCCGAACGACCCGGCTGACGCAAACATGGACTGCAACGGTGACGGATATACTAATATTGAAAAATACATCAATGGCATAGACACCAAGAAGAAGGTAGACTGGACAGACTTGAAGAACAATTACGATACATTGTCTAAACGGAAAAGTCTGTTGTAACCGGATGAAAAGAGATTAAAGTTTATTGTAATGAATATACAAGTAAGAACGATCCTTTTAGGATTATTGAGCATTGGGTTTGTGCAAAGTTATGCGCAAACCTTTGCTTTACAGGTTAAGAATGACCAGATCACTTACCTGAATGATGATCGGGAAAACCGGATTCTCGATTTCTCTACATGCGGATATAAATCCTCCGAACAGGATATTCCTTCTGTCCGCAATGTGGTGTTTGTACCCTGGAAAGCCGGAGATAATACTGCGCGTATTCAACGTGCCATTGATTATGTAGCTTCGCTGACTCCTGACGCTTCAGGTTTTCGGGGAGCCGTATTACTCGATCAGGGAGAATTTTCCCTGTCCGGCAGTATTCGTATCTCCGCATCCGGAATTGTATTGCGAGGTACGGATAAAGAAAAAACAATACTGCTGAAAAAGGGCGTGGACAGAGGTGCGCTTATCTACATGGAAGGAATGGATGACCTGAATGTACAAGACACATTGAAGGTGCTTTCCCACTATGTTCCGGTAAACGCGAGAACATTGGAAGTCGCTTCGGGTGTTTCTCTGAAAAAAGGAGACCGTGTCATGGTTACCCGTCCTTCCGGCAAAGAATGGATTGCCTCTTTGGGTTGTGATATTTTTGGAGGAGGTATCAGTGCTTTGGGATGGAAAGAAGGTGACATGGATCTGACTTGGGACAGAACAGTCTGCGAAGTAAACGGCAACCAGATAACACTGGATACTCCGCTAACCGTAGCTTTGGATGCTAACTATGGAACTTCTTCCCTGTTGACTTATCAATGGAACGGACGTATTCACGATTGTGGCGTAGAAAATATGACACTGATTTCTGATTACGACAAACGTTATCCTAAAGACGAGGATCATTGCTGGACAGGTATCTCCATTGAAGATGCGGAAAACTGTTGGGTGAGACTGGTTAATTTCAAGCATTTTGCAGGAAGTGCTGTAATTGTTCAGCGTACAGGTTCCAAAATTACCGTTGAAGACTGTATCTCGAAAGAACCCGTTTCAGAAATCGGAGGGATGCGTCGTTGCACTTTCCATACGCTGGGACAACAAACTTTATTTCAACGCTGCTATTCGGAACAGGGTATTCATGACTTTGCTGCCGGATATTGTGCAGCCGGTCCCAACGCTTTTGTACAATGTGATTCGTATGAATCTTTGGGATTCAGTGGTTCTATTGATGCCTGGGCGTGCGGACTGTTGTTTGACGTAGTAAATATCGACGGTCATAACCTGACTTTCAAGAATTTGGGACAAGATAAAAACGGAGCCGGTTGGAATACGGCAAACAGCTTGTTTTGGCAATGTACCGCAGCGGAAATCGAATGTTATGCCCCGGCAAAAGATGCGATGAACCGTGCATACGGTTGTTGGGCACAATTCTCCGGTGACGGTGAATGGGCACAATCCAACAATCATGTACAACCTCGCAGTATTTTTTATGCTCAATTGGAAGAACGGTTAAACAAAGAATGTGCAGAACGTGCACGTATTCTGCCCAGAAATACAAGTGCAACCAGTAGTCCTACAGTGGAAGTAGCTATGGAACTCGCTAAAGAAGCATATAATTCACGGTTGACGTTGGAACATTGGATAGGTGATAATAAGTTTGCTCCTTCGGTGGCATCAACCGGAGTAAAATCAATTGATGATATTAAAGAGAAAAAGAGCGCTGCACTTTCAAATTCTTCTTCTTTTTCTGCTGCTAAATTATTAACCCAACCGGAAGTAACTGTAACCAATGGACGTATTCAGATGGACGGAGCTCTATTGGTTGGAGGTAGTCATACCACCCCTTGGTGGAACGGAAAGCTCAAAACCAATTATCTGAAAAAGGCAAGTCCGGCCATCACCCGCTTTGTGCCGGGACGCGAAGGATTGGGATTAACCGACCGCATTGATTCTGTAGTCGACTTTATGAAACAGAAAAACATTCTTGTTTTCGATCAGAATTACGGTCTTTGGTATGATCGTCGCCGGGATGACCACGAACGGGTTCGCCGTCGGGATGGCGATGTATGGGGACCTTTCTATGAACAGCCATTCGGTCGTAGCGGTCAGGGAACAGCATGGGAAGGATTGAGCAAATATGATTTGAAACGCCCTAATGCATGGTACTGGAGCCGCTTAAAAGAATTTGCAGAAAAAGGAAATAAGGACGGACTGCTGTTGTTCCATGAAAACTATTTCCAGCACAATATATTGGAAGCCGGTGCGCATTGGGTAGATTCTCCATGGAGAAGCAGCAATAACATCAATCAGACCGGATTTCCTGAACCTGCTCCATTTGCCGGAGACAAACGAATCTTTGTAGCGGATATGTTCTATGATATCAGTCATCCTGTCCGTCGTGAATTGCACAGACAATATATCCGCCAATGCCTGAATAACTTCGCGGACAATTCGAATGTTATTCAGTTGACAAGCGCCGAATTTACAGGCCCGTTGCACTTCGTACAATTTTGGTTGGACGTGATAGCCGAATGGGAAACTGAAACCGGAAAGAAAGCAAAAGTGGCATTGAGTACAACGAAAGACGTACAGGATGCAATCCTTGCAGATCCTAAACGTGCTGCCGTAGTAGATATTATTGATATCCGATACTGGCATTATAAAACGGATGGAATCTTTGCGCCGGAAGGTGGAAAGAATATGGCGCCACGTCAGCACATGCGTAAGATGAAAGTGGGAAAGGTGACTTTCACAGAAGCATATAAAGCTGTCAATGAGTATCGTCAGAAATTTCCTCAAAAGGCAGTGACATTCTACGCACAGAATTATCCGGCTATGGGATGGGCTGTATTCATGGCAGGAGGTTCATGTCCTGTAATTCCGTGCACAGATAAAGCGTTCCTGAAGGATGCAGCAGCCATGGAAGTGGAAGAAACAAATACGGATGAGTACAAGAAAATGGTAAAATCTGATATTGGAAGTATCATTTATTCCAAGTCTGGAACAGAAATTCCTGTTCAATTATCGTCCGGAAAGTATGTATTAAAGTACATTCATCCTGCTTCCGGAAAGATTGAAACGATAAATAAATCACTGAAAATAAATGGCTTATACAATCTAAAGATGCCAGATAAGAAAGAAGGCATTTATTGGTTCCATAAGTTATAAAGCAAAGAATCCCGTTGAAGACCATTCAGCGGGATTTTTGCTTTTTATTGGTAATTTCTAGTAAAAGAGTGTTATAAAACATGATACTTGTTTTTTCAATCCACAAACCAGATTTTACCTAACGTTGCGGTCGATACTGCTTAGTTTTGCAACATCAAATCAATCGAATTAATGCTATGATGGAACAGACTAATCATTCAACCGACACTTTGCTCGCTTCTTTTCAAGCGGGAAACATGGCAGCTTTTTCACAGCTGTATAACTTGCACATCAACGTCCTTTTTAATTACGGATTGAAGTTGACCATTGATAAAGAGTTACTGAAAGATTGTATTCATGACATCTTCGTGAAACTCTATACAAAGAAAGATGAATTAGGAACAATCGATAATTTGAGATCTTATTTATTCATCTCCTTAAAGAATAAGTTGTGTGATGAACTTCGCAGACGTATGTATATGACTGATACGGCAGTAGAAGAAGTTAGCATATCCACTCCTACAGATGTAGAAGATGATTATATGGAAGAAGAGCAACGCAAGAATGAATTTTCATTGGTTAGACGTCTGCTGGATCAATTATCTCCCCGCCAACGTGAAGCGCTTACATTATATTATATAGAAGAAAAGAAATACGAAGATATCTGCGAGATTATGAATATGAATTATCAGTCTGTACGCAACTTGATGCATCGCGGATTGACAAAGTTGCGTAGTCTGGCAAGTTAATTTTAGTAAAAAGGTAAATGGGTTGAGTACATAGACAGGATAACGCCGTCCTACTTATGTAAACGCTTAAAAAGGATGCGATATGTGCTCAAAGGTAATGGATTTTTTGACGGATGATGATTTTATCAACTATGTGCTGGGGGTAACTCCGCAATCAGCTTCCCAATGGGAAACTTATTTCAGAGAGCACCCGGAAGAGATGGCAGATGCAGAAGAAGCTAAAGCTGTATTATTGGCTCCGGCAAATGTAGACTGTGGCTTTTCAATAGTTGAAAATAACGAATTGAAAGATAGGATTATTAGTAGTATAAAAGATTTTTCGGGTATTTTGTAGATAGGTTAGTATAGTTAAGATAAAGTAGTTAGGTTAGTTAAGGCATTAAAAGATTGACGCGGCCTTTCACAGGAGGTTTAATTTTAAACACTGTGAAAGGCTGCGTTTTTTATTTGTTCTATTCAGGTTTATCGCCGGATTCCTGAATATCGAAAGCACTACTGAAACTGACAATTAATACGATGCATCCACCCAATATGCCGATAATCATATAAGCGATACGGATATCGAACGCCTGCGAGATGGCACCGATAAGCAGGGGAGCAATCAACGAACCTATAAAACTGATACTTGACAGAATGGTAAGTGCAATACTGACCGGTGTTTTTGATTTGGCTCCCACGAAGCTGTACAAAGTAGGCACAATGCAGGATATTCCCAAGCCGACCAGCATGAAACCTAAAGAATTGATGATTACTTTCATGGCCATAGATTCGAAAACTCCTCCTAACAGGGCAGAAACAAAAAAGCCGATGCAGATAAAGCTGCCCGCCAGTTGCAGGACTTTCTTCTTTCCCCAAAGCTGATAAGCATAGTTAGTCAGGAAACGGCCCGTTGCCATCATAATCATAAATACAAGAAAACCGATTTGCAATGATTTAGGTACGTGAACCACTGATTCGAAATAAACGGCACTCCAGTCGAACATTGCGCTTTCTACAATCAGCGCAAACAGTCCGACAAGTCCTAACTGCAAAAGCAACATTTCCGGTTTTTGAAATAACAGGCGAAAACCATTGGGAGCTTTGGCTGTATTTCTTTCCTGCGTCTTTGTATCAGAAACTTCCGCTTCCTGCGGTGTGCTCTCCTGCAAATATTTCCGCCCGGAAAGTGCAATTATAAGGATGATAATAAATATCAGTGTATAATGCCAGATGGGGGAGACTCCTGCCAAAATCATTACGAAGCCGATAAGTGCTCCTGCACATGCCCCCAGACTCCATCCTCCATGAAAAGTGGCCATAATGGTTTTACCATAGATACGTTCCACCTCAATGCCTTGTGTATTGAATGATATATCACACAAATTCCAGCACACCCCGAAGCAGAAGAGCAGAAAGCCTAAAAGATAGACCTCATGAGCCAGCCCGATGCAAAGCAGAGATGAAGCGTATCCCAGGATACTGACCTGTACCATGCTCCGGCTTCCTAACTTCGAAACAAGATAACCAGCCAAGGGGATCGCGACAAATTTTCCGACAGGGATCATAAATAAAATCAGTCCCCAGTAGAAAGCATAATTTGCGGCAAAAACGTCTTTGAAATCAGGGATTCGGCTGGCCCAACTTGCCATACAAAGTCCTTGGGCAAAGAAAAAAGTCAATATGGCAAAACGTATTCTCTCTTTAGGATGCGTAAATTGGTTATTCATGCATTTTTTATTTTTAATCGCGGCAAAGGTATCTATTTTTTTTGTACTTTTGCGCCCGATTTAAAAATATCATATTCATGAAGACAGGCGAATCTTTATTATCCATAGGTAAATTTATTGCAGAATATTCAGCCCATTTAATGGGGGCCGGAGTACACACCTCGCGGGTGGTACGCAACACAAAGCGTATTGGAGAGGCTTTCGGACTAGATGTCAAATTAAGCGTATTTCATAGAAACATCATTCTGACCATTATAGACAAAGAAACAAACGAAGCTTGTAACGAGGTTATAGACATTCCTGCACACCCGATCAGTTTTGAACATAATTCAGAGTTAAGCGCATTGAGCTGGGAAGCAGTAGACAATCATTTGTCATTGGAAGAATTGAAAGATAAATACAAGAAGATCATTTCTGCTCCGCGGATACACTCTCTTTTCGTATTATTATTAGTAGGATTTGCCAATGCCTCTTTCTGTAAATTATTCGGCGGTGATTTAATTTCGATGGGAATCGTGTTCTCGGCTACCATTACAGGATTCTACCTGAAACAACAAATGCAGGCGAAAAAGATCAATCATTATGTTGTATTTATTGTTTCGGCTTTTGTTGCTTCCCTGTGTGCTTCTACCGCACTGATTTTCGATACAACTTCGGAGATTGCCATGGCAACCAGCGTGCTTTATCTTGTGCCTGGGGTTCCCTTGATTAATGGCGTGATTGATATAGTGGAGGGATATGTATTAACAGGATTTGCCCGTCTGACAGAGGCTTCTTTGTTGATTGTCAGCATCGCTATCGGACTTTCCTTCACATTATTAATGGTAAAAAACAGTTTAATTTGATATGATAGCACTTGACATTCTTACGGATGGATTTTTTGCAGCAGTAGCAGGTATAGGATTTGGTGCAATTTCCGATCCTCCTTTGCGTGCATTCAAGATGATTGCCATACTGGCAGCATTGGGACACGCCTGTCGTTTTTGTTTGATGACCTATTTAGGCGTGGATATTGCCACAGGTTCGTTGTTTGCCGGATTAGTCATCGGCTTCGGTAGTTTGTGGTTAGGGAAAAAGGTATATTGCCCGATGACAGTATTGTACATTCCGGCGTTACTTCCTATGATTCCGGGAAAGTTTGCATACAACATGGTATTTTCACTTATCATGTGTCTGCAAAATGTGAATGATCCGGATAAGCTGGACAAGTTTATGTCGATGTTCTTCTCTAATACTCTGATAGCAAGCACAGTGATTTTCATGTTGGCGGTAGGAGCTACGTTCCCGATGTTCCTGTTCCCACATAGAGCCTTTTCATTAACAAGACACTAAAACGAACTTTTATGGAGATTTTTTGGAGAACAATTGCATATTATAATTCAGCTACCTGGCTGTTACAGATAGTTATCATTCTGATTGGTATTGCATTGACCGGATTGCTTATCGACCGACCACGTCCGTGGGTGAAAATGGCGATGAAGTTCTATATGATAGGTCTGTATACGTGGATTTCTCTGGTCTACTATTATATCTACTGTGAAGAGCGTAGTTATAATGGAGTAATGGCTATGTTTTGGGGTGTGATGGCTATCATTTGGATATGGGATGCGATTACGGGATATACTACCTTTGAACGTACCCACAAATATGATCTACTGTCTTATGTGCTGTTAGCAATGCCTTTTATATATCCTTTGGTTTCATTGGCACGCGGACTTTCATTCCCAGAAATGACTTCTCCGGTCATGCCTTGTTCGGTAGTGGTGTTTACCATCGGATTGTTATTGCTGTTTGCGCAAAAGGTCAATATGTTTTTGGTATTGTTCCTTTGCCATTGGTCACTGATCGGATTATCCAAAACTTATTTCTTTCAGATTCCGGAAGATTTCTTATTGGCAAGTGCCACGATCCCCGGCCTGTATCTTTTCTTTAGGGAATATTTCCTGAATAATCTGCATGCCGACACCAAGCCGAAAGCAAAATATATCAATTGGCTGTTGATAAGCGTTTGCGTCGGACTGGCCGTGTTGCTGACTACTACCATGTTTTTGGAATTGGTTCCGAAGGGTTAATCCGGCCACATAGAAGATATTCAAATCAAAAAAAGAGGCCGTTCAAAAAAGCCTTGATTTTACAAAATCGTCCTTACTACGATAGGTTGTAGTAAGGACGATTTTTCTTTTAGGAACTTTGGGAACAGTTTCTTTTATATATAGTATCGTTTACTTAATTGCGTAGAATATCCGTAAGGCATACTGCATCACTGTATCAGGCAACCATTTTTTGCTCTTCGCAAACAATACCTGTATCCATGGACCTACTTTCGTCCGAAAAGGAGGATTGGTACGTTCCACTATCTTACAGATGGCAGCACCCAACTTCCGCGGATGGCATCCATTACGTTCTTCTTTTTCTATAATCCCCAATGATTTCAGAAAACTTTCTCCGTAATCGGCATCCAGTCTTGTCTGTTCGGAGATATTCCGGTTATCAGTAAATCCGGTGTTGAAATCTCCCGGTTCTACTACACAAACCTTTATATGGAACGGATGAACCTCTAAAGCCAATGCTTCGCTATATCCCTCGACTGCAAATTTCGAAGCAGAATAAAATCCCTGATAGGGGATTCCCATTACACCACCGATAGAGCTGATATTGATAATCTTGCCCTTTCGCGCCTTTCTCATAGATGGCAAAACTGCTTTACACATATTCACTACACCGAAGAAGTTTGTATTCATTTGTATATTCACTTCTTCTTCAGTGGCAAGTTCCAATGCACCGCCGATACCTATTCCGGCATTATTAATCAATACGTCAATCCGTCCCTGTTCCGATAGAATCCGCTCTACGGCCTGACAAACGGAAAAGGAATTGGTGACATCGACAACAAGCATCTTTACTTGATTCATGTCTTCGGAAGGTTTCCGGCTTGTTCCATAAACGATGTGCCCTCGTTCCGATAACATTTGAGCGGTAATCTTGCCAAATCCGGAAGATGCTCCGGTGATAAGTATGACTTGTGGTTGCATATTTTTTATTTGCGGTATGGTACTAACTGCTCAATTATCATTTCTCCAAGATAGCAGTCATTTCTTCCCGCCAATCCGCACCATTCTTCGGTTGGAACGTTTCAAATCCGAGTTCCTTGCCTATATGGATATTTGAAGCGCCGTCATCTACAAATAATGTTTCGGAAGGAATGATATTACAATCATTCACCATAAATTCGAAAATTTCCGGTGCAGGTTTCGTGTGACCGACCTGATAAGACAAATATAGTTTGTCACAATAATCATTCAACGGCTTTTTCTTCGATGAGAAATCGGGGCTGCATGCCCACGACATAACAAAAGGATTGGTATTACTTAAAATATACACATGGTAGGACTTTCTCAATTCCAATATATAATCGAGCTTATTTAGATTTACTTCGTTGAAAAAGCCCAGCCATGCCTGTTTGGTTTCCTCCATCGTCAATGGACGGCCACATAAATCCCCCAGTTGTTTCCGAAACTCATCCGCACTTAGCTTTCCTTCTTCCAGTTCTTGAAAGATGCCGGTCTGGTGATATTTATCCAGCCGGGTATCAGCATCTGCTAGTCCCAGTTTGATAAATGCCTGAACCGCTTTGTCACGATCAATATCTACAATCACTCCTCCAAAATCAAATACAATGTTTTTAATCATGATATATAATTTTCTTGTTTGCTACAAAGATACGGCTTATCTTCTTAATTAATAGCCCGCATCGGCTTGATATTTGTCAAAAAAACATAGTGACGCTATCCTGTCAGGATAGTGACGCCATTTAGCAAGGATAGTGTCACTATAAGAACAGGATAGCGTCACTATATTTTGTGTAACTTATAGAAGCATAAATGCCGATTATTTTTTATATTTGCAAATCCAATCAATCCTTTGCAAAGACAAAAATAGAGTTATGAATAATCTTCGAATTTTATTGTATATGATGCTCCTTTCACTGGCTGCCTGTCATCCGGAAGGGACGAGCGTGAAGCAAGGGCTGGACAAGGCTGCGCAACTGATGGAGCAGGACCCTGATACAGCATCCATTATTCTTGAGACTATTCAGTCAAGCCAAATGAATGAGGCTCAACTGGCAGAGTATAATTTATTGTGTACCCAGCTCAACGAGGATAAAAACATTCCTCATTCCTCTGATAAGCAGATTAGGCAGGCGGCATCTTATTATGAGAAACACGGTGATGAATATCAAAAATCTAAAGTATATTATTATCTTGCCTGTGTAGAAAGTGATTTGGAACAGAAAGAGGATGCAGAAATCCACTTTAAAGAGGCAATCAAACTTGCCAAAGAAACAGAGGAATACGATCATCTGGCAAAAATATGCAAACGATGTAGTCTTTATTATCAGAAATACGGTAACTTTGATGAAGCACTGGAAATGGAAAGAAAGGCATACGCCAGTCAGTTGATATTAAATGATAACAAAAGTGATTCTTCGGTCATTCTGTCTTCTGCTTTAGGTATGTTTGGTGTGATGTCTTTGTTGCTTGGACTACTCTGGAAGAAAAACCGGCACGCACTTTCCCAACTGAATCTTTTCAAAGAGGAAATACTGAAGAAAGATGTCGAATCGGATAAGCTGATGTTGCGATGTAATCATCTCGAAGAGAAGTATCAGTCTCTTCAGTTACATATCTATGAAAGTTCTCCGGTTGTCTCAAAAGTACGGCAATTTAAGGAACGGAATGTTTTGTCTTCTAAAATCCCTTCTTTCTCCGAGAAAGACTGGACAGAGTTGCTGCGACTTCAAGAGAATGTCTATGGACTTGTTTCTAAATTGAAAGGGATAAGTCCAAAACTCACGGAAGAAGATTTAAGGGTATGTGCTTTTCTACGGGAAGGAGTTCAACCGGCTTATTTTGCTGATTTAATGAAACTTACTACCGAAACACTAACACGAAGAATTTCCAGAATAAAAACGGAGAAACTGATGCTGATAAACTCGAAAGAATCATTGGAAGATATTATTAAATCACTGGGGACTTCACCACTTTAACGGAGAAATTTATTTCAGTGCAGAAATGAATGAAAGTTTTGTCTACTATAAAGTTGAAAAAACATAAAACATCTGCCACCTGCAACGAAAAGCGTGTAATATACTAGTTGACAAATAGTTGGAGCGTTGCAGATACCTGCGGCAGATAGGTTGCAGATAAAGTATCTGCAACACGTTATATAATCAAAGAAAAAGCCTTGATTCCTTTATGCAAAGCTATGGGATAATTGGGATGGCTCTATGGATAATTTGTAGTGTCTCTACGGAGAAACGACAGTATCCTTACGTAGAAACTGTAGTGTCCCGCCTTGGGAACTCTCGTTTCCTACCGTGGAAACTGTAGTTTCTAATGCAGGAAACGATAATTCCCCGCCTGGAAACAGGAAGTTATGTATTCAAATAAACTTTTGCACTCCTAAAGAATTAGCTTATGTAAAGTTTATACTGTGTTGCAGATAAAGTATCTGCAACCTATCTGCCGCAGGTATCTGCAACGTTCCAACTATTTATCAACTAGCACATTACACGCTTTTCGTTGCAGGTGGCAGATGTTTTTACGTTTTTCAACTTTATAGTAGGGGATTACGCATCACAATTATGCTCAAAACCGTAAGTAATGAATAAAATTCACCTCTGTGCCCTCTGTGTCCTCTGTGGTGAAAACCCGTACAGAAATAAGCTAAAATTGAAGAAACAATGAAATTACAGAATAAATAAATTTCCCCTATATATATGCTGTCTGCTTTTGTCTGTATTTAGACTTCTATTAAGTCTGAATATCAATAAATTACGGAATCATTTTGTCCGTATCTGTCCGGCTAAAAACACTTATCATATATGCATGTTCTGTAACTTTGCAAACAAAAAAATGACAGAACAATGAGTTACTTATTATTTAAAAGAGGAAACGATTTAGGAGGTTGGATTGTCTTTCTGATAGCAGCTTTTGTGTATGGAATGACTATTGAACCTACCGCAAGTTTTTGGGATTGTCCCGAATTTATTTCGTGTGCCGAAAAGCTAGAAGTAGGTCATCCACCGGGAGCACCTTTCTATATGCTTGTCGGGAATCTATTCACCCAGTTTGCATCCGATGCTTCGCAGGTGTCGCGCATGGTCAACTTTTTAAATGCACTATTAAGTGCAGGGTGCATTTTATTTCTTTTTTGGAGTATTACCCGATTGGTGCGAAGCATACTTACGGATGATGCACGGAAGCTATCAACGACCGACGTAATTATCATTTTAGGAGCAGGGTTTGTAGGAGCTTTGGCTTACACCTTCAGCGATACATTCTGGTTCAGTGCGGTAGAGGGTGAAGTATATGCCTTCTCTTCCTTCCTCACAGCTTTGGTTTTTTGGATGATTCTTCGCTGGCAGGACGAAGCAGATTCAATATCCGGCGACCGCTGGATTATCCTGATAGCCTATATCATAGGACTTTCCATCGGAGTACATCTGCTCAATCTGCTTTGTATTCCTGCTATTGTATTGGTGTTCTATTACCAAAAATACCAAGCAATATCACTCAAGGGAGTGATCGGAACGATTGCGCTGTCCGGTCTTCTTATTGTATTGATTCTCTTTGTTTATATACCCGGAATGGCTGATATGGGAGGATGGTTCGAGCTATTCTTCGTCAATGTATTGGGATTTCCTTTCCAAACAGGATTAATCATTTTTCTGACTTTAGTCCTGTTTTTGTTGATAGGAGCCATCTACCGATTCAAAAAACGCATAGTACATACCGGTTTATGGTGCCTGCTCATGCTCACCATAGGATATACCACTTATGCGGTCATATTGATTCGTGCCAATGCCAATACACCGCTTAATGAAAATGCACCGGATCATATTTTCACGCTCAAAAGCTACCTGAATCGCGAACAGTATGAAAGTGCCCCTTTACTTTATGGAAGAACCTACGCTTCCGAACCGGAGTATGTGCCCGAAGGAGACTATTACAAAGTGAAAACAGAAAAAGGTAGTGCCATATATCGACAAGATAAAGAAGAAGGCAAGTATAAAATCATCGGCTATAAAGAAAATGTGTGCTACACTCAAAATATGTTGTTTCCGCGAATGTGGAATGATCGTTTGGCTGCTGCTTATAAAGGATGGTCGGGAAGCACGAATGATGTACCCACACAAAAAGAGAACCTGACTTATTTCATTACATACCAACTCAACTACATGTATGTACGTTATTTCCTATGGAATTTTGTCGGACGGCAGAATGATATTCAAGGAAGCGGTGAACCGGAACACGGCAACTGGATTACAGGAATTTCCTGGCTTGACAATCTGCGCTTGGGAGATCAGAAGCTTTTACCGGAATCTTTGCAGCAGAATAAAGGCCACAATGTTTTCTATGGCTTGCCGTTATTATTAGGACTACTTGGTATCTATTGGCAATGGGCACGTGGAAAGAAAGGCAAACAACAGTTCAGTGTCTTATTTTTCCTTTTCTTTATGACCGGATTGGCGATTGTGCTCTATCTGAATCAGACTCCCGGACAACCTCGCGAACGGGATTATGCGTATGCAGGTTCGTTCTATGCCTTCGCTATCTGGATCGGGATGGGAGCTGCCGGATGCTGTGACATGCTTCGTCGGAAGCACTTTAAAGTCCTCCCGGTCAGCTTACTCATGCTGCTTTGCCTGCTCATCCCCGTACAAATGGCAAGCCAGACTTGGGACGATCACGACCGGAGCAACCGATATACCTGCCGTGACTTTGGGGCTAATTATCTAATGACGCTTTCCGATACAGGAAATCCGATTATATTCTGTAATGGAGACAATGATACGTTCCCTTTATGGCATAATCAGGACACGGAAGAGGTACGCAGAGATGCACGCATCTGCAACTTAAGTTATGCGCAAACCGACTGGTATATTTATCAGCAACAATGTCCTCTATACAATGCTCCCGGACTACCGATCAGCTGGAAACAAAATCAATATCAAGAGGGAAAGAACGAATATGTAGCCGTTCGTCCGGAGTTGAAAAAACAAATAGAAGAATTGTATCAAAAGCATCCCGAAGAAGCCCGTGACAGTTTTGGAGATGATCCGTATGAGATAAAGAATATCTTGAAACATTGGGTATTTGCAGAGAAGCAGGAATTTCATGTGATACCTACCGATACGATAAATATTCACATCGATAAGGATGCAGTGCTTCGTTCGGGAATGATGCTACCTAAAGCCATTCGTCATTTAAAAGGAGAAGAATTGAAAAATGCGATACCGGATAAACTATCTATTTCTCTGAAAGACATGCGTCTGCTGACTAAAGTAGATTTGCTCATACTCGAAATATTGGCTAACTGCAACTGGGAACGTCCGTTATACATGGCTATCTCGGTGGGAAATGCCACTAAATTGAAGTTTGATGATTACTTTGTCCAGGAAGGATTGGCATTCCGGTTTACCCCGTTTAATTATAAAAAATGGGGAGACGCGGAAGGGGACAATGGATATGCAATAGATACGGAGAAATTCTACGAGAATGTGATGAACAGATATAAATATGGAGGATTAGATACTCCGGGACTTTATCTGGACGAAACGACTATGCGCATCTGCTACTCCCACCGAAGGCTCTTTGCCCAACTGGCTAAAGAACTGGTGAAACAAGGAGACAATGCCCGTGCCCAAAAAGTATTAGCGTATGCCGAACAAGCTATTCCGGCGTATAATGTACCTCAAGTATACGAGAGTGGTTCGTATGATATAGCCACAGCTTATGCCTCCATAGGAGAAAGCGGGAAAGCGATCACTTTATTGAGTGATCTGATAGCAGAATCGAGAGATTATATCGACTGGGCTTTCTCGCTGGGAGATAGCCGGATAGCGATGGTTCAACGAGATTGCCTGTATAAGTTCTGGCAGTGGAATCAGTGTAATGAATTACTGAAAGACATGGATAAAGAGAGGTATAAACAGAGTAATCAGCAGTTTGAAGAGAAATACATGCGACTCGCTCAACTAATGAATTATCAAAACTAAACTCAAGAAATATGAAAACGAAAATAGTAAAAGAGAAAGAACAGAAAACTGTATTAAGCAGAAGGAATTACATCATTTTAATAAGCGGTTCGATATTGATTATCGCAGGATATATATTGATGAGCGGCGAGGGGAGTACCCTTGCCGCCTATAATCCTGATATATTTAGCCGAACACGCATACGTATTGCCCCTTTAATCTGTTTGTTGGGGTATCTGCTGAATGTATTTGGTATTCTTTACCGGCCATTAAAATAAAATAAATCCTCCTAATATCATTAATATTTCAAAAAAGAGCATTCATATAAGATAAATTATTGTTTCTTTTGTCCTAATGAAATGAAAGTTGGGAAATAGTATGAGTAATAACATTGATATAAAAACGCTGGAGGCCTTTCAGGATGGGAATCACAAGGCCTTTGAGACTATTTTTATAGCATACTACAACAAAACCAAAACATTCATTGACGGATATATAAAATCGGAGCCCGATGCAGAAGAGCTGACAGAGGATTTATTTGTCAATCTTTGGATCAATCGTCATTCCATTGATACGTCCAAATCATTCAATTCTTATTTGCACACCATTGCCAGAAATGCAGCCATCAACTTCCTGAAACATAAATATGTGTGTGATGCCTATCTGAACAACAACCAGGATACAGAATATAGCTCTACTTCCGAAGAAGACCTTATTGCCAAGGAACTGGAAATGCTGATTGACAAACTTGTCGGAAGAATGCCCGAACAACGGAGAATGATTTATACATTGAGCCGTAACGAAGGACTATCCAATGCCGAGATTGCCGAACGCCTGAATACTACCAAAAGAAATGTTGAAAGCCAGTTAAGCCTTGCTTTGAAAGAAATACGGAAGGTGATTTCATGTTTTTTGGTATCACTACTATAAAAAAAGAGAAAGGAGGGATAAACAATGGATAATGAAAAGTTGAAAGAAAGAGGATGTACTCCTCTTGAAGATTTAATCTCTGAAGATTTTGGAGTTCCTGGAACTGCAGAACGTTACGAGTTTGAAAACAGTTGTGAAGCATTTATCATTGGTGAACAATTACGAGCAGAAAGATTAAAGGCTGGTATGACACAAGAGCAGCTTGCTGCTAAAATTGGTACAAAAAAAAGTTATATATCGCGTATTGAAAATGGTCATACTGATATTCAACTTTCTACGTTATTTAAAATATTCCAAGGATTGGGACGTAAAATCAGTTTCACAATTATGTAATCGCGAAACTGAAAATGTATATATCAAGGTGGTGCTGTTACAGAGGTCTAAACAAAGAAAACTTTTGTAATATCTTCACCTTTTTTCTTTATATAATTACTTTTCAAAAAAACTTCTATTTTCTTATTGAGCTTTTTGCCACCAAACTGTATATATAGTAAAGTGCAGCAAAAATGAAGAAAAGTAATATCAGTAAAATCATCAAAATGTTCCTCTCCGCCCGCTTTCCATCCGAAACGGAAGAAAAAGTGCAGAAGTGGATCATCAAAGATAAAAATCAGCAGGCGAAAGCTAAAGCTTCACTGGATTTTTGGAATGAATTGGACGTAGAAGCCGATTCAAATACTTATGCTTCATTGGAACGGGTAAATTTAAGAACGGGATATAATAAGGAGCATCTCACCAACATAGTTTCTTATCAGAAATTTGCCCGTATTGCCGCCGTTATTATTCCTTTGTTTTTATTTGCAGGAGGAATGTTCTACTATCTTTCTCCCCAAAACGAAATGATAGAAGTATCCGTTGCCTACGGAGAGCAGAAACGCCTAATCCTGCCGGACAGTTCGGAAGTATGGTTGAACGCGGGAAGTACCATTTTATACCCGGAAACTTTTGCCAAAGATAAACGTCTGGTCATGCTTGACGGCGAAGCTTATTTCTCTATCAAAAAAGATACCGCAAGTCCTTTTATAGTAGAAGCATCCCAACTTTCGGTGAAAGTGCTCGGAACCAGATTCAACGTGAAAGCCTATCCTAATGATGAGAAAATAACTACTACATTGACTAGCGGTAAGGTGGAAGTGAGCGTTCAGTCCCAACCTCCCCATATACTAAAGCCCAATGAGCAGCTTACATACGACAAAAAATCATCAGACATCCATATATCAATGATAGATACCAATGATACCAACTGCTGGATGGTGGGGAAACTGGTCTTTACCAATGCCAGTGCCGGAGAAATATTCCGAACCCTGGAAAGACACTACAACACCACGATTGATAATACAGCAACTATCCCCACATCGAAACGATATACAGTCAAGTTTCTGAAAGATGAAAGTCTGGATGAAATACTAAACATATTGAAAGATATAATCGGCTTTGATTATCAGCAGTATGAAAAGAAAATAGTAGTAACCCAACCATAAAAAGAAACAGCCTATGAATAAAAAGAACCGGGAAGTAGCTTGAGACCCTCTTCCCAGTTCTGAAATGTCTACCCTCATTCAACAAGTGACGTAAAATGAAGTATCAACATACAAATATAGAATAATGAATCGAATAAATACGAAGAAAAGAGCAGGTAAGCTCGCCATTTTTTTATTTTTTACTTTTCTCTCTCTTACAACTGTTGCACAGAATAAAGAAAAAAAGATTACCATACAAAATAAAAAGATCTCATTAAAAGAGGCTTTTGCACAAATAGAGACACAAACCGGATATAGCATCGCTTATGAACAATCGAAGCTGGATATCGAAAAGAAGCACTCTTTATCTCTCAAAAATGCAACTGTCGACAAAGCCATGACCCAACTATTGAAAGGAACGGGATATGCATATAAGATAAAAGGATATCATATTATTATCTCTTTGCAGGATAACAAGCAAAAGCCCGCCAACAATGATACACAAAAACTGACTCAAACCATAAGAGGAATTGTTGTTGATTCCAAAACCAATACGCCGATAGAATATGCCTCCGTCTGTATAACAGAAGATCCCTCGCGGGGAGGTTCGACTGACGAACGGGGAAATTTCCGGATTAATAATGTCCCGGTAGGGCGTTATAATATTCAGGCAACTTTTATGGGGTATCGTTCAAGTATCATCACCGAAGTATCTGTTACTTCTTCCAAAGAAGTATTTATAGAGATTCCAATGGATGAAAATGTACAGGATTTGGCAGAAGTGCTTGTCAAACCGGAAATAAAAAAAGACCGGACTGTCAACCCGATGGCCATCACAGGAGGTCGTATGATTAGTATCGAAGAAGCGTCACGATTTGCCAATGGCTTTGACGACCCTGCACGGTTGAGTTCTGCATTTGCAGGAGTAGCGGGAGATGTCGGTACCAATGCGGTTGCCATCCGGGGAAACGCTCCACAATTTACCCAATGGAGACTAGAGGGAATTGAAATACCTAATCCTACCCATTTTGCTGATTTATCAGGTTTGGGCGGAGGATTCCTGTCCGGTTTGAGTACGCAAGTCATCGGCAACTCCGACTTCTACAACGGAGCTTTCCCTGCGGAATACAGCAATGCCCTATCAGGAGTTTTCGATATGCATCTGCGAAATGGCAATAATCAGAAGTACGAACACGCTTTTCAAGTCGGACTCATGGGGATAGATTTGGCTTCGGAAGGTCCTATCAATAAAAAGCGGGGAAGTTCCTACCTGATTAATTACCGTTTTTCCACTACCTCGCTGGCGTCGGGCAATGACATCAACCTGAAATATCAGGATTTAGCCTTTAAACTGAATTTCCCCACACGTAAAGCCGGAACCTTTTCGATCTGGGGATTAGGATTGATCGACAGGAACAAGGCAGAGGTTTTGGATCGTTCCGAATGGGAAACGATGGGAGACCGGTCGTCGGGATCTAACAAACTGGATAAACTGGCAGGCGGGCTAACTCATAAATATGTAATTAATGAAAATACCTATATCCGTTCGTCTCTATCTGCAACCTATTCGAAAGATCATTCACTAGTCAACTTACAGACTGACGATGGAACCATTGTCCAAGTGGGAGATATTCAAAACAGCAGATGGAATTTTGTGTTCAATTCTTATCTGAACAAGAAATTCAGTTCGAGGCACACCAATAGAACGGGGATTACCATTACGGAACTTAAATATGATCTTGATTATAAGGTCAGTCCTTATTTTGGATTAAACCAACCCATGGAGCAGCTTTCGAAAGGTAGTGGAGAAAGTACAGTTCTTTCGGCGTATAGCAGTTCCGTAATCAACTTGAGCAATAACCTGACAACCAGTTTGGGAGTTACCGGACAATACTTTACTTTAAACAAGAATTGGTCGATAGAACCGAGAGTCGCGCTCAAATGGGAAATAAATCCTGCACATTCTTTAGCGGTAGCTTACGGTTTGCACAGCCATAGGGAAAGGCTCGATTATTATTTTGTCGAACAGATAATCAATGGTAAAAAGGAATCAAACCGATACCTGGATTTTTCTAAGGCACATCATTTCGGATTTACTTATGACTGGAATATTAATCAAAGTCTGCATCTGAAAATAGAACCCTATTATCAATACCTGTTCCACATACCGGTGGAAAAGAATTCTTCCTTTTCGATTATTAATTACGAAGAATTCTATTTAGACCGGATCCTGACAAGCACCGGAACAGCGAAAAACTATGGAATAGATATAACATTGGAGCAGTATATGAAAAATGGCTTCTACTATATGATTACAGGTTCATTATTCAAGTCGAAGTATAGGGGAGGAGATCGTATCTGGCGAAATACAAGACTGGACAAAAGTTATTTAGTGAACTTGCTCGCCGGAAAAGAATGGATGGTCGGCAGGCTCAAACAAAATGTATTAAGTATAAACGGACGCCTGTTTTTTCAGGGAGGGGGACGCTACACTCCTGTGGATGAAGAAAAAAGCCAGGAAGAACGCGACATCGTTTTTGACGAAAGCAAGGCATATACCAAACGTTTCAATCCTTCCATTAATGGTGATGTCTCTATCAGCTTCCGGATCAATAAGAAAAGAGTGTCTCACAAGTTCTCTCTAAAGATACTGAATGTAGGTATGCGCACCGGAATGCATTTCTATGAATACAATGAAAGAACAAGCGTAGTAGAAGAAAAAGACGGGTCAGGATTGATTCCGAACATCAGCTACAAAATTTATTTCTAAAGCACTGAATAAGAAAAGGTTTGTTCACACAATAGACTGACACCCAACAGACAACTGCTTTCAGTAATTATGGTATAACAATCTGTAATCTATATACTAACGGGCTCTCTGAATACCTGTATATTTGCTGCGTGAAATAATTTAGTCATTAATTATATGCGTATCATATTCAAGAAATTCAGAACACGTATGATTGTAGGATGTATATTAGCTGTAATAGCGTTGCTGGCTGTGTCAGTCGTTGTTTTTATCAATCAACCCAGCTTCGGCAGAACTCCTCGCGGGGAACGGCTGGAGAGAGTCATGAAATCTCCTAATTATAGAGACGGAGGGTATGATACACATTATGCGGAAATAGGCAACCGCTTCCCCAATATCGACCTTGCAATCCTCGAAAACGGGCAATACGACAAAGAGTGGAGCTTAATTCACCTCATGCCCCAATATATGGCGCAGACAGCCAGAGACTTAAAAGCGAAGAGAGTCCTGACCGTACATCATTCTAAATATGCGTTAGCCAAACATCGTTGGGACGAGCCTTTGAAGAATGCAGAAGAGATGAAGAATAAAGATTACCTCAATGTATTGATTCCGGAGATCGGAGAGGTCGTGACATTAGAAAAATAGCTCTTCACCTAATACGGTTAAACGTTTCTTTTCTATTTATCAGTAAAATTGGTAAAACATTCTGTAATCTGTATAGTTGAAAAACAAATTTCACTGATTAAATTTGCAACGTTGAAATACAGATGGTTCAATCCTGACTGTTTTGGACATTTAGAGATAACTACTATAAATTGAAAATTAAAAAAGTTTATGCTACGTACTATCAGACTTTCAGCCGCCATTGTGTGCTTTACGCTTATTACCCTGCTTTTTCTCGACTTTACGGGTATATTGCACACATGGTTCGGATGGTTGGCGAAAATTCAATTTCTGCCGGCTTTATTAGCCTTGAATATAGGTGTCGTATTGTTTTTAATTGTGCTTACATTCCTGTTCGGGCGTATCTATTGCTCCGTTATCTGTCCGTTGGGAGTGTTTCAGGACATCGTTTCGTGGATATCCGGTAAACAAAAGAAAAACCGGTTCCGCTATTCATCGGCAATGAAATGGTTGCGGTATGGCGTTTTAGGAATGTTCATTATCATGATGGTTGCAGGGCTGAATTCTTTGGCTATCTTACTGGCTCCGTATAGTGCTTATGGACGGATAGCTTCCAGCCTTTTCGCGCCGGTATGGCAATGGGGAAACAACCTGTTGGCGTACTTTGCCGAACGAATGGATAGTTATGCTTTTTATGAGGTAGATGTATGGATGAAGAGCCTTTCAACACTGATTATTGCCGTTGTCACTCTCATTGTCCTTTTCATTCTGGCGTGGCGTAATGGACGAACGTATTGCAATACCATCTGTCCGGTGGGTACTGTATTGGGATTTATATCCAAATATGCGATATTCAAACCGGTGATTGATACTTCCAAATGTAATAGTTGCGGTTTATGTGCCCGTAATTGCAAAGCATCGTGTATCAATTCAAAAGCTCATGAAATTGATTATAGTCGTTGTGTGGCTTGTATGGATTGCATTGGAAAGTGTAAGCATGGAGCCATTAAATACACTCGACGGAAACCTAAAAACGAAACTGCTACAAGTGAAGATATGAAAGCAAAGGCTGTCACTACCGAACAGATTGATAATGCCCGCCGTAGCTTCCTTTCGGCATCAGCAATCTTTGCGACAACTTCTGTCCTGAAAGCACAGGAAAAGAAAGTGGACGGCGGGTTAGCCACTATTGAGGATAAGAAGATCCCGAACAGAGAAAATCCGATTTATCCTCCCGGCGCATTAAGCGCACGTAATTTCACTCAACATTGTACGGCCTGCCAATTATGTGTATCTGTTTGCCCCAACCAAGTGTTGCGTCCTTCAGACAATCTGATGACATTGATGCAACCGGAAATGTCGTATGAACGCGGATATTGTCGCCCTGAATGTACCAAATGTTCGGAGGTTTGTCCGGCAGGTGCTATTCATCTGACCAGTCTTGCCGAGAAATCGGCTATTCAGATCGGACATGCCGTATGGATTAAAGAGAACTGTGTGCCTTTGACGGATGGAATGGAGTGTGGCAACTGTGCCCGCCATTGCCCGACAGGTGCCATACAAATGGTGGCTTCCGATCCTGACAAAGCGGATTCTCTAAAAATTCCGGTAGTGAATGTAGAAAAATGCATTGGTTGCGGAGCGTGTGAAAACCTTTGTCCGTCCCGTCCTTTCAGCGCCATTTATGTGAGCGGACACCAGATGCACAGAATTATTTGATCTAAATCAGTATAAGATTATGGAAGAAAAAAATAAGAAAGATATAAATAGAAGAGATTTCATTAAGATTGTAGGTATCAGCGCAGCCACATCGACCGGGTTGCTATACGGATGCTCTTCAAAGGGGACTACTTCTTCAAGTAGCGCAACAGGAGAAGGAGAGGTGCCCACCGATAAAATGACTTACCGCACATCTCCAACCACCGGTGACCGTGTTTCACTTTTGGGATATGGTTGTATGCGTTGGCCGCTCAAATCTGCTCCCGATGGTAATGGTGAAGTTATCGACCAGGATGCCGTCAATGGATTGATAGATTATGCAATCGCTCACGGAGTAAACTATTTCGATACATCTCCGGCGTATGTACAAGGATTTTCCGAAAAGGCAACAGGTATTGCATTGAGTCGTCATCCCCGTGATAAATATTACATCGCTACCAAATTGTCTAATTTCTCTCCTGATACGTGGTCTCGCGAAGCCTCGCTCAAGATGTACCACAAATCGTTTGCGGAGCTACAAGTCGACTACATTGATTATATGTTGCTCCACGGCATCGGCATGGGAGGAATGGAAGCCCTTAAAGGACGATACCTGGATAACGGAATACTTGATTTTCTGGTTAAAGAACGTGAAGCCGGACGTATCCGGAATCTCGGATTTTCTTACCATGGCGATATTGAAGTATATGATTATCTGCTCTCACGACACGATGAATTTAAATGGGATTTTGTACAGATACAACTCAATTATGTAGACTGGAAACATGCTAAAGAGACCAATACTCGAAATACGGATGCGGAATACCTCTATGGCGAACTGGCCAAACGGGGGATTCCTGCCATCATTATGGAACCACTTTTGGGAGGACGTCTATCCAAGTTGAACGATAATCTGGTGGCACGGCTCAAACAACGTCGTCCGGAAAGCAGTGTCGCTTCCTGGGCTTTCCGTTTTGCCGGTTCATTCCCGGATATTCTGACTGTATTAAGTGGTATGACTTACATGGAGCATCTGCAGGATAATCTCCGCACTTATTCTCCTTTGGAACCATTGACAGATGAAGAAAAAGAATTCCTCGAAGAAACGGCACAATTAATGCTGAAATATCCTACTATCCCTTGTAACGACTGCAAATACTGTATGCCATGTCCGTATGGGCTGGATATACCTGCCGTATTGTTGCATTACAACCGTTGTGTCAATGAAGGTAATGTCGCCAGAAGCGGACAGGATGAAAATTATGCGAAAGCCCGACGCGCTTTTCTTGTCGGATATGACCGTAGCGTGCCCAAACTTCGTCAGGCAAGCCATTGCATCGGTTGTAATCAGTGTGTGGCTCATTGCCCGCAAAACATTGATATTCCGAAAGAACTGCACCGGATAGACCAGTTTGTAGAACAATTGAAACAAGGTACTTTATAAAAGAAACGATGGAAGAATTAATCAATCTATTACATACAGGAGGATATTCCTGTACCATTGCCAACGGAGGAAAAATCCGCACTTTCACTCAACGTGGCGTAGCCGATCTCTATGATTTGCTAACACAGGAACCGGAGTTTCTTAAAGGAGCTTTGGTTGCCGACAAAGTGGTTGGCAAGGGAGCTGCCGCCCTGATGATTCTGGGTGGTATAGAAGAATTATATACGGATATTATCAGTACCAAGGCTTTGGAGCTATTCCGGAAATCAGATGTGAAAGTCGATTTTGCGCAGGAAGTTGCTTTTATCTGGAACCGCGACCGTACAGGAGGATGTCCAGTAGAAACCATGTGTAGCGAAGTGGAATCAGCAGAAGAAATATTACCGCTGATCCGCGATTTCCTGGAAAAAATTAGAAGTAGAAAGTAAGAAAGAGATAACTGAAACACGAAATAAAGTATGAGAAGAAATACAGCTTGTTTATTCCTGTTCGGTATTTTGCTTTCCCTCTCGGGAATGGCACAAACTAAAAGAGACAGTACACAGGCCGGAAGAAATTATATGATCGATGAAGTTGTAGTCACCGGGACACGTAATGAGACAGATGTACGTCATCTTCCGATGACTATTTCCGTAGTCAGTAGGCAACAGATTGAGAAAAGATATGAACCTTCTCTGTTACCGTTATTGACGGAGCAGGTGCCGGGATTATTCACTACCAGTCGTGGCGTCATGGGATATGGTGTATCCGGCGGAGCTGCGGGAGGTATGAGCCTGCGCGGTATCGGTGGTAGTCCGACAGCGGGATTATTGGTATTGATTGACGGGCATCCGCAGTACATGGGGTTGATGGGACATCCGATAGCGGATGCTTATCAATCGATGATGGCAGAAAAAGTAGAAGTGTTACGAGGCCCCGCATCCGTGCTTTATGGTTCGAATGCAATGGGTGGAGTGATTAATATTGTCACCCGCAAGCAACAGGAAGATGGAGTAAATACGAATATGCAAGTGGGCTATGGTTCATACAACACATTACAGACTGAATTTTCAAACCGTGTCAAAAAGGGACGTTTCAGTAGTGTCGTAACCGGCTCTTATAATCGTACGGACGGACATCGCCCTGATATGAAATTCGAGCAATACGGTGGATATGCAAAGTTAGGCTATGACATCAACTCTTTCTGGAAGGTGTGGGGAGATGTAAACGTAACTCATTTTAATGCTTCCAATCCGGGAACTATTCAAGTACCATTGATCGACAACGATTCCCGTATCACTCGCGGAATGACATCATTTGCTTTAGAGAATCATTACGAGAAGACTTCGGGTGCTTTGAGCTTTTTCTATAACTGGGGACGGCATAAAATCAATGATGGTTATCAGATAGGAAAAGAACCGCAAAAGTCACATTTCAACTCCAAAGATAAGATGCTGGGTGTGTCATGGTATCAAAGTGCCACTCTCTTTACCGGCAACCGTTTGACCGTAGGACTGGATTATCAGCACTTCGGAGGTGAATCGTGGAACAAGGTTGTAGCTACAGGTGAACATACTCCGGGAGTAGACAAGCAAATGGATGAGTTTGCCGGATACGTTGATTTCCGTCAGGATATCAATAGCTGGTTCTCATTGGATGCAGGTATTCGTGTAGACCATCATTCGCATGTAGGTACTGAATGGATTCCACAAGGTGGGTTGGCCTTTCATTTGCCGAAGCATGGAGAACTTAAAGCAATGGTTAGCAAAGGCTACCGCAATCCGACGATTCGTGAAATGTATATGTTTCCTCCTGCCAACCCGGAACTAAAACCGGAGAAACTGATAAGTTACGAACTTTCATACTCACAACGTCTGTTGGAGGGCGCGTTATCCTACGGAGCCAACCTTTATTATATCAATGGGGATAATGTGATTATGTCGAACGGTTTGGTTCCTCCATTGAATATCAATTCCGGCGAAATAGACAACTGGGGGTTGGAAACCAACATTGGTTATCGCATGAATTCACATTGGAATGTCAATGCCAATTATAGCTGGCTTCACATGGAAAATCCTGTTCTTGCCGCTCCCGAGCATAAATTGTATGCAGGAGTAGATTATACTTCCGGACGTTGGAGTGTATCAACAGGTATACAATATGTAAAGGGGCTTTATACCTCTGTAATACTAAACAACGAACAACAAGATAGTTTTGTCTTATGGAACCTTCGGGGAAATTATCGTCTCTGTCGTTTCGCTAATCTCTTTGTGAAAGGAGAAAACCTGTTGGCTCAACGTTATGAAATAAATGCAGGTTATCCCATGCCGAAAGCTACGTTTATGGGTGGTATTAATTTGAACTTTTAAATATCCCACTTTTCCAAAATCAGAACAATAAGTCTTGAAAAAGAAAGTTCTCCTCTGCTAAAGATATTCATAGCAGGGGAGAACATATTATAATAATAGGACTTATTCATCTATTTTTCTATTTATCAATCTTCGTCGTCATCTTCCATATCAGCAGCAGTGGGATTACCTCCTCCTTTAGCATACCTGCTCGGACTCATCTTATAGTATTTTTTGAATACTTCCCGGAAATATTTAGTTTCAGAGAATCCAACCATGTCTGAAATCTCATTAATGGCATATTCACCCTCTTTCAATAACTCGGTAGCACGTTTCAAACGCATCACCCGAATAAACTCTGTCGGAGACTGTCCCGTCAATGCTTTCAATTTACAATAGAAACTGGTACGGCTCATGCCACTTGATTCACAGAGCACATTAACAGAAAATTCAGGGTTGTTTATATTCTCATCCACGATTTTCTTTACATTTGATATAAACTTCCAATCGAGGCTGTTAGTACCGTTTGCAGATGGAACCATTGATTTCGCTTCTATATCCAGATTGGCATATCTCATGCGCAACAGTTCCCGGTTTGCCAACAGATTAGCGATATTCGCCCGTAATATTTTCACACTGAAAGGTTTGATGAGATATTCGTCCGCACCAATCGACAGTCCATCCAGAATATTGTTTTCTTCTCCCAAAGCAGTGAGCAACAACACAGGAATATGTGAAATCTCAATATCACTTTTGATAGCAACACACAATTCATCTCCCCGCATCTCCGGCATCATGATATCAGAAAGAACCAGTTCCGGCCAATATTCTTTGATAATAATCAACGCTTCCTTTCCGTTAGCGCAAGCTTGTACATTATATATAGAAGATAATGAACTGACCAGATAGGAGCGTAGCTCATCATTATCTTCCACAACAAGAATCCGTCGTAAATTTGGATTATCTATCGTAGCGGTTGTCTTTGCTGGTACATTCGGAGCGGGCAGTACAGGAGCCAACGCCTCAAATTTAGAAGGTGCTTCGTCACTGATATTTTGAGAAGTCTTATTCTTTTTCGGAAAAACAATTTTGATTGTCGTACCTTGATGTTCAACACTATCTACACTAATTTTACCTCCATGAAGGCTGACCAGTTTTCCTACCAGCATTAATCCGATACCACTACCCGTCACTTTAGAGTTAATAGCATTGCTGGCACGGAAATGAAGCTTGAACAACTTACTTTGTTCACTGGCAGGAATACCTATACCTGTATCCTTGATTATCACTTTCCATGAATCATTCGTATCGGATACGGAAATGCTGACCTTGCCATTTTCCGGAGTATATTTTAGCGAGTTTGATATTATATTCTTCAAAATAGAATCCATCTTCTCCTTATCAAACGATACATTCATATAGCTGAAAGTACTCTCGTATGTATATTCAATGCGCCTGATGGCTGCATAAGAAGAAAATGTATCATATATCTCATTCATATAGGTATTCAACTCATACTCGGAAACACTCATTTTAGAGGAATATACATCCGTTCGTTCAAAATTAATCAGATTGCTGACCAGTCGTAAAAGTACTTCTACATTCCTCAATGCAATGTTCGTACGAGTGATTCCATTGTCGGTAAGCGTCTCTTCTTCCAACAATTCCTCCAAAGGTGCTTTTATCAAAGTTAATGGAGTACGTATATCATGCGCCGTATTAATGAAGAACTGCGTTTTTTCATCAGATATATTCTTTTGCTTTCTTAGATTTATCACCCGCAGAACGAAATAAGATCCTCCGATTACCAACAGGATATAACACAGGATAGCCCACCAACTCGACCAAAAAGGCTGTGTGATGATAACTTTCATAGTACGTTCCTGAAAAACAATGTCATGTTCTTCTCTGGATACTGCACGCACATGAAGGGTATATTTACCCGGAGGCAAATTGGTGAAACGAATCAAATTATTTGCTCCCGGTTGAGTCCATTTTTCATAAAACCCTTCTAATTTCCATGAGTATAGTGCACTTCCGGGAGAATCATAATTGATTGTAGAAACTTCAAATGAAAACGTATTCTCATCATATGCCAGCTCTAATACATCTGTCTCATCAATACTCTTCTGTAAAGGGGAACCCTTGACACCCGGATAAACAGGTTGATAAGAAAGATGGAAGTCGCTGAATATCAATCTGGAGAACTTATAATCCGGAAATTTCACATTCACCGGAAGTTCAATTGCTCCATCCGTACTACCGAATACAAAGTTTTTATTTTTACGCACCGTTCCTGCTGCTGCATTAAAATATGAAGGTAGCAATCCTTCTCCTTTGGTCCAATTACGAAATATCTTTTCTTTAGTATGAAAACAGGTTATTCCATTCTCCGTACTCATCATTATACGTCCATCTACTTCCGGCAATATTGTAAATATTCTGTTTGAAACTAATGCAGAGTTATCAGAAAAGTAATGCTCGAAAGTTTTATCTTGAGGATGATAGATAAATACTCCCATACCATTTGTCCCGATATATAACAACCCATTATCTGCCTGATAAAGCGTATTGATATAAGTAATCCCTACCTCCATTTCAATATACTGATATTCACCAGTATTTCGATTTAATAAATACAATCCGATAGCAGTCCCAATCCACATATTATCTTTGTCTTTTTCAACAATGGACGTAATGGAATTCAATCCTGAATATAGACGTGTAGTGTTAGTCTCCAGATCAAAACATTTTAGATTATAATATCCTCCCGACCAGATATACCCTCTTGAATCTTTAACTATATCACGAATATATTTATCCGGACGCATATTGACGTGAGAAAGCAGGTAAGGAGAGAAGTATTCAACTGATAGAGTATTTTTATTTATTTTATAAATACCGGAAGTATATCCTCCTGCCCATATAATGCCGGGAGACACTTCACATAGAGTAATAAAAATATGATTCTTGTCTTTTAGTTGCTGATTAAAAGAACTTAGGAATGAATGCCACTGACCTGTTTTTGAATTATAAAGACTAATACCATTACTAGTTCCAAACCACAAGTCACCTTCATGGTCTTCAATGACTGCTTGTACCTGATCATTGATTAATGATTGGACATTGCCCATAGCGTGTTTCATCCAATGATAATTCTCATAGCGATTATCAATCACCGTAATCCCTGTGGGATAGTTAGCAAGCCATATCCGTTTTTCTTCATCCACAAATACATCATTGATATTATTCCCATTCATTTCATTATAACTTTGATAATTAGCAATAATGTAATGTTCCAGTTCACAAGTATTTGCATTAACCTTATATACTCCCATTCCTTCTGTTGCAATCAGTAACTCCGTTTCATTCAACGGGCTGATGCGAGCTATATTTACGTCACTAAGATCAGCTTCCGGTCGCATAATCTCCTGTGTATTCATGTCATACACAAAAACTCCTCTTTCAAATGAACCGATAAATAGTCTTTTTAATTGCTTATGAAAATATAATTCACTTACTTGCGCATGAAAATAATCCAGTGTTTTAACAGGAATAGTCTCCAAAATGCCATTCTCCAGTTTAACATATCGAACGCCTAGCTCTGTTGCTATAAAGAAATGTTGTTCGTCTATTTGTTCTATCGCTGTGATATTACTATGTAGTATATTGGAAAATTGAAGAATGTGAGCATCATTTATATTATATAGTAATATAGAATCCTTACAACATAGCCAAATGTTATTATTCCGATCCAAATAGCCACAACTAATTGTTTCAGAAATATCCGGTAGTTTATATACCATTCTGAAATCATCTTCGTTTGCTTCATATCGAAAAACCCGTCCCTGCTTACCGATCACCCATATACCAATTTGTGGACCTGTATACAACCATCCCAAACGTACAGGAGCATCTAAAGTACTAGCTTCTTTATTTAATTTATAGTGTTTTATATCTTTACCGTTATAACGATCCATTCCTTCATTGGTGAGAAACCACATGTACCCTTGTGTATCTTTCTGAATATTGAATATCCGGCGATTGCTCAAACCATTTTCTATTCCTATATATTTGTATGTTTGTGCTGTAACCCAAATAGGAAAAAAGAGGAGAATATATATAATGTATTTCATATAAACAGTTGTTTTTAAACTACTTCTAGCAATCATATAAATATAACAATTAACGAAACTAGACAAAAGCAATGAAAAATGCAAAGAAAAAGGAGAGATTCTACAAGAAAATATTCATTTAGAAACATTTTTATTTCCAAAGTTGATTATTCACTTTGAGAAGTTGATTTATCTGAAGGTATTCTTTAAACTTCTGTCATAATTAGCGTATATTCTATTTTCGTTAATTTAACGAATCGGATCAGATTTCAGTTTCTTCTTGTAAACCCATATACTTACTATAAAATAAATAAGTACTTGTATCCAAAGGGTTATATATTCCGGTCTGATATCCGCCATACTGGCTCCCATAGAATTCAATTTCACAAAAGCAAGTGTGCCTGGTGCAGCGGGAAGAATGTAATGTGCAGCTTTCCAATACCAGGGCATTAGTTCCATCGGATAGGAAACCCCGGAAAGAAAGATTAATCCTACAGAGAAGAAGGCGATCATGAGTAGGGGAGCTTCTGAATCCGTAAAATATCTGGAAGCTGCCAACCCCAGAAAAGAGGTCGCCATCAGGTATGGAATCAATAATAATACAATGTATAGTCCGTTTCCAATATTAGGGATACTGAAAAAGTGGGGGAGCAAGCCTAATAGAAAGAAAGCAAAGATAGCATAAAGAGCACAGTATACGGATGTTTTTCCCGCCACTATACGAATGGCAACTCCCCAGCCATATCCAAAAGGAGTGTAAGCGCGGATTCCTCTGTTGCTGTGCTCTTCTCCGGTCACCATACCAATAACCATCAATAAAGTCTGGAAGATTATAATCATCATAACTGCGGGAATAAGATAAGAGCCATAGCCTTCTGTATAATTATAAAGTGCAGTTCCTATTACATTGATCGGTTTTGCCATAGTTACGGCAAGCAATCCTTGAGGCGGAAGAAATACAGCTACATCAGGCCTGTATTTATCATTAATAGCCAGCATGACACGCGATGAAGCCCCCTGCAAAGCCTCGAAATACAGGAAAGCATCCGTAGTTGCATAAAGAGAAAATACGGCTTCATCTCCCCGGAACACTCGCTTCTCAAAATCATGAGGCAGATAGAGTATTCCCTGTACTTTGCCTTCTTTCATCCATTCTTTTGCTTCGTGATAGTCCATCGCCTGGCTATAAATCTCTGCTTGGGGAGTAGCATCCATCCAACGGATAAAGTCACGACTTAATTCACTATGCGAATTATCGACTACGGCAACAGGAACATCGGTTACAATATTCGGTGCATACATATAATTGTAGAGTAATCCGTAGACAAAGATTCCTCCCATCAACACAAGCAGAACTGCATAACTGGTACTGATAGCTAGAAATTCACGACGAATGATGAATGATAACTGTTGTAACTTACTTAATTTTTTCATACTTATGACTTTCTATAGCTCGTTTTAAATGGGGAAGCAACAATAGGGCCAACAACGGAAAGATACAGAGTATCACAGCCGACGGCCAAAGATGGATAAAACCACCGCCTCCATAAAGCATGGTTTGCATCATCTCCGTAAAATGGCGGACAGGAAACAAATAGGAAGCATCCCTCACCAACGGATACATATTGGGAACCGGAAAGGTCACCCCGGACAAGGTAGCCCCCAGAGAACCTACCATAGAGACTACGCTTATCACCAACGAAATTGCCGGAAACAGCGAGAATAAAAACAGCCCTAAAGCCTGCGTCGCAATGATGAAAAGCACGGTCATGATATTCATTAACCACCAACTCCCTTGAAAAGGGATATGCAGGATACCGAACATGACATAATTAGCTAACCACCCTATCAATATATATATAATGGTATAAGGCAATAACTTACCCAAAACAGCAGTTACTATATTGCCTTTAGCAGTCGTCAACCAATCATTTGCTGTACGGAACTTAATTTCAATACCGACCGTATAGACAGTAATCAACAAGATCAAGACCTGAAACAAAACAAAGAAAAAGGGCTGACTCAAATATACCGAATAATCCAAACTTGGATTATATATCGGATGGTTATTAGCCTGCACTGGTAATAAAAAGGTGGTAATCTGATTTTGTTCTACTCCGAGAGCCACGGCTTGCATCACCACAGGGGAAAGAGCCACCGGAGCTAATGATGTTTCGAATGCCGCCATCAGCTCACCGCCTACCGACAATAATGCATAGTGATAATAGTAGGAGAGTGTTGCATTCTTTCCGGTGATAGCATCTTGCTCAAATTGGGGAGGTATGGAAAGATAACCATAAATCTCTTTCTTTTGTACAGATTCACGGGCAGCCGCTTCATCTGCAAAATGCTTTGTCACTTTAAAAGTCGGTACGGCAGAGATATTCCTGGCAATAGTCCGGGAAGTAGCAGTGTTATCCTGATCGACAATACCGATAGGAATATTTTCCATCTGTCCGTTGCCAAAAATCGTAGCCATAAAGAAAAGGGTGAACAACGGCAAAACAATGCAGACGCCAAAATAAAGGCGCCGCGAAGTCATTCGCTGCCATTCTCTTAACAATACGGAACGAAAAGGGGAGTATGTTTGTGATTCATCCATTCGCTGGTTTATTTGATGTCAATTAGTCTAAAGTCAATAACACGGACATACCGGGACGCAAATCATCCACTTTTTGAGTAGGACGCGCATGAATCTCAAATGTACGTAAGTCATAACTTCCGGTCTGCTTGGTTGATTTCCAGGTCGCAAAACTGCCTAACGGACTTATATAATAGATTTTGAACTCTATATTTTCTTTACCGATGGCGGGTACATCTGCAACGAATGTTCCGTCCATTTTAAACTGTGGCATCAGATCTTCCCGTACGTTAAGAACGACATGTATATCATCCATAACCACCAAGTTCATAATGGGAGTTCCCGGTGCAACCAATTCTCCACGTTTAGGAAAGATCGTTGCTATCTGTCCGTTTTCCGGAGCTGTCAACCGGGAGTCGACCAATAAAGCCGAAACTTCATCCACCGTGCTTCGTGCAGCATCCACCATACTGGCAGCTGATGCTTTATCTTCTTTCTGTGCACCGTCTACAGCCATCTGATACTGCTCGTATGCAGCGCGTTCGGCTGCTACAGCCGCTTTATACATCGCTTCTACTTCATCCTTCCTTTGAGAAGTGACAACACTGTCTTTATATAAAGTGAGAATACGGTTGTAGGTTGTTTGAGCGAGAGTTAGGTCACTCTTCGTTTTATTCCACAACTGCAATGCAGTAGCCACAATCTGACGACGGGTTCCGGCATCTATTTTCTTGTTTTGCTGTACCGCTACTTGTTCCAATGCATTCACTTGTTGATACTTGGCATATATTTCAGGGCTATTAATAACGACAAGAGTATCTCCTTGGTGTACCCAATCGCCTTCCTGAACGAAGAAAGTATCGATACGACCGGGAAGTTTTCCACTGATACGGATTTCTGTTGCTTCAGCCTGTCCTTGCAGAACTAGCTGTTGTTTATGCATTAGTATAACTCCCAAGCCGGTAAAAATACCGACCGCCAAAAGGATGATAACAAAAGCCCATGATAGGGTTTTACTAGTTGGTTTCATTATTTGTTACGGTTTAGGTTGATAGTTTGCAAATTGTTCCGGTGTGCCACAAAGCGAGAGTAGATTTATAAGTGCCACATCATATTCATAATACGCTGCCAAACGAGCTACTCTTACACTGGCAAGCATGGTTTCAGCATCAATAACCTCGGTAGAGGTTGCCATCCCTTCTGTGAAAGATTTCTTTCGGATACGAACCAGTTCTTCGCTTAAAGCAATTGTTGCATTTAGAGCTTTTACATTATCCTGTGCCTTTTCCAACTGCGTATAAAGTTTATCTACACCAACAGCCAAATCGTCGCGAGCCTTCATCTGTCCCAAAGCCAGTGTTTGTTCCGTCAATTTCGATTGCCGTACTTTCTTCTCCCGATCCAGTCCGTCAAAGAGATTCCATGTAAAACCAATACCTATCATGGTACGTGGCAACAAATTACTCTGAATACCATGCGAATACAAGGTCTGTTTTCCGAAAAGGGCTATATTCGGCAGATACCCGCTTTGAGCAATCCGTACTTCTTGTTTGGCAATATGTTGCTGTAACTGTAATTGATTGAGCGTATAGTTTCCGCTGTTTACAGAAAGATCAAAAAGCATTTTAGGTGGTAGTGAATCATTCATAAAAAGGGGAGAGGTAGGAATGATATTAGCATCTGTATCCTTTTTATTTAGCAAGACTTTTAAAGCACTTTGCACTACTGTTTCTTCTTTCCGCGCAGCTTCCAATGCACGTTTGGCTTCGTCCATATTTACTTGGGCAAAAAGTCTGCCTGCTTTGTCAATCATTCCTGCTGCCTCTAATTTCAAGGCATTTTCATAATGTTTCTTCAATCCGTTATAAGTTTCTTCACGAACAGTTACTATTTGTTGTGCCAGCCGAAGCCCATAATAACTTTCAACCAACAGGTTTTGCTGGTTAGCCGATACCTGTGCCCGACTTTCTCGTGCCAAGTCGACCATCGTTCTTCCGATATTGGTGGCACGAAAACGTTTACCACCGGAAAAGAGCACCCACTCGGCTGATAAATCAACAGTAGTCAGGTTTCTGGGAGTCAGGGGAAACACCAGTGTGTTGGCTCCAATTTGATCTAGTATGGATGAAATGACCTGATCATCCGGAATAATGGAATGTACAAAGTCTTTAGCCGGATCAGTAAACTGCGATAGGGGCTGTTTTACTTCAATCTTCTCCGACATGTGCACAAACGCACCCGTAGACTGAAGACTGGGATACCAGAAAGCATTCAGTTTATCACGTTCAGCCTTCGCAATCTCAATACTCTTATCTGCAATTTTCAAACTCTGATTTCCCTGATTCAGCAGATGCAGTGATTCTTCAAAACTTAATGGTGTCTGTGCATCTATCTGACTGATGGAGAAATACAAAGTCAATAGTATAAAAAGTCGCTTATTTTTTTTCATACTGGTTAGGTTATATCTGATTTCGAGATATTCTAACAGATGAAAAGAGAGGTTTGTTCACGCTCTTTCAGTTCCAGTCCTTTTTTCATCAAAACAAAAGAGTAAAAGCAACTTTGACATTACTTTTTTCTTTCATTAAAATTTCTGTGATTTTATTTGAGATATAAAAATTATGTTTACCTTTGCATCACCGTTTCATAAGGCTTTTAAGTCGGGAAACACAGTAAATATGCGGTAATAGCTCAGTTGGTAGAGCACTAGCTTCCCAAGCTGGGGGTCGCGAGTTCGAGCCTCGTTTACCGCTCTTTTGAAAATCAGACAGTTAACTTAAATACACTGCCTGATTTTTTTATTTCCAAGCCCCTTTTCTATTGAAATACATATTATAGAGGAAAAGAAACAAAACATGACTTTAGAAAATTAATGCATGAAGAATAGGGCAATTCATGCATTTTTCGTATTTTTGCACCCTGTTTTAACACTCAAGAAAACTTTAAATAGAAAAATATAATGGCAAAAGAACTGAAAGACCTTACCAAACGTAGTGAAAACTACTCACAGTGGTACAACGATTTGGTGGTAAAAGCTGACTTGGCAGAACAGTCTGCTGTGCGCGGATGTATGGTGATTAAGCCTTACGGATACGCCATCTGGGAAAAAATGCAACGTCAATTGGATGATATGTTCAAAGAAACAGGACATGTAAACGCATACTTCCCGTTATTAATCCCGAAATCATTCTTAAGCCGCGAAGCTGAACACGTAGAAGGTTTTGCTAAAGAGTGTGCCGTTGTAACGCATTATCGCTTGAAGAATGCAGAAGACGGTTCAGGAGTTGTAGTAGATCCTGCAGCTAAATTGGAAGAGGAATTAATTATCCGTCCGACATCAGAAACAATCATCTGGAATACTTATAAGAACTGGATTCAATCTTACCGTGACCTGCCTATTCTTTGCAATCAGTGGGCTAACGTTTTCCGTTGGGAAATGCGTACACGCCTTTTCCTGCGTACTGCTGAATTTCTGTGGCAAGAAGGCCATACTGCTCATGCTACTCGTGAGGAAGCGGAGGAAGAAGCAATCAGAATGCTGAATGTATATGGTGAATTTGCAGAAAAATATATGGCCGTTCCTGTTGTAAAGGGAGTAAAATCAGCCAACGAACGTTTTGCCGGCGCACTTGATACATATACAATTGAAGCCATGATGCAGGATGGAAAAGCGTTGCAGAGTGGTACCTCCCACTTCCTGGGACAAAACTTTGCAAAAGCATTCGATGTTCAATTTGTTAATAAAGAAAACAAGTTGGAGTATGTTTGGGCTACTTCATGGGGCGTTTCTACCCGTTTGATGGGGGCATTGATTATGACTCACTCGGATGATAACGGATTGGTATTACCTCCGCATTTGGCTCCGATTCAGGTAGTGATCGTTCCTATCTATAAGAATGACGAACAACTGAAACAAATCGATGCTAAAGTAGAAGGCATTGTAGCGAAACTGAAAGCATTAGGTATCTCTGTTAAATATGACAATGCAGATAATAAACGTCCAGGCTTTAAATTCGCCGACTATGAATTGAAAGGTGTACCTGTTCGTTTGGTTATGGGTGGTCGCGACCTTGAAAACAACACCATGGAAGTGATGCGCCGTGATACACTGGAAAAAGAAACAGTTACTTGTGAAGGCATTGAAATGTATGTTCAGAACTTGCTTGAAGAAATGCAGGCTAATATCTACAAGAAAGCATTGGACTACCGTAACTCCAAGATTACAACAGTAGATACCTACGACGAATTTAAAGAAAAAATCGAAGAAGGTGGATTTATTCTGGCTCATTGGGACGGAACTACTGAAACAGAAGAAAAGATTAAGGAAGAAACCAAAGCAACCATTCGTTGTATTCCGTTCGATTCATTTGTTCCGGGAGACAAGGAACCGGGTAAATGTATGGTAACAGGCAAACCATCTGCTTGCCGCGTGATATTTGCACGTTCTTATTAAATAGAAATCACACATAATTATAAAAAGGATGGAAACGATTCAATCGCTTTCATCCTTTTCTTTTTCCATCCATATTATATTATTTGTGACCTGTCCTAATAGTTCATAGGACATTCAATAGTTATTTCAAACTCTTTTTTCAATCCATTTCAGTTTTATTTCAGAAATATCCCTTTTCTTTGTAGCTGTAAAAAAGAAAGGAGACAAAGTTATGAAGATATTGATTGTAGAAGACGAACCCTCTTTAAGAGAACTGATTCAATGTTCACTTGAAAAAGAACGTTACGTTGTGGAAACAGCCAGTGACTTTAATTCTGCTCTACGCAAAGTTGAAGACTACGACTATGATTGTATCTTATTGGACATCATGCTACCGGACGGAAGCGGACTTGATCTTCTTGAACGACTGAAAGCTCTCCATAAACGGGAGAACGTAATTATTATTTCCGCAAAGGACTCCTTGGAAGACAAAGTTTTGGGACTAGAACTGGGAGCAGACGATTATTTGCCAAAACCATTTCATTTGGTTGAACTAAATGCACGAATTAAAAGCGTGATTCGCCGTCATCAGCATGACGGAGAAATTGATATCCGCCAAGGTAATGTACGAATAGAACCGGATAAATATCGTGTATTTGTCAACGATCAGGAAGTGGAGCTAAATAGAAAAGAGTATGACATCCTGTTATATTTTATCAATCGTCCCGGAAGATTAATCAATAAAAACACTTTGGCCGAATCAGTATGGGGAGATCATATTGACCAGGTTGACAATTTTGACTTCATATATGCACAGATTAAGAATCTTCGCAAAAAGCTCAAAGATTCGGGTGCAAATATTGAAATCAAAGCGGTCTATGGGTTTGGGTATAAAATGGTAGTAGAATAAAAAAAAAGAGAATATTGTCCATGAAATTAATATATTACATCATTCTTCGTATTACGCTTGCTTTGACCTTCATACTGACGGTCTGGGCTATCTTTTTTTATGTTACGATGATTGATGAAGTCAACGATGAAGTGGATGACGCTCTGGAAGATTATTCGGAAACCATCATTATCCGGGCATTGGCAGGAGAGGAGCTACCTTCTAAAACCAACGGCTCCAACAATCAATATTATATGATGGAAGTAAGCAAAGAATATGCAGAAAGCCGGGAGGATATTCAATATAAAGACTCTATGGTATATATTGAAGAAAAAGAGGAAACCGAACCGGCACGTATTCTTACTACTATCTTTAAAGACGATGAAGGACGATACCACGAACTGACAGTATCAACTCCCAGCATTGAAAAAGATGATTTGAGAGATGCCATCCAAGTATGGATTATATTTTTGTATGTAGCTCTGTTATTCTGCATTATTATCATTTCCGTATGGGTGTTCTATCGGAATATGCGACCGCTCTATGTGCTTCTTCATTGGCTGGACGGTTATCAAACAGGAAAAAAGAATAAGCCGTTGAGTAACGAAACCCAAATCACGGAATTCCGAAAATTAAATGAGGCTGCTATTCGTTATGTAGAACGTACGGAGCAGATGTTCGAACAACAAAAACAATTTATCGGAAATGCTTCACATGAGATACAAACTCCACTTGCTATCTGCCGTAACCGATTGGAAATGTTGATGGAAGATGATTCGTTATCAGAAAAACAACTGGAAGAACTGATGAAAACTCACCAGACTTTAGAATACATCACTAAATTAAACAAATCTCTACTATTGCTTACCAAAATTGACAATGGCCAGTTTACAGATACCAAGCAATTGGAACTAAATGGACTTCTCAAACAATATCTGCAAGATTACGAAGAAGTTTACGACTATCGTAACATAGAAGTAACTATCGATGAACAGGACATTTTCAATGTGACAATGAATGAATCTCTGGCTGTTGCTTTACTCACGAATCTCCTAAAAAATGCATTTGTACATAACATTGACGGGGGACATATCCGGATCACTGTTACCAAAAACAGTATTACTTTCCGAAATTCAGGAGTAGAAAATCCGTTGGATAAGGAACATATCTTCGAACGTTTCTATCAAGGAACTAAAAAGGAAGGATCTACAGGTCTGGGACTAGCAATAGCCGATTCTATCTGTCGTTTGCAACACTTGAGTATAAGATATTACTTCGAACAGAAAGAGCACTGCTTCGAGATTTCCAGACAATAATTTTTTATTCAGAAAACACAAAGGACACGGAGTAAAAAGTGAATAACTTGTCGGTAATCATCATCCGATCTATCAGCTGTATTCATTTAACTTATTTCTCTGTGTCCTTTGCGTCTTTTATGGTGAGTCAGTTATCGGGATCGTATTTCTCTCCTCATAAACATGATATAAGAGATAGCGAAACAGATAACTGTTGCTGCAATCAGTCCCGTCAGTTGCGGCCATACGACTAAAAGACTTTGTCCCAACGGGAGCGGACTGGGAATAGCTCCCTGCACCTGTTCCATAGTCAATGGTCCCAAACTTCTAACAGAAGGCATCAATAATGTAGTGGTAGCTTCATTAAACAATTCACTCGGTGCCAAACGCATCAATCCCAAAATAAACTTTTGATAACTGATAATCTGATAAGGCGACGCCATCTGTGACGGGCTTAAACCTTTTGCCACCAAATTAACAATCATGGTATAGAATACGCTAAAGAATAACCAAACAGCCACCGATGCCAATGCAGAAGTCGCTGCCTGACGAAAACGAAGTGAAAACAAAATAGCTAAATTCAGCCAAAATGCTACATAAAAGATACTGGTAATGATGAAGAAAACAATTCGCCAAAACTCTTCTGCTGTAGGAGGAATGCCAATGGCAATCAATCCACAGCCCATTACCAAAAAGCCCAATACAAACAGCATGATACCTATTACAATTAGAGCAGCCACAAACTTCGCGTTAATAATGCAATCACGATGAATAGGCTGGGACAGCATACGGCTCAACGTTCCTTTATTTTGTTCGGAATTGACTGCGTCAAATCCTAAGGCGATTCCCAATAAAGGTCCTAAGAAGTTAATAAACAGTACAAAAGAGGGGAGAGTCCCATCTGAAACCGTAAACAACTTCAAAAATAAAAACGAGCCGTCCGGATCATTAGGCTTGATAGCTTCACCAATATTTGTGAGTGCTGTATATAGCGATCCCATGCAGGTAAGCGCTATAATACCTATTAATATAATGAACCGCCAACTTTTGACATGGTCGGAAATTTCCTTGTTGACGATCACCCAAAAAGGATGATTGACTTTATTCATGTCTTTCTCCTCCTTCCTCAAAATAATGGTTATAAATATCAGACAATTCCTGTTTCTTGTCTTTCAGTTCTGCCATATCGATCAACGCAAGTAATTGGCCATTACTAAACAAACCAACACGGTCGCACACTTTCTGTACCTGATCCAAGTGATGGGAAGAGAAAAGTACAGTCAACCCCTCTTCCTTACTCAACCAGCGAATCAGTTCGATAAACTCCTGAACACCGGCCGGGTCAATTCCTGAAGTCGGTTCATCGAGGATAATAATCTCCGGATTTTTAATAAGCACATCAGCCAATCCCAACCGCTGTCTCATACCACGAGAATATTTCCCGGTCTTTTTGGTTAACTGTTCTTCAAGGCCTACCCGCTTCATCAGTTCCATAGCTTTGGTTTTCGCCTCCTTATCAGGAATACCATTTAATCGCGCTGTATAGATCAAGTTCTCCGGTCCTGTCATATCATCATAAAATCCTACATCTTCAGGCAAATAACCTATCCTCCTTTTTACTTCAATAGGATGAGTGGTAGAATTTATTCCACAGATTTCAACTGTTCCCGAAGTAGGCTCCGTCAACCCTAGCATCATTAAGATAGTAGTTGATTTTCCGGCACCATTCGGTCCCAGCAATCCGAAGATTTCCCCTTTCCGGATATTCAGGCGAATATGATCTACAGCAGTGAAATTACCATATTGTTTGGTCAAATCGGTAAGTACGATCACTTGTTCGCCCATCATTTACCTCCTTCCATATTTACGGAACAGATAGTAAACCACACCGATAGTAGCAATGATGATAAGCACACCTACCCATCCCCATATCATCGGAGTTTTTACCGCAATTCTGAACTGCGCGTCGGCATTTACTTCAGGAGTTTTGGCCATGATAGTAGTCACATAGTCCCCGGGCAGCGCTTTTTTAGAAGCTTTCAAAGTAGCCATTACCGTTGATGTCTCTCCAGCTTTTAATGCGTCAACCTTTGAAGGTTCAAAAGTAACTTCCCAGTCTGCAGGTTTATTGGCAGACAACTGAATGTCTTTCAGTAATGAAGAACCAGTGTTTCTTACTTCCAGCTCTAATTTCTTCACATCACCAGCTGTGACATCTGTGCTTAATAACCCGCGAGGAGTAGTCAGTTCCATTTGATAAGAACCGGTGACAACTACTTCCAGTTCCAATTCGGCAGAAGTTGTACCTGTAGCAGCACGTACCGGAATTTTATAGCTACCGGCTTCTACATTGGCAGGAGGGGTAATATCTATACTTACATTTTGTGTACTGTTTGCCTCTACTTGTGCAGAAGTGGCTTGTTTGTAGTTCGGTTTAAAAACGACATTCCACCCTCTGGGGGCATTAGCCATCAAAGCATATAGTTGCTGATCGGCGGTCTGATTCTTTAAAGTAGCACTGAAAGTGAAGGTTGATTTCGAATTTCCCTGCATATTGGGCTGGTCAGTAGTAAATTCGGTTTGGTACGTTCCTTTTTGAGCAACCACCACATCCAAGGGAAGTTTAGCGTTTCCGGCATATACCACAAAATGATAATTGCCTTTATTCACTTTTAATGGAACTTCGACTTTTAAATTAAAAGTCTTTTTCTCTTTGGGAAGTACCGACAACTGGCTAAGACTCCAGCCACCGGATTTCATTTCGTGTTTCCAACTGGAGGACAATCCACTAACAGAAAGATTCGCATTCGTCAATTGGTCCGTGTTGTTGATAAGATCAATACTGTAATCAATTGACGCTCCGGGCGATACGGAGATTTTTGTGTAAGGTGTGTACAGAATCACGCTTTTCGGTATTGAATCATTGGCGTGTGTGTAACTCATGGGAATAACCCCCAATAGAATAGCTAATAATAAAAAATAATTTGTTCTCATAGTCATAAAAAAGTTCTTATGGTTATTTAATATGAATATTGTCAAATTCGTGTGTGCAAAAATAAACGATGTGTATATTAGTAGTTTTAAAAGAATCCTAAAGAATCTAATTTCAGGAAGAAATTATAGTGACGCTATCCTTATGGGATGGTGACGGTATCCTTTATAGATAGTGACGCTATGTTAACAGGATAGCGTCACTATATTTTTATGAGATTTTTTTTCGATAATTTTCAAAATTCCCAAATCTTTTCAGATTCTCCTTTCATCTTTGAAATGTGAAATTAATAATAGTAGTAAAAACCAATATTTAAAAAACAACGATTATGAAAAAGTTAGTATTCTTATTAGTATGTCTTTTTACTTTGCAAACAGTAGCTCGTGCAGATGACGACAAACCTATTCAGGTAACTCAAATGCCACAACAGGCACAGCAGTTTATCAAACAGCATTTTGCCGACAGCAAAGTAGCATTAGCCAAAATGGAAAGTGATTTCTTCTATAAAAGTTATGAAGTGATTTTCACTAATGGCGATAAAGTAGAATTTGATAACAAAGGAAACTGGGAAGAAGTGAATTGCAAATATAGCGCGGTACCTACAGCTATTATCCCTGCAACAATTCAAAAATATGTAACGACCAATTATCCCGATGCTAAAATCCTGAAAATAGAGAGGGATAAAAAAGATTATGAAGTAAAACTGTCCAACCGTACGGAATTGAAATTCGACTTGAAATTTAATTTGATTGATATTGACTTCTAAACCTTTTAAAATAGAACAAAGATGAAACTAAAGATTTATACACTCTTACTGGCACTTTGCGTTACATGGAGCCTACAAAGTTGTGATAACGACGACGATAATTCAATTGCTGTTCCTACCGAACTTCAAAACGCATTTTCATCTAAATACCCTAATGCTGCAAATGTGAAATGGGAAACTAAGTCCGGATATTATGTAGCAGATTTCTATGATGGATATGAAGCATCTGCATGGTTTACCCAAGATGGAAAATGGCAAATGACAGAAACGGACATTCCTTACAGTGCATTACCGCAAGCTGTGAAAACTTCTTTTGAAAAGAGTGAATATGCTTCGTGGAAACAAGATGATGTAGACAAATTGGAGCGAACAGGCGTTGAGACTATTTTCGTAATTGAAGTCGAAAATCAGAACCAGGAGATAGACTTATATTATTCTGCGGACGGAACTCTGATTAAAAGTATCGTAGACACTGATGATGATAACACCGGTCATCTTCCCGTTCAATTGACTGAAGCAATGAGAAACTTCATTAATGAAAAATATCCGAATGCCAAAATCATGGAAATAGATGTAGAAGATGATAGAAATGACTGGGATTTCGGATATACGGAAGTGGATATCATTCATAACGGAATATCAAAAGATGTTTTGTTCGATCAGACCGGAGATTGGCATTCTACTTCATGGGAAGTACGTCAAAATGAACTGCCCGAAGCTGTCAAAAATACGATTAATAATCAATATGGAGAATATCGTTTTGACGAAGCGAAACGTATTGAAAAAGCAGATGGCACCATCTATTATCGGATCGAACTGGAAAAAATGAATGTAGATCTTGAAGTAAATATCAATGAAGACGGCATTGTCATCCCATAAAAAAGGATGCACATGCTCCTGATTACATAATTCTCACATATAATGAACGTTGACATATCCGCCTGGAATCATGTCATCGTTTATTATATGTTTATTGTTGTTGCGAATGATTTCTCTTTACTGCCGATTTGGCTGTTTTATCAGTGATACTGTCCGTCTGTTGCGGTTTCACCTTTTCCGCTTCTTCCCGTTTGCGCTTATTACGCAACCGCCATTTATTCCAAAAATAGAGATCACTCCATTTATTGAAGTCCTTCTTATACATGATACCTACTCCCTGTGTAGTCAAATTCGTTTTTGTATAATAGCGGTCATTCGTCTCATTATAAGCCTTCAAACGGATATCTCCCGAACGGGTAATCAACCATTCTGCTTCAAAGTCTCCTACAAAGTTAGTATTAGCCATCGGATTATCCCGATAACCGAAGTTTCCGTTTATCAATAAACGATTATTCAATAATTGTCCCGATAGAATACCTTCTACTTCCATATCCGTCCAACCTTTATCACCCGTACTCAAATTCGTACCTATATTCCAGTTATTTGTTTCAAAGACTTGTGAAAGTGCATTGTTCAACTGGCCGGAGAGGGTAGATGAGAGCACCGAAGACATCACATTCGAATTTTGATTATTATTCCGTGCATCTTCCGTATAAAACTTACCAATACCCAGCAGGTAAAGGATCTGCATATTCATCTGCTCTTCCGTACTGATATAGTTACGTACCAATGTTTGTATTTCATCCCTTTCATTTGGAAGCTCTATGCCCAGCTTGATAGTCGGACGTACCAGCATACCACTTAAATTCATGATACAATTTACACGTACATTGGGTTGTTGGATAATAGCCGAAGCATCCGGTATCAAGTCATTCAAGGAAGCAGAATTCACTGTATATGAAGCTTGTATATCCATGTTAGCATCCAGAGGTGCTCCATTGAACGTTATTGTGCTTCCATCCTTAATTATAAAGTCCTTACGGATTACTTCCTGCAAGCTGAATTTATATACTCCCTGATTAATCCGATAATTACCAAACATCTTCACATCACCCTTATTATAAAATTCCGTTCGAATATTTCCCGTACCTTTTCCGCTAATATAATCTCCGGCAATAGGGTCCATGATAATTCGCATGGTGGCATCGGGAGTTGCATCCACCAGAATATTCAAACGGATATCCGTTTTCTGCTCTTCTTCTGCCTGACGTTTTTGCTGTATTTGTTCATAATATGAGATTACCTGAATAGAATCCTGAATAGTACGACGGGGTGTTTTATCTACAAACTTAATAAACTGATTACTGGTAGCCGATGCTACACTGCCATTAATATAAGTAAAGGTAGTATTTCGGTTAGTTGTCATAGCCACGTTTACGTCCAACCCTTGTGTGGCATTTCCGGCAAGTAATACATTTCCGGTACCGTATACCGTACCATAGAAAGGCATATCTGCCGATTCCTTCGTATTCATCACAAGCATATTATTTGCCTGTATCTCAAAACGATAGTTTAAGTTCTTAAAATGCTGGAAATGCAAATATCCGTCCATTCTTCCCGAATGTCCTTCCATGTCGGATATATGTATATTATTAAATGTCAATCCGGTAGGAGCCAGATGAATCGTGTCTTTTACAGCAAAATGTGTGTTCAGAATATCAAACTTCATGGAAGCGTCTGTCATAACCGCACCATCCAAATTCAATCCTTTGAATTTTCCATAGAAATGTACTTTTCCCGTCCCACGTCCTTTAATATCATTGGCAATAGACTTCATATAATGTTCGAGGAATTTTAAGTTCAATTCATTTGCTTCAATATTTAAATCAAGTCCGCTCTCGGGTTTCAATGGATAAATAATACCTGTGACACGTGACGGAGAAGGGGATATGTCCTGAATGGATGCATCCAACCGGATACCTCTATTTTCGTTATCCCACTCACCATAAATATCCAAATCACCCAAGCGACCCTGATTAAGTGAAAAGTTCTTTATATATAAACGGGTATTCATAATAGGTTTCTTTAGCACTCCGCTTGCATAAGCTGTTCCCGTTGCATCACCTTCAAAATTCACATCGTCGGATATGCTTGCAATATCAAATACATATCCCATATTTATATCTTTTAAATCAACCTTTACAGTATCTTTAGGATTCTCGGAGAGCCGGCCGTTAATACGTACATATCTATCCTGATGGCTAAAGTAGAAGTTATTCACATCCACCCTGCCTGAATCGACCACCACTTGTGAAGCATGTATCTTCCAAAGAGTATCGTTTAAAATAACATCAGTAGGTTTTACATCTACCATCGCTTTCAACAATGGTTTTTCTCCGCTTGTACGTAGAAATTTGGCAATGGCAGCCAATTGCCCGCTATATGTCACTGCAGCATTATTCCCCCAATTCAATGTCGTACTGACATTATCATCTTTAGCTTGTGCATCCAAGGATAGATTGACTGCCCCTTTCTTTTTCAAAGAAGTCAAACGAACCTGTGCACGAATATGATCTGCAGGATTCTCGCACAGAATCATGCCCGACTCAATAAAGTTATTTTTATATTGCAGACGGGGAAAATATCCTTCTACACGCAAGCGTTGTAAGGCATCATTGAAATATCCCTTCAATGTGGAATGAGTGTACACTGTCAACGGTATATCAAAGATTGTAGATAAAATGTCCGTATTATATATATGTACGTCAAACAGAAAATTGTTATGTGTTTCAATCGGCTTCTTGGGAGGTAATATCAAAGACGGCACATACTTCCGCATAATATTCAGAATACTGGCAGGTAATGTGTGGTACTGGAATTTACCTTCTATACTTGCTTTCAGGAATTCTGAAGTCAATCTTAGTTGGTTCTCGCCGTTCTGTTTGGTAGCCCGGATATTCATATTCTGCATAAAATATGCTTTATCCGGAGCTGTAAATTCCAAACTATCCACATTGATTTCTCCAATCATCTCATCCACTGATCCACCTGTGAAATTAGCTTTCAGTTTTAAAGAGAACTCCGCATCTGGGTATTTAGTCGTAAGATTCAAATCATGTGGACGTACTTTGTTGACTACTGCAAGAAAATTAAAAGTAGGCACTTTAGACGTAACATTTACATCTCCATTCAGATAAATCGATCCATTAGGGTCATCCAACGCCACTTTACCATTAAATCCACCTTGTTTGTATTCTCCATCCAATGTGATATTTTCATATCTATATCTGCTATAATCTACCGAAGCGATCAATCCTTTCAATTCCACAGCTGGCAATTGCCCGGTAATGTGCCGCCCATGTACATCCAGATTGAAAGTGATTTCTTCCAACTTCTCATTATCCAATAATTTACCTAGCTGGAAATCTTCAGTTTTGACAGCACCGGAATATGCAAACAGTCCTTTAGCCTTGTCAGAACTCAATTTTAAGTCGGTTTTTACATTTCCAAGACTCGTTTGTAATTGCCCGTAAGTAACTAGGTCCGTAAAGTATCCTGAAATCTCTCCCTGAAAACTTACATTTCCCAAACGTTCGAGAAGCGGAGGAACTCCATTATAATTGTGACTCAAATTACGCACTAAGAAGCCGACTCCACGAGTATTGGCCGAAAGCTCGGAAAGTGTTCCATATACATACGCATCTTGTGGACGCGACAAGTCCTGAAGCGACACATCCCCTCGCAAACGAAACTGGCGGTCGTCGGCCGTAATTTCCAAATGCGAACAAGTCAACTGGTCCACAGTTCCCTTCACCTCCATATCCAATGTCACCGGTTCCTTGAAATGCGATAGGATAGGAACAAAAGGAGAAATATCTTTTAGAGTAACTTGCGACGGCAAAGTACGGAAAGAGAAATGCACTTGTTCTGTAAAACGGTCAAAAGCTTTCAAACTATCATACTCTAAATGAATGGTATCCAGCTTGAGAGATGTTTCGGGCAACTCTATAGTAAAATTATCAATGTTTGTCTGCTTGTTATTGGCAACCAGTTTCAAACTCATTTTTTTCAAAGAAAAGCCGGATGCCTTTTCATCAAGGCTCAATCGCTTGATTCCTAAATTCAAAGAGTCCTTACTTAAGGCTTTCAGCGATATATTGGCTATGATATTTTGAAGCTGAATATGCTTGGCGTTAAATTTTCCCGGTGTTTCCTGTTCCGATAACACATGATAGGACATCCTTCCACGACGAATCAGGATGGAGTTAATTCGTAAATCAAGTGAACTTTCTTTCTTTACTGTATCTTTGGAAGCAAAAGCATCCAAAACAAATTTAAAATTAGGAGGAGACTCCGGAGTCTCTTTCCGGAGATCGATATTAAATCCGAAGAGCTGAACACTGCTAATGGATATCTTTCCTTTAAAGAAAGGCATAATATCAAACTTGGCGGATAAACGAGTGACTTTAAGCATTTCCTGACCACTTTGATCGTCAAGCAATACATCATCAATAATAATACGGTTCAATAGACCGATATTAATTCTACCAATCACTACCTTTGTGTTTAAAACTTCGGAAAGTTCTTTAGCCACAAATACACTCATTGTTTGCTGAATGCTTGGTATATTCAGCAAAACAATAGTCCCGATATATACTCCCAGTACAATACCAACTACCCAGCGTACAGTCTTTTTCAGCGTTCTGATATGCGATAACTTTTATTTTGCGAACAAAAATATAAAATAGTTCGTTACGAATCGTAGTTTTATGATTACTTTTGCACCGTTTAATAGTTTAAATACTTATGAGTGCAATAATTTTAGGAATTGAATCCTCCTGTGACGATACGTCGGCAGCCGTAATCAAGGATGGTTATTTGCTGTCAAATGTGGTATCAAGTCAAGCCGTACATGAAGCATACGGTGGAGTAGTACCCGAGTTGGCTTCACGGGCACACCAACAAAACATCGTACCGGTAGTACATGAAGCATTAAAACGTGCCGGTGTCACCAAAGAAGAGTTGAGCGCAGTAGCTTTCACTCGTGGTCCAGGATTGATGGGGTCTTTGCTTGTCGGAGTCTCCTTTGCAAAAGGATTTGCTCGTTCCTTAAACATTCCAATGATTGACGTTAATCACTTGACCGGACATGTTTTAGCACATTTTATTAAAGCAGAAGGAGAGGAAGAAAGGCAGCCCGCTTTCCCATTTCTTTGCTTGCTGGTATCCGGAGGAAATTCACAAATCATACTGGTAAAAGCCTATAATGATATGGAGATCCTCGGACAGACTATTGACGATGCGGCAGGTGAAGCAATTGATAAATGTTCTAAAGTGATGGGACTTGGCTATCCGGGTGGACCAATCATTGACAAATTAGCACGCCAGGGAAATCCGAAAGCTTTTACATTTAGCAAACCGCATATTCCCGGTTTAGATTACAGTTTCAGCGGATTGAAAACTTCCTTTTTATATTCATTACGCGACTGGCTAAAAGATGATCCAGATTTTATAGAGCATCATAAAGTGGACCTTGCAGCATCATTGGAAGCTACTGTAGTGGACATTCTGATGGATAAATTACGGAAAGCTGCCAAAGAATATAAAATTAATGAAATAGCAGTAGCTGGAGGAGTTTCCGCAAATAACGGATTACGCAATGCTTTTCGAGAACACGCCGAGAAATATGGTTGGAATATTTTCATCCCTAAATTCAGTTATACTACCGATAATGCAGCCATGATTGCCATTACCGGATATTTCAAATATCTGGATAAGGATTTTTGTTCTATTGATCTTCCGGCTTATTCCCGTGTGACATTATAATAAGTATACCTTATATATAATAGGATAAAACTAAGAAGTATGTTTGCCGAAATAATAACCATTGGCGATGAACTGCTGATAGGACAGGTTGTCGATACTAATTCTGCCTGGATGGGGCAGGAATTAAATAAAATAGGTATTGAGGTTCTTCGTATTGTTTCAATCCGTGACCGGGAAGAAGAAATCATGGAAGCGATTGATAATGCGATGGAAAGGGTGAATATTGTTTTAGTAACCGGAGGCCTCGGACCTACCAAAGACGATATTACCAAACAGACTTTATGTAAATACTTCCATACGGAACTGGTTTTCAACGAAGAAGTATTCGAAAACGTAAAGCGGGTACTGGCAGGAAAAATACCAATGAATGCACTCAATAAAAGCCAGGCAATGGTCCCGAAAGATTGTATGGTAATAAATAACCCTGTGGGAAGTGCTTCTGTCAGTTGGTTCGAGAGGGATGGCAAGGTACTTGTTTCCATGCCGGGCGTTCCACAAGAGATGATTGCTGTGATGACAGAAAGCGTGTTACCTAAGCTGCACGATAGGTTTCAAACGGATGTTATTATGCATCAAACATTTCTCGTACAGCACTATCCGGAATCTGTATTAGCCGAAAAGTTAGAATCGTGGGAGAACGCTTTACCGGAATGCATTAAATTGGCATATCTACCCAAACTTGGCATTATTCGTCTTAGACTGACAGGACGAGGACAAAACAGAGAAGAAGTAAAAGTTCTTCTTGAACGTGAAAAGTTAAAATTAGAGGAAATACTTGGTGAAGATATTTTCAGTGAAGAAGATACACCATTGGAGGTTATAGTCGGTGAGCTTTTAAAAAAGAAGAAATTGACCGTTTCCACCGCAGAAAGTTGTACCGGGGGCAGTATTGCCGCACGGTTGACTTCCATCGCCGGCAGTTCTGAATATTTTAATGGAAGTGTAGTGGCCTACTCTAATGAAGTGAAAATGGGGCTTTTGCACGTTTCCTCCGAAACTTTGGAACGATATGGAGCTGTCAGTGAGGAAACTGTGATTGAAATGGTAAAAGGTGCGATGAAAACATTAAAAACAGATTGCGCTGTTGCTACTTCAGGGATAGCAGGCCCTGGAGGTGGTACTCCGGAAAAGCCGGTGGGAACTGTATGGATAGCTGCTGGTTATAAAAACGAAATTCATACTTACAAGCAGGAAACAAACCGCGGAAGAGGCATGAACATTGAAAGAGCTGGCAATAATGCCCTATTAATGCTCCGTGATTTACTCAAATAAAGAAAAATAGGTGCCTGAAAGTGAATTATTTTAAGAAATTCTTGTTTTATACGGATAAAAGTGCTTACTTTGCGTCCTGTTTGAAATAAGTATAGATATAAAACTATAAAAATAAGATAGAAATGTCGAAGATTTGTCAAATTACCGGAAAGAAAGCCATGATTGGCAACAATGTTTCACACTCAAAGAGAAGAACTAAAAGAACCTTTGATTTGAACTTGTTTAACAAAAAGTTCTATTATGTAGAACAGGATTGTTGGATCAGCCTTAGCCTTTGCGCTAACGGGTTGCGTATTATCAACAAAAAAGGACTGGATGCTGCGCTGACTGAAGCAGTGGCTAAAGGTTATTGTGATTGGAAAAGCATTAAAGTAATCGGCTAAACGTAGAGGAGAAAACTTACAATGGCAAAGAAAGCAAAAGGTAACAGAGTACAAGTGATTCTGGAATGTACAGAACACAAAGACAGTGGAATGCCGGGAACATCTCGTTATATCACAACTAAGAACAGAAAGAATACTACAGAAAGACTTGAGTTGAAAAAATACAACCCAATTCTGAAGAGAGTAACAGTACACAAGGAAATTAAATAATAAAAGTAGTATAACCCATGGCAAAGAAAACAGTAGCAAGTTTGCACGAAGGTTCAAAAGAAGGTCGTGCTTATACCAAGGTTATCAAAATGGTAAAATCTCCGAAAACTGGAGCATACGTTTTTGATGAACAAATGGTTCCGAACGAAAAAGTACAAGACTTTTTCAAAAAATAATCGAAATAGCATATACGCTATAACTGCAAAATCCTCTCATTGGTGAACAATGAGGGGATTTTTTATTGCTTCTTTTTTTACTTTTCCAATCCTTTGTTATATCTTTGTAGCAAATGTATTATACAAACAAGTGTCAATATGGGATTTTTTAGTTTTTTTTCAAAGGAGAAGAAGGAAACTTTAGATAAAGGATTATCTAAAACCAAAGAGAGCGTATTCAGTAAGATTGCTCGTGCTGTGGCTGGTAAGTCAAAAGTAGACGATGAAGTATTAGATAATCTGGAAGAAGTACTGATCACATCTGACGTAGGTGTAGAAACAACTTTAAATATTATCAAACGCATCGAGAAACGCGCTGCGGCTGATAAGTATGTGAATACTCAAGAACTGAATCTTATATTACGTGACGAAATAGCAGCTTTGCTTACCGAAAACAACTCGGATGATGTAGCTGATTTTGACGTACCCATCACAAGGAAACCTTATGTAATTATGGTTGTGGGAGTGAATGGAGTAGGGAAGACTACAACTATCGGCAAGCTGGCTTATCAATTCAAAAAAGCAGGCAAATCGGTTTATTTGGGAGCAGCCGATACTTTCCGCGCTGCAGCCGTAGAACAGTTAATGATTTGGGGAGAACGGGTAGGGGTTCCTGTTGTCAAACAGAAAATGGGAGCGGATCCTGCATCTGTGGCTTATGACACTCTTAGTTCTGCCGTTGCCAATAATGCAGATGTGGTTATTATCGATACAGCCGGTCGTCTGCATAATAAAGTGGGCTTGATGAACGAGCTGACCAAAATCAAGAATGTGATGAAGAAGGTTGTACCCGCTGCACCGGATGAAGTTTTATTGGTATTGGACGGTTCCACCGGACAAAATGCATTCGAACAAGCCAAACAATTCACTCTGGCAACCGAAGTAACTGCTATGGCTATCACTAAACTTGACGGAACCGCTAAAGGCGGTGTTGTGATTGGTATTTCCGATCAATTCAAGATTCCTGTTAAATATATCGGGTTAGGTGAAGGTATGGAAGACCTGCAAGTATTCCGTAAAAATGAATTCGTTGATTCCTTGTTTGGAGAGAATGCATGAAAAGAAAGAGAATAGATATTATCACTTTAGGATGCTCTAAAAATTTGGTTGACTCCGAACAGTTAATGCGTCAACTGGAAGAAGTCGGATATAGCGTAACCCATGATACTGAAAATCCACAAGGAGAAATTGCAGTAATCAATACGTGCGGCTTTATTGGTGATGCCAAAGAGGAGTCTATAAATATGATTCTGGAGTTTGCTGAAAGAAAGGAAGAAGGGGATTTAAAGAAACTTTTCGTGATGGGTTGTCTTTCCGAACGTTATCTGAAGGAATTGGCTGTTGAGATACCGCAAGTAGATAAATTTTATGGCAAATTCAATTGGAAGGAGCTTTTACAAGATTTAGGAAAGGTCTATCATGATGAGTTATATATCGAACGGACATTGACAACTCCCCAGCACTATGCTTACCTGAAAATTTCAGAAGGGTGTGACCGCAAATGTTCTTATTGTGCCATTCCCATTATTACAGGACGCCATATCTCCAAACCGATGGAGGAAATTTTGGACGAAGTACGATACCTGGTATCGCAAGGCGTGAAAGAATTTCAGGTGATCGCACAGGAATTGACTTATTATGGAATCGATCGGTATAAGAAGCAAATGCTTCCGGAACTGATTGAACGTATTTCCGATATCCCTGGCGTGGAATGGATTCGGTTGCATTATGCCTATCCGGCACATTTCCCAACGGATTTATTCCGGGTTATGCGTGAACGCGATAATGTATGTAAATATATGGATATTGCTCTTCAGCATATCAGCGACAATATGTTGCAATTAATGCGTCGGCAAGTGAGCAAAGAGGATACTTACCGACTGATTGAACAATTTCGTAAAGAAGTGCCAGGCATTCACCTGCGAACAACTTTAATGGTAGGGCATCCCGGAGAAACCGAGGAAGACTTCGAAGAGCTTAAAGAGTTTGTGCGCAAAGTACGTTTCGATCGGATGGGAGCTTTCGCATATTCCGAAGAAGAGGGAACTTATGCTGCAAAAGCATACGAAGATTCTATTCCACAAGAGGTTAAACAAGCCAGACTTGATGAATTGATGGACATCCAGCAAGGTATCTCGGCAGAATTAAGTGCGGAAAAAATCGGTAAACAGATGAAAATTATCATCGACCGTTTGGAAGGAGATTATTATATTGGACGAACAGAATTTGATTCACCGGAAGTAGATCCGGAAGTGCTGGTTAAGCGTTCAGAGAGAGAACTTAAGATCGGACAGTTTTATCAGGTGGAAGTGACGAATGCAGACGATTTTGATTTATATGCAAAGATTATAAATGACTATGAATAATAAGGAATTTACATCCGAACTAGCGGAAAGATTGGGATACACAATCAAGGATACTTCCGAATTGATAGGTTCTTTGTTGTCCAGCATGACACAAGAATTGGAAGAAGGTAATGTGATTGCAGTTCAAGGATTCGGCTCTTTTGAAGTTAAAAAGAAAGCGGAACGAATTTCAATCAACCCGGCAAGTAAACAACGCATGTTGGTTCCACCCAAATTAGTACTATCTTATAGACCTAGCAATACATTGAAAGATAAGTTTAAATAAATAATTTCCCGTTATGAATGAAAGACTAACAATTCAAGACCTTACTGACTTATTGGCAGCCAAACATAGCATGACCAAGAAAGACGCCGAAGCGTTTGTTAAAGAGTTTTTTCTCTTGATAGAACAAGCTTTGGAGAACGAAAAGACTGTAAAAATCAAAGGATTGGGAACTTTCAAACTTATTGATGTAGATAGCCGGGAAAGTGTCAATGTCAACACAGGAGAACGTTTCCAGATAAAGGGACATACAAAAGTCTCATTTTCTCCGGATGCCAATCTAAGAGATACAATAAATAAGCCTTTCGCACACTTTGAGACTGTTGTATTGAATGAAAATACAATTTTGGAAGATACTCCGATAGAAGATGCAGAGGAAGAAGAAGCAGGTGAGGAAGCATCAGCACAAACTGTATTGAATGAGATTGGTGAGAATACGCCCCCCCTTGTAACGGAGGAATATGAAAGCACTGATGATGAACTTTCAGAAAAAGAGTTGATTCAGGAAGAGCAAATAACTGCTCAACCATCTGTGGAAGACTCCATTGAAGAACCTGTTATCGTTGAAAATGTATCTACAGTAGAAGAATCTATTGAGCCATCCTCTCATGTAGAACCTAAAAGGACCAGCACAGAAACTAATATTGAAGAGAAAGTCGAACAGCTGGAAGATGAAGAAGTCCCGGAAGAGGAAGTCGCAATGGTAGAACAACAACCAGCAGCACCTATAATAGAAGAAAAAGAGGAGATCACTGCCGAGAAAATTATAGAACAAGAGCTTATGAAAGCAAACCTGCAACCTGTGGCTCCTATAATACCTCCTGCTAAAAAAGAAACGATAAAACCGGTCAAATCAGAACATGTATCCCAACCGGCTTCTAAAAAAACAGCTCCAGTGAAGGAAAAATCTCCTGTACCTTATTTAATAGCTGTTATTGTAATCGTTTTGTTATTATGTGGAGGGGTTATCCTGTTTATTTATTACCCGGATTTATTTTCTTCTTCATCTGACAAGAATGCGCTGGATATGCCACCTGTGACAACTCAACCCGTTCAACCGGAAACACAACTTTCCGATACAATTGAACAGAAGGATACCATAAAGGAAATAACTCCTGATGTACCTAAAGTTGTTACGCCCACACCACCTGTTGCCCAAAAAGAAGAAACTGCTCCTGCCAAAGCAGAACCCCAGACAGCTCCACAGCAACCCGCTACATCTGCTTATTTGGATTCAGCATCTTATAAAATTACAGGAACCAAAACAAAATATACAATCAAAGAAGGAGAAACTTTAACTAGGGTTTCCTTGCGTTTTTATGGTACAAAAGCAATGTGGCCATACATTGTGAAGCACAATCCGAAGGTTATTAAGAACCCCAATAACGTACCATATGGCACAACAATTGAAATACCGGAACTTACAAAAGAATAAATAGCAATAATCCATTCACCCGATCATACAAATCCTGTATTGATCGGGTGAAATGTTATGGATGTACAAAAGCGTATGAAAGTACCTTAATCTAAAGATTTCGCATTGTTTTTTAATAAAAATTAGTTGCAATCGTTAATTATATGGCGTACTTTTGGAGGCAAAATAAGAAGCCTTACAACACACAGGAAAGGCTTACATAAAATAAAAGGGATTTAAATAATAAAATATTAAGTATTTATGGCTGAATCAATTGATATCCGCGAGCTAAATGAGCGGATTGAAAGACAAAGTGCTTTCGTTACCAATCTTACGACAGGGATGGACCAAATCATTGTTGGTCAGAAACATTTGGTTGAATCACTGCTTATCGGATTACTTTCCGATGGTCACGTTCTTTTGGAAGGTGTGCCTGGTTTGGCGAAAACTTTGGCTATTAAAACACTCGCTTCTCTGATTGATGCGAAGTATAGCCGTATCCAGTTTACGCCGGACTTATTGCCTGCCGACGTTATTGGTACAATGGTTTACAGTCAGAAAGATGAATCTTTTAAAGTGCAGCGAGGACCAATTTTCGCAAACTTTGTATTAGCTGATGAAATCAACCGTGCTCCTGCTAAAGTACAGAGTGCTTTGCTGGAAGCAATGCAGGAACGTCAGGTTACTATTGGTAAAGAAACATTCATATTACCGGAACCTTTCCTTGTACTGGCTACTCAGAACCCTATCGAACAAGAAGGTACTTACCCGCTTCCTGAAGCACAAGTTGACCGTTTCATGTTGAAAGTTGTCATTGATTATCCAAAGCTGGAAGAAGAAAAACTGATTATTCGCCAAAATATCAATGGTGAGAAGTTCAATGTGAAGCCTATTCTCAAAGCGGATGAAATTATTGAAGCACGTAAGGTTGTTCGTCAAGTGTACCTGGATGAGAAGATTGAACGTTATATTGTAGATATTGTATTTGCAACTCGTTTCCCTGAAAAATATGACCTCAAGGAACTGAAAGATATGATCGGATTCGGAGGTTCACCTCGTGCGTCTATCAATCTGGCTTTGGCTGCTCGTACGTATGCATTTATCAAACGTCGCGGTTACGTAATTCCGGAAGATGTACGTGCTGTAGCACATGATGTTCTCCGTCATCGTATTGGATTGACATACGAAGCTGAAGCTAATAATATGACTTCGGACGAAATCATCAGTAAGATTCTGAATAAGGTTGAAGTGCCCTAATTTGTAGTTATAATACAGTCAATAAGTAGTCATTAATATCTATACATGACTACTTAACTACTTACTACTTAACTACTGTATAAATGGAAACAAGTGAAATACTAAAAAAAGTTCGCCAAATTGAAATAAAGACACGAGGATTGTCTAACAATATCTTTGCAGGCCAATATCATTCGGCTTTCAAGGGTAGGGGTATGTCATTTTCGGAAGTCCGTGAGTATCAGTTCGGCGATGATATACGTGACATAGACTGGAATGTGACTGCGCGCTTCAATAAACCTTATGTGAAAGTGTTTGAAGAAGAACGTGAACTGACAGTTATGTTAATGGTCGATGTTTCCGGAAGTTTGGAATTTGGTACGATCAAGCAGTTGAAGAAAGATATGGTGACGGAAATCGCTGCCACGCTTGCTTTCTCTGCTATTCAGAACAATGATAAAATTGGTGTGATTTTCTTTTCAGACCGGATAGAAAAGTTTATTCCTCCCAAGAAAGGACGTAAACATATCTTATATATTATCCGCGAATTGATTGATTTTCAGCCGGAAAGCCGTCGTACAAATATTCGTCTTGCCTTAGAATATTTGACAAACGTGATGAAAAGACGTTGCACCGCATTTATCTTATCAGACTTTATTGATCAGGACAGCTTTAAGAATGCACTGACCATTGCTAACAGAAAACATGATGTAGTAGCATTACAAGTGTACGACAGGAGGGTTAGTGATCTTCCCCCAGTAGGACTGATGCGAATCAAAGATGCGGAAACTGGACATGAACAATGGATCGACACCTCTTCCAAAGCTGTACGCCGGGCACATCGTGACTGGTGGATACAAAAGCAGACTGAACTTAACGATACTTTCACTAAAAGTAACGTGGATGCTGTATCTGTCAGAACCGACCAGGATTACGTAAAGGCATTGTTGAATTTATTTGCCAAACGAAATTAATGGAATCAAAGATGAATAGAAATATTATTCTGATAGCATTATTAGCTCTATTGTCTGTAGGCAAAGCAGCAGCACAGTCTGTCACGGTAGAAGCAAAAATTGATTCATTGCAGATACTGATTGGCGAACAGGCGAAAGTGCAATTGCAAGTAGCCATGGATGCTAAACAGCGTGCTATTTTTCCTGCTTACACCGATACATTGGTAAGAGGTGTGGAAATTATAGAAACTGTCAAACCGGATACTCAATTCCTGAATGATCGCCAACGAATGTTGATTACTCAAGAATACATTATCACTTCTTTTGACTCTGCTCTATATTATCTACCACCAATGCCGGTTACCGTAGATGATAAAGTATATAAATCCAAAGCTCTGGCATTGAAAGTATATTCGATGCCGGTTGATACATTACATCCGGACCAGTTCTTTGGACAGAAACCTGTGATGAAAGCTCCTTTTGCGTGGGAAGACTGGTATGGATTAATTGCTTGTTCATTCCTAGCTTTACCTTTGCTTGGTTTACTGATCTATCTCATTATTCGTATACGTGATAATAAACCTATTATCCGTAAAATAAAAGTTGAACCTAAATTGCCGCCACATCAGGCTGCAATGAAAGAGATAGAACGTATCAAAACAGAGAAGATATGGCAAAAAGGACAATCGAAGGAGTATTATACCGAACTAACGGATGCACTTCGCACCTATATTAAGGACCGTTTCGGATTTAACGCATTAGAAATGACTTCTTCTGAAATAATTGACCAGCTATTGGAGTTGAATGATAAAGAGGCTATATCAGACTTGAAGCTTTTGTTCCAGACCGCTGATTTAGTTAAGTTTGCCAAACATGATCCTCAGATGAATGAAAACGATGCTAATTTAATTAATGCCATCGATTTTATCAATGAGACAAAACAACCGGAAGAGGAAAACCAGAAACCGCAACCAACGGAAATCACTATCATTGAGAAACGTTCTTTACGTGTTAAAGCTATGCTGATTTGCGGAATTGCACTGTTATCAGCAGCACTGATTGGTACCTTTATATATATAGGTCTGCAGTTATACAATCTTTTTGTATAAAGAGTGTATAACTTAATACTAAATAGTAAACTGTTAAATCATAAATAAAATGGTTTTTGCCAATATTGAATATCTGTTTTTGCTATTATTGCTTATACCATATATTGTATGGTATATCCTGAAACAAAAGAAAAGTGAAGCAACCCTTCAAATTTCAGATGCTCGGGTATATGCACATACACCTAAAAGTTATAAGAACTATTTGTTGCATGTTCCATTTCTACTGCGCTGCATTGCTTTGGTGTTAGTTATCTTGGTTCTTGCACGCCCGCAAACTACTAACAAGTGGCAGAACAGTGAAATAGAAGGAATTGATATTATGCTGGCTATTGACGTTTCTACCAGTATGCTGGCTGAAGACTTAAAGCCAAACAGACTTGAAGCTGCCAAAGATGTAGCTGCTGAATTTATCAACGGACGCCCCAATGATAATATCGGTATTACATTATTTGCAGGAGAAACTTTCACTCAATGTCCGTTGACTGTAGACCATGCCGTATTGTTGGATATGATACATAATATTAAATGCGGCCTTATCACTGACGGTACTGCGGTTGGTATGGGTATTGCTAATGCTGTGACTCGCTTAAAAGATAGCAAAGCGAAATCTAAAGTTATTATCTTATTGACGGATGGTACTAATAATAAGGGAGATATTTCTCCAATGACAGCGGCAGAAATAGCTAAAAGTTTTGGTATTCGTGTATATACTATCGGGGTAGGTACTAATGGAATGGCTCCTTATCCTTATCCGGTGGGGAATACTGTACAATATGTAAGTATGCCGGTGGAAATTGATGAAAAGACATTGACAGAGATTGCCGGAACAACGGATGGTAACTATTTCCGGGCTACGAGCAACTCGAAACTAAAAGAAGTATATGAAGAAATTGATAAACTGGAAAAGACGAAACTGAACGTAAAAGAGTACAGTAAACGAGACGAAGAGTATCACTGGTTTGCCCTAGCTGCTTTCCTCTGTGTTTTGTTGGAAGTACTATTACGCAATTCGGTACTCAAAAAAATTCCATAAGAATGTTTGTCAATCGTTATTTGTCAATCATAAAATAGTAAGAAGATGTTTCGATTTGGAGAACCTACATATTTATACTTATTGCTGCTATTACCTTTTTTAGCAGCTTTCTACTTGTATTCCAACTACAAGAGAAGAAAGAATATCCGACGCTTCGGGGACCCGACTTTATTGGCTCAATTAATGCCTGATGTATCCAAATATCGTCCGGATGTAAAATTCTGGATTATTTTTGTTGCTATTGGCTTGTTCTCCATATTATTAGCACGCCCCCAATTCGGTTCTAAGCTGGAAACGGTTAAGCGTAAAGGAGTAGAGGTAATTATAGCTTTGGATATTTCAAACTCTATGTTAGCTCAAGATGTACAGCCTAGCCGTCTGGAAAAAGCAAAAAGACTAATTTCCAGATTAGTGGATGAACTTGACAATGACAAGGTAGGTATGATTGTATTTGCAGGTGACGCTTTTACTCAGCTACCAATAACAAGTGACTATATTTCCGCTAAGATGTTTTTAGAGTCCATCAATCCTTCGTTGATTTCTAAACAGGGTACAGCTATCGGGGAAGCAATCAATTTAGCAGCTCGTAGTTTCACTCCACAAGAAGGGGTAGGACGTGCTATTATTGTTATTACTGATGGTGAAAATCATGAGGGTGGTGCAGTGGAAGCCGCCAAAGCCGCTGCAGAAAAAGGTATTCAAGTAAGTGTGTTGGGAGTAGGTATGCCTGATGGTGCCCCCATTCCGGTAGAAGGTACGAATGATTATCGTCGCGACCGGGAAGGTAATGTGATTGTTACCCGTTTGAATGAAGCTATGTGCCAGGAAATTGCTAAGGAAGGAAAAGGTATATATGTACGAGTAGACAACTCTAATTCAGCCCAAAGAGCTATTAATCAAGAAGTGAACAAAATGGCGAAGTCTGATGTAGAGTCGAAAGTATATACAGAGTTTAACGAACAATTCCAAGCTATTGCATGGGTTATTCTACTATTGTTATTGGCAGAAATCTTAATTTTGGACCGCAAGAATCCTTTATTTAAGAACATTCACCTGTTTTCTAATAAGAAATAGTTATACGTATGTTAAAAAGTAAATATATTCTATTCGCTGTATTTCTGCTAGCGACAGCCGGTGTCTCGGCTCAGAAAGCAGAACGCGACTATATCCGTAAGGGAAACCGCCTGTTTAATGATAGTGTATTTGTTGACGCAGAGGTAAACTACCGGAAAGCTCTGGAAGCAAATCCCAAGTCTACAGTATCTATGTACAATTTGGGAAATACTCTTTCGCAACAGCAAAAGTTTCAGGATGCCATGGAACAATATGTATCGGCCAGCAAAATTGAAAAGGATAAAATGAAGCTCGCCCATATCTACCACAATATGGGAGTACTTTTCCAAGCTGGTAAAGATTATGCAAAGGCTGTGGACGCCTATAAAATGTCACTGCGTAATAATCCTGCCGATCATGAAACCCGGTACAATTTGGCTCTTGCACAGAAAATGTTGAAAGATCAACAAAATCAGCAGAATCAAGACCAAAATCAGGATCAGAATAAAGATCAACAAAAGCAAGATCAAAAACAAGATCAGAATAAAGACAAGCAGAAAGATCAGAAACAAGATGAAAAGAAAGATCAGCAGCAACCACCGAAGTCAGAAAAAAAACAAGATAACCAGATGTCAAAGGAGAATGCTGAACAATTGCTGAATTCTGTAATGCAAGATGAAAAAGATGTGCAAGACAAAGTGAAAAAGCAACAAAAAGTTATGCAAGGTGGTCGCTTAGAAAAAGATTGGTAATATAAAGTTGATGATATAAATTTCATAAGCAATGAAAAAACTGATTATTATATTGATGGCATTGATAGCATATAGCACTCAGATGCTTGCTGATAAAGTGTCTTTTACTGCTTCTGCTCCTGACGCAGTGGTAGTAGGCGACCAGTTCAGGCTGTCGTATATTGTTACTACACAAAAAGTGAAAGATTTCCGGGCACCATCGATCAAAGGTTTTGATGTGTTGATGGGACCAAGCCGTTCACAACAAAGTAATACTCAAATAGTAAATGGTAATGTTACGTCTACTAGTAGTATTACATTCACATATATATTAATGGCAAATAATGCCGGAGAATACACAATACCCGGTGCCTCAATTGTTGCTGATGGCGATCAAATGGTATCAAATTCAGTAAGGATTAAAGTATTGCCACAAGATCAAGGTAGTAGCAATAGTAGCAGTAGCTCTTCTACACATTCCTCATCTGGTACAGGGGTCTCTAACCAAGACTTGTTTATTACAGCAAGTGCCAGTAAAACGAATGTGTACGAACAGGAAGCATTTGTCCTGACCTATAAAATATACACCAGAGAATCCAATTTACAACTGAATAATGCAAAGTTACCCGACTTTAAAGGCTTCCATTCTCAAGAAATCGAAATGACTACAAATGCGAGATGGACTCCGGAACATTATCAGGGACGTAATTACTATACGACAGTTTATCGTCAGTTCGTTCTCTTCCCGCAACAATCAGGAAAACTATATATTGATCCTGCTCAATTCCAGATGACAGTCGGTAAGCCTGTACAATCTGATGATCCTTTTGATGCTTTCTTCAATGGAGGAAGTAATGTCATTGAAATAAAAAAATCAATTTCCACCCCTAAGATAGCAATAAATGTAAATCCGCTTCCTGCAGGTAAACCGGCAGATTTCTCCGGTGGAGTGGGAGAGTTCAATATTTCTTCATCTATCAACAACAAGGAACTGAAAACCAATGATGCTATTACTATTAAATTAGTAATATCCGGTACAGGTAACCTGAAGTTAATTTCTAATCCAGAAATTAAATTCCCAGATGATTTTGAAGTATACGATCCCAAAGTAGACAATCAAGTCAGATTAACCCGGGAAGGACTTACAGGTAATAAGGTTATCGAATATTTAGCAATTCCGAGACATGCTGGAACATATAAGATTCCAGGAGTATCTTTCAGTTATTTTGATATTCGCTCCAAATCTTATAAAACGCTGAAAACAGAAGAATATGTAATAAACGTAGAGAAAGGTGCGGGTAATGCAGATCAAGTAATTGCTAACTTCACTAATAAAGAGGATTTGAAAGTATTAGGTGAGGACATCCGTTACATCAAACAAAACGAAGTTACTCTCCAACCTAAAGGAAGTTTCTTCTATGGTTCAATGACATATTGGCTATTCTATATCATTCCCGCTCTTGCCTTTATTATTTTCTTTATTATTTATCGTAAGCAAGCTGCTGAAAATGCGAACGTAGCTAAAATGCGTACGAAGAAAGCCAATAAAGTAGCAACAAAACGTATGAAGTTAGCTGGAAAATTACTCTCCGAAAATAAGAAAGATGCTTTCTATGATGAAGTTTTAAAGGCACTGTGGGGATATATAAGTGACAAACTGAATATTCCGGTATCTCGTTTATCTAAAGATAATATTGAAGAGAAGCTAAGAAATCATGGAGTAAATGAGGAACTAATCAAAGAATTCCTGAATGCATTGAATGACTGTGAATTTGCCCGGTTTGCTCCAGGTGATGAAAATCAAGCCATGGATAAAGTTTATTCTTCTTCAATAGAAGTAATAAGCAAAATGGAGAATTCGATAAAACATTAACCCAGAAGAGATTGTGTCATGAAAAAGATATTATTTTTTATATTATTATCAATGTCACTTACTTGTTTTGCACAAGATTCGTTAAACATTGATTCTAAACAAACCAATGGAGTTGATTCTATCCACGCTTCACATACCACATTTTCCAGTAACACACTGGAAGATGCCACAAAAGCTGAAGGCGATTCCGCATATATAAAAGAAGATTATGCAGCAGCTATTCAAATATATGAAGCATTATTAAAAAATGGAGAAGCTGCTGACGTTTATTACAATCTGGGAAATAGTTATTATAAAATAGGAGAGATAGCGAAAGCTGTTTTAAATTATGAGCGTGCCTTGTTATTGCAACCAGGAAATGGCGATATACGTGCTAATCTTGAAGTGGCACGCGCAAAGACAATAGACAAAGTTGAGCCTGTTCCTGAAGTGTTCTTTGTTTCATGGATCAAATCTCTGACAAATAGCATGAGTGTAGATGCATGGGCCACATGGGGTATTGTATCCTTTATTCTATTGATTATAGCTCTTTACTTTTTTATATTCTCTAAACAGATTGTGTTAAAGAAAGTAGGCTTCATATTAGGAATCGTTTTTCTGATTGTCACCATTTGCTCTAATCTTTTTGCTTCACAACAAAAAGAACATTTAGTCAATCGAAATGAAGCTATAGTAATGAACCCAAGTGTAACAGTTCGAAGTACTCCAAGCGAGAGTGGTACCAGTTTGTTTATTCTGCATGAAGGGAGAAAAGTAAACGTCAAGGACAACTCTATGAAAGAATGGAAAGAAATTCGGTTGGAAGATGGAAAAGTAGGATGGGTACCAGCTTCCGCTATTGAAGTAATATAAAGGTCATTAATAGATTTTATAAATTCAAGAAAAAAAGATAAGCAAATAATTTGTTTTATCTTTTTTTTTGCTTAAGTTTATAGCGTGATAAAAAAATCACATAGTATTAACCATTAAATTTATGAGACATGAGAACAATAACGTTTAATGAACTTCGTAAAATTAAAGATTCATTGCCTAGCGGTAGCATGCATAGAATAGCAGACGAACTTGGTTTGCACGTAGATACAGTGCGAAACTTCTTCGGAGGACACAATTTCAAGGAGGGAAAAAGTGTCGGAATACATCTTGAGCCCGGTCCGGATGGTGGGCTTGTAATGTTGGATGATACGACCGTTCTTGATCGGGCTTTAAAAATCCTAGATGAATTGAATATGAGTATGCAAAAAGAACAGGCTACCGAATCTGTGCAAGTTTAAAATATAACAAACTGAATCCCAATTGAATCAAACAATTGGGATTTCTTATTTGTTTTCACCTTATAAAATATACATTTATGGAAGACAAATTAGTAACCCTAGCCATTCTGACATACACCAAAGCGCAGATCTTAAAGAATGTCTTGGAAAATGAAGGTATAGAAACATACATTCACAACGTAAATCAAATACAACCGGTTGTTTCTTCGGGGGTGCGTTTACGCATAAAGGAAAGCGATCTGCCACGTGCTTTGAAAATAACAGAAAGTTCTACATGGCTGTCTGAAAGTATAGTGGGAGAGAAGGAGCCCAAAACAGAAAATAAGTCAAATAAGATTTTAATTCCCGTCGACTTCTCTAATTATTCGATGAAAGCGTGTGAATTTGCATTTAACCTAGCAAAAACAGAAAATGCTGAAGTCATTTTGTTGCACGTCTATTTTACGCCTATATATGCTTCATCATTACCATATGGAGATATTTTCAATTACCAGATTGGAGATGAAGAATCCGTAAAAACGATTATTCAGAAAGTTCATTCTGACCTCAATGCCTTATCAGAAAAGATAAAAGAAAAAGTCACATCGGGTGATTTTCCCAATATTAAATATAGCTGTATCTTACGTGAAGGTATTCCAGAAGAAGAAATCTTAAGATATGCTAAGGAACAGCGTCCTATGGTTATTATCATGGGGACTCGGGGAAAGAATCAGAAAGATATCGATTTGATTGGCAGTGTAACTGCTGAAGTTATTGATAGAAGCCGCACAGCTGTATTGGCCATTCCCGAAAACACACCATTTAAACAGTTTAGTGAAGTAAAACGGATCGCCTTTATTACCAATTTTGATCAAAGAGATTTAATTGCTTTCGAAGCATTCTTTAATACTTGGAAATCATTCCATTTTTCTGTATCTTTAATACATCTTACTGATTCCAAAGATACCTGGAATGAAATAAAACTAGCAGGCATAAAAGAATATTTTCACAAGCAATATCCAGGGCTTGAAATTCATTATGATGTAGTAATGAACGATAATTTGTTAAAAGGGCTTGATCAGTATATCAAAGTTAATCAAATAGATATAATCACTTTGACTTCTTACAAAAGGAATATATTTGCTCGATTATTTAATCCAAGTATTGCTAGAAAAATGATTTTTCATTCTGATACACCATTACTTGTTATTAATAGCTGATCAGATCAAGCAAAAAACGGGCATTTACGATTAGGGAATAATCAATATTATGTTTAATATAAAAAGGAGCAATGTTATTATATTACTCCTTTTTAATTTTTATCAATTGAAGAAAGTTACTATTTGCAGGAGAAAAAAATGCATATTCCCTCAAATGTATATTTTGATTATCTCTCCCCAATAGAATTATACGAAAAAAAAGAAGGTTACTATTTCTAGCAACCTTCCCATATTTTTCAGACTTATAATTTTCCTGAAAACGATATTACTTCATCAGTTTATCGATTTCTTCAAATTCAGGTCCCATGTTCAAGTTATAGTAAACTCTATAAAGACCTTGTAACCATAAATCTTGTTGATCAGGTTTCAAAGCTCTAGCTTTTTCATAGAATGGTTTAGCTTCTTCGTAGAATTTCTTAACTACAGCCTGTGCTTCAGCATATTTAGGATCATTGATATCTGTTGTTGCTTTATCAGCATAATCCTGTGCTTTCATCAAATATACCAAGCCTACATTAGAGTATGCTTCTGCATATTCCGGATCAGCAGCAATAGCTTTCTTGTAGTATTCGATTGCATTATCATACTCTTTCATATTATGATAAAGATATGCTTTTACATACAAATACAACTTATTGTTCGGATCATTAGATAACATTCTGTCAGCAAACTCCATAGCTTTTGAAGCTTGATTAGAGCTATTATAATAATCAACCAAGTTAGCGAAGAAATAATCATTTCCTGGGAACTTAAGGATACCCTCTTCCAAAGCCTTAATCCATGCAGCAGTATCACCTTTAGCCTTATATGCATCAGCCATCAACTGCATTGCAAATTTACCACCATCTTTATCAGACAAAGCAGCAGGAGCATACTTAATAATTGCATCTTTATCACCTACTCTATCAGCAGCTAATGTTGCGTAATAGGCAATTTGCGGGAGAAGAGTATCGTTTTTAGCCAATTCTTTATCAGCTAACATTGGGTAAGAAGCTGATTCAACATATGTTGCAAAGAATTTCAAGGCTTCTTTATTCTTATCCAAGTTAAAATACTGAATACCACCATTAATCAAATTAGGACGTTCAGCCAACATACTTGAAGCGTTTGCTTTCCGGTATTTGTTTTTAACTTTCCCCTTTTCATTAGGTATTTCTGCTAATTCATCACACTTAGTATAGTACTCATACATTTTCAGAATGCTATTATACACTTTCAATGTATCATACGGCTTTTTCAAAAAAGCATTTTTCATTTGCTCTTCGTTGATACGTCTCTGAATAAATCCAGCAACGTCCCATGTGTCAGCAAGATCCTTCGTTTCAGGATTCTTCATAGCTTCCCCAATAAGCTGTTCAGCCTGCTTAAAATTAGGTTTTACATCATTAGCAATACTCTTTGCTTCTTTTACATTCTTCGTTTGTGCGAATGAGAAGCTAACAGCCATCAATAAAACCATCGAAAATAATACTCTTTTCATGATTGTTGTTTGATTAATTATTAATATTATGTCTATTCCTCGATTTCGTTGTTGCTTTCGTTTTCATTTACGTCTGCTGCATCATCAATATCAGGAGCATCAGCATTCGGATCACTCACAATTGTTCCTTCTGCTTCTTCTGCCGGAATTTCATCTTCAAGACTTTCTGTCATAACCTTACATACCGAACCAATCTGGTCGTTACGTTTTTCTAGATTTATCAGACGGACACCTTGAGTAGCACGGCCCATAATACGAACATCAGCCACTTTCAAACGAATAGTGATACCAGACTTATTGATAATCATCAAGTCATTTTCATCAGTTACTGACTTGATTGTTACCAACTTACCTGTTTTTTCGGTAATATTCATGGTCTTCACACCCTTACCGCCACGGTTCGTCTTACGATAGTCTTCTATTTCAGAACGTTTGCCATATCCTTGTTCGGAAACTACCATCACAGATTCTGTCTTCAAATCTTTGATACAAATCATTCCTACTACTTCATCCTGACCATCATTATCCAATGTAATACCGCGTACACCTGTTGCTGTACGTCCCATTACACGAACTGCTGCTTCATGGAAACGAATTGCACGTCCATTACGATTGGCAATGATGATTTCATTGTTTCCATTCGTCATACGAACTTCAATAACACTGTCATCTTCACGGATAGTTATGGCATTTACACCATTCTGACGAGGACGAGAATACTGTTCTAGTAATGTCTTCTTTATTACCCCTTTCTTAGTACAGAACAATACATAATGGCTATTAATAAACTCAGAATCCTCCAAACTCTTCACACGCAAGTATGCAGTTACATTATCGTCCGAGTCAATATTCAACAAATTCTGAATAGCACGTCCCTTAGAATTCTTCGTTCCCTCAGGTATTTCATATACTTTCAGCCAATAGCACTTACCTTTTTGTGTAAAGAACATCATCGTATTGTGCATGGTAGCAGGATAAATATGTTCTACAAAGTCTTCATCACGGGTCTCCGTACCTTTCGAACCTACACCACCACGATTTTGTGCACGGAATTCAGTCAACGGAGTACGTTTGATATAACCCATATGAGAAATTGTAATAATCATCTGATCATCTGCATAGAAGTCTTCCGGATTGAACTCTTCTGAAGAATAAACGATTTCAGAACGACGTTCATCTCCATATTTCGTTTTAACTTCCAACAATTCATCTTTCATTACCTGACGGCATACTTCATCATCAGCCAAAATACTTTCCAAATAAGCTATCTGCTTCATTATTTCTTCGTATTCCGCATGAAGCTGATCCTGCATCAGACCTGTCAATTGACGCAAACGCATTTCTACAATTGCGCGAGACTGAATTTCTGTCAGGTTGAATCGCTCAATCAAGCCTGCTATAGCGTCATTAGGAGTTTTTGCTGCACGAATGATACGAATTACTTCATCAATATTATCCGAAGCGATAATCAAACCTTCAAGAATGTGCGCGCGTTCTTTCGCTTTACGAAGATCGAACTGAGTACGACGAATAACAACTTCGTGTCTATGTTCGATGAAATATTTAATTAAATCTCTCAGATTCAACGTCTTTGGACGTCCATGAACCAAAGCAACATTATTTACGCCAAAAGATGTCTGCAAAGCTGTCATTTTATAGAGTTTGTTCAACACTACACTTGCATTTGCATCACGTTTGATGTCAATAACAATGCGCATACCGTCACGGTCAGACTCATCGTTGGCATTTGAGATACCTTCTATTTTCTTATCATTTACAAGATCAGCTATATACTTAATCAACTCGGCCTTATTTACATTATAAGGGATCTCGGTTATTACGATCTTATCATGTGTCTGTCCGCTTTCGATTTCGGCTTTCGCACGCATAATTACACGTCCTCGTCCAGTCAAATATGCCTCGCGTACACCACTCACACCATATATAAACCCGCCAGTAGGGAAATCTGGTGCTTTGACAAATTCCATCAGTTCCTCTACTGTAATTTCCGGATTATCAATATATGCTTCACATGCTTCAATTACTTCCGAAAGATTATGAGGAGGCATATTTGTAGCCATACCTACAGCGATACCGGATGCTCCGTTCACCAGAAGATTCGGGATACGTGTCGGCATAACTTTAGGTTCTACCAGCGTATTATCAAAGTTAGGCTCAAAATCGACGGTTTCCTTATACAGGTCATCCATCATTGCTTCACCCAACTTATTAAGACGAGCTTCTGTATAACGCATAGCAGCAGGGCTATCACCGTCTACAGAACCAAAGTTCCCCTGTCCATCTACCAAAGGATAACGCATTGCCCATTCCTGAGCCATACGCACCATTGCAAAATAAACAGAAGAATCTCCATGAGGATGGTACTTACCGAGTACCTCACCCACGATTCTGGCTGATTTCTTATAAGGTTTGTCTGAAGTATTGCCCAATTCCATCATTCCGTATAAAATTCTACGGTGAACAGGCTTAAATCCATCTCTAACATCCGGAAGGGCACGTGAAACGATGACCGACATGGAGTAGTCAATGTACGATGACTTCATTTCCTCCTCGATGTTAATCTTTATAATTCTGTCTTGTTCAAGCATTTAAAATGATTATTAATTATACATTCTACGGTTTGTGAAAAACCACGCTAAAGTACTACTTTTCCCCGATATACGAAAGTTTTTAGAAAGAAAGTTTTAGCATGACCGGGACGACAATTCATTAAACTTTAAAATTCGAAAATAAAAAGATAAAAACGATAAATATAATATGGAAAGATAGATAACATTGGTAAAAAAGAGCTGGATATTTGTTATACCTTATATATATAATGCAAATACACCGTTTTTATGGCACGCCATTTGTAGATATAAGAAATAAAGCAAATATTGCAATACAAACTTGATTAATGCGTATATTTGCCAGTGAATAACCCTTAGAAGAAAAGGAAAAGTATGAATAATCAATTCTCACAAAGAGTTTCCGACATTATCGTCTATAGTAAGGAAGAAGCGAATCGGTTGAGAAGTAGGTATATAGGCCCTGAGCACCTGCTTCTGGGAATCCTTCGTGACGGTGAAGGAAAAGCTATCGAGATATTGTCTAAACTCAACACCAATCTAGCTGCAATAAAGCAACAGATTGAAGCTCAACTGAAGGCAGAAGCTGATGATATGTTATTGCCTGATGCAGAGGTACCGTTATCTAATGATGCGGCAAAGATATTAAAAATGTGTATTTTAGAAGCTCGTGGAATGAAAAGTAACATCGCTGATACAGAACATGTATTATTGGCTATTTTAAGAGAAAAAAACAATATGGCAGCTTCCGTACTTGAAGCAAACGATATAAATTATGTGAAAGTACTGGAGCAAGCTACATTGCAACCAGATATAAACTCTGGCATGGGCTTTACGGAAGACGATGATGATGACGAAGAAATGTCCTCTCCCCGTTCCGGCAGAGGTGGTTCGGACGAACGCCAACAAGCACAAACCGCTTCTAAGAAGCCGTCTAATGACACACCGGTACTTGACAATTTCGGTACTGACATGACAAAAGCGGCAGAAGAAGGACGCCTGGATCCCGTTGTCGGCAGAGAGAGAGAAATCGAACGTTTAGCGCAGATCTTAAGCCGCCGCAAAAAGAATAATCCGATTTTGATTGGTGAGCCTGGTGTAGGAAAGTCAGCGATTGTTGAAGGTCTTGCATTAAGAATCATTCAGAAAAAGGTTTCGCGGATTCTGTTTGATAAACGAGTGGTTGCTCTTGATATGACTGCTGTTGTAGCAGGAACCAAATATCGTGGACAATTCGAAGAACGTATTCGTTCCATTCTCAATGAATTACAGAAAAATCCGAATGTAATATTATTCATTGATGAAATCCACACGATTGTAGGCGCAGGTTCTGCGGCAGGTTCTATGGATGCTGCCAATATGCTAAAACCGGCATTGGCAAGAGGAGAAATACAATGTATCGGTGCTACCACTCTTGATGAATATCGTAAGAACATTGAAAAAGATGGTGCTTTGGAACGCCGTTTCCAAAAAGTAATAGTAGAACCGACTACCGCTGCCGAAACTTTGCAGATTTTGCGTAATATCAAGGATAAATATGAAGACCACCACAATGTGTATTATACGGATGAAGCATTAGAAGCATGTGTCAAGCTGACAGACCGCTATATCACAGATCGTAATTTCCCTGATAAAGCTATTGACGCTTTAGACGAAGCCGGTTCACGTGTACATCTTACCAATGTCAATGTGCCCAAAGAGATAGAAGAACAAGAAAAACTGATCGAAGAAGCCAAAAGCAAGAAAAACGAAGCTGTGAAATCGCAGAATTTCGAACTTGCAGCCAGCTTCCGTGATAAAGAAAAAGAGCTTTCTGTCCAATTAGATGAAATGAAAAAAGAATGGGAAGCCAATCTGAAGGAAAACAGGCAAACTGTTGATGCAGAAGAAATTGCCAATGTCATCTCAATGATGTCAGGCATTCCGGTACAACGGATGGCACAGGCTGAAGGTATCAAGCTCGCAGGTATGAAAGAAGATTTGCAGGCTAAAGTCATCGCACAAGATACAGCAATAGAAAAACTGGTTAAAGCTATTTTGCGAAGCCGTGTAGGGCTAAAAGATCCTAATAAGCCAATTGGCACATTTATGTTCTTAGGCCCGACAGGAGTTGGTAAAACTCACTTAGCAAAAGAGTTAGCCAAATATATGTTTGGTTCTGCTGATGCACTGATTCGTATAGATATGAGTGAATATATGGAGAAGTTCACTGTTTCACGCTTGGTTGGAGCACCTCCGGGATACGTAGGATATGAAGAAGGTGGTCAGCTGACAGAAAAAGTGCGCCGTAAACCATACTCGATTGTATTGCTTGATGAGATAGAAAAAGCACATCCGGATGTGTTCAACATCTTGCTTCAGGTTATGGATGAGGGGCGTCTGACTGACAGTTATGGCAGAATGGTAGATTTTAAAAATACTGTTATTATCATGACTTCCAATATAGGAACCCGTCAGCTGAAAGAATTTGGACGTGGCGTTGGTTTTGCGACACAAAGCCGCCTGGATGATAAGGAATTCTCGCGAAGCGTAATACAAAAAGCTCTAAACAAATCATTCGCGCCCGAATTCATCAATCGTGTAGATGAGATAATCACGTTTGACCAGCTTTCTCTGGAAGCAATAACAAAGATTATAGACATAGAGCTGAAAGGATTGTATGATAGAATAGAATCTATTGGTTACAAGCTTGTTATTGAAGATAAGGCGAAAGAATTTATCGCCGGCAAAGGATATGACGTACAATATGGCGCCCGTCCTTTGAAGCGAGCAATTCAAACTTATCTGGAGGATGGCTTATCCGAGCTCATCATTTCCTCCTCTTTGAAGGAGGGAGATACTATTCAGGTATCTCTCAATGAAGAAAAAGGTGAATTGGAGATGAAAGTTGTCACTCCGGAATAATATTATTTCCTGAATAAGAAAATAAAATAATATGCCATAATGTCAGACCTTCGGGTCTGGCATTTTTTTTGTCTCTATCTGAACAAACATCAATTAAAATTAATCAATAGATAAACTAAAAAATATACGTATTATGCAAAAAGGTAATATTGGGGTTACAACAGAGAACATTTTCCCTATCATTAAAAAGTTTTTGTACAGTGACCATGAGATTTTTCTGCGCGAGTTAGTATCTAATGCGGTAGACGCCACTCAAAAGCTGAATACGCTTGCTTCTATTGGCGAATTTAAGGGTGAACTGGGTGATTTAACCGTTCACGTTGAATTAGGCAAAGATACCATTACTATTTCCGACCGTGGTATCGGTTTGACTGCAGAAGAAATTGAAAAGTACATCAATCAAATAGCTTTTTCAGGAGCTAACGACTTCCTGGAGAAATATAAGAATGACGCAAATGCCATTATCGGACATTTCGGACTTGGCTTCTACTCTGCTTTTATGGTTGCAAAGAAAGTGGAAATTATCACTAAATCATACAGAGACGGTGCACAAGCCGTAAAATGGACTTGTGATGGCAGCCCTGAATTCACTATTGAAGAAATTGAAAAAGCTGATCGTGGATCAGACATCATCTTATACATTGATGATGACTGCAAAGAATTCCTCGAAGAAGCACGTATTTCCGAGCTTCTGAAGAAATATTGCAGCTTCCTTCCTGTTCCCATTGCATTTGGGAAAAAGAAAGAATGGAAAGACGGCAAACAAGTAGAAACAGCCGAAGATAATATAATCAATGATACCACTCCTTTGTGGACACGTAAACCTAGCGAACTTTCGGATGAAGATTACAAATCATTCTATAGTAAGCTATATCCAATGTCTGATGAACCACTATTCTGGATTCACCTGAATGTTGATTATCCATTCCATCTGACCGGTATCCTCTATTTCCCGAAGGTAAAGAGCAATATTGAATTAAATAAGAATAAGATTCAGTTATATTGCAATCAGGTATATGTTACAGACTCGGTTGAAGGTATTGTGCCGGACTTCCTGACTTTGTTACATGGCGTAATCGATTCTCCGGATATTCCGTTGAACGTTTCCCGTTCGTATTTGCAAAGCGACTCGAACGTGAAGAAGATTTCAACTTATATCACAAAGAAGGTTTCCGACCGTTTACAGTCTATATTCAAGAATGACCGTAAGCAGTTTGAGGAGAAGTGGAATGATTTAAAAATATTTATCAATTACGGAATGCTCACACAAGAGGATTTCTATGATAAAGCGCAAAAATTTGCCCTTTTCACCGATACAAATGACAAGCATTATACATTTGAAGAGTACCAGACCCTTATTAAAGATAATCAGACAGATAAAGATGGAAACCTAATTTATCTGTATGCAAATAACAAGGATGAGCAATACAGTTATATTGAAGCTGCCACCAACAAAGGATACAATGTTTTGCTCATGGATGGCCAGTTGGATGTAGCTATGGTAAGCATGCTGGAACAAAAACTTGAAAAATCCCGTTTCACTCGTGTAGACAGTGATGTTGTTGACAATCTTATTGTAAAAGAAGATAAGAAAGGTGAAACGTTGGAAGCCAATAAACAGGATGCAATCACAACAGCCTTCAAGAGTCAATTGCCTAAAATGGATAAAGTTGAATTCAATGTCATGACACAGGCATTAGGAGAAAATTCAGCTCCAGTCATGATTACTCAAAGCGAATATATGCGTCGTATGAAAGAAATGGCGAATATTCAGGCCGGAATGAGTTTCTATGGTGAAATGCCTGATATGTTTAATCTAATTCTGAATTCAGACCATAAGTTGATAAAACAGGTATTGAATGAAGAAGAAAGTGCTTGTCAGGCAGAAGTAGCTCCGATACTTTCTGAAATGGACAATGTCAACAAACAACGCAATGAGTTGAAAGACAAGCAAAAGGATAAGAAAGAAGAAGAAATCCCCACATCAGAAAAAGATGAACTAAACAATCTGGATAAGAAGTGGGATGATCTGAAAAACAAGAAAGAAGCTATCTTTATCGGCTATGCAAGCAATAATAAAGTTATCCGCCAGCTGATCGATTTGGCCTTATTGCAAAACAATATGCTAAGAGGTGAAGCTTTGAATAACTTCGTAAAACGTAGCATAGAATTGATTTAATATTGCCCTTTTAAACATTACACATACTTCAAGAAAGAGCATTCAACGTTAAATACACGTTGTAATGCTCTTTTTCAATTTAAAACGATCGGTAAAATATCGATTAATTGAAAAGTATTGTATATATTTGAACACTTAATAGACAAAAAATTCAATTGTTTGATTTGGGTTATGAGAAAGATTTTTTTAGTGTTAATTACTTTATGGCTGATTATTCCGGCTATCCATGCCCAAAAAGTAGGACTTGTATTAAGCGGTGGTGGCGCCAAAGGGATGACACACATCGGTATCATTCGCGCTTTGGAAGAAAACAACATTCCTATTGATTACATTGCAGGCACTTCTATGGGAGCCATTATCGGTTCTTTATACGCCATGGGATACTCTCCTGACGACATGGTAAAACTTCTCAAGTCGGAAGACTTTAAACGATGGTATTCCGGAGAAGTGGAAGAGAAATATGTATATCACTTCAAAAAGAATCTTCCCACTCCCGAATTCTTCAATATTCGTTTTTCATTCAAAGACTCACTGAAAAGTTTGAAACCTCAATTCCTGCCTACTAGTGTTGTCAATCCGATTCAAATGAATCTCGTTTTTGTAGACCTATATGCACGTGCCACAGCTGCTTGTAAGGGAGATTTTGATAAACTTTTTGTTCCTTTCCGTTGCATTGCGTCCGATGTATACAACAAGAAACAATTAGTCATGAAGGAAGGAGATTTAGGAGATGCCGTCAGAGCTTCCATGAGTTTCCCGTTCATGTTTAAGCCTATTGAAATAGACAATGTATTAGCCTATGACGGAGGTATTTATAATAACTTCCCTACAGATGTCATGAGAGATGATTTTCATCCGGATGTCATCATAGGGAGCGTCGTGTCCACCAATCCCACTAAACCCAAAGAAAATGACCTCATGAGTCAAATTGAAAATATGGTGATGCAGAAAACCGACTATTCCATTCCGGACTCCATGGGGATTTTAATGACGTTCAAATATGACAATGTCAATCTAATGGATTTTCAACGCATTGACGAATTACACGATATAGGATATAATCGAACCATCAGCATGATGGATTCAATCAAAAGTCGTATCCATCGGCGTGTAAATCTGGACAATATACGTTTAAGAAGAATGGTATACCGGAGTAATTTTCCGGAGCTACGCTTTAAAAATATCATCATCGACGGAGCTAATCCACAACAACAAGTATATATTAAAAGAGAATTTCATAAATCAGACAACAAAGAATTCACTTATGAGGATTTAAAACAAGGTTATTTCCGATTGTTATCTGATAAAATGATTTCCGAAATTATACCACATGCAATTTATAATCCGGAAGACGATACCTACGATCTACATTTAAAGGTGAAATTAGAAAATAATTTTGCTGTGCGGTTGGGAGGAAATATATCCACTTCCAACTCCAATCAGATCTATCTGGGGCTTAGCTATCAGGATTTAAACTACTATGCCAAAGAGTTTATCCTTGACGGGCAACTCGGAAAAGTATATAATAACGTGCAGTTTATGGCAAAAATTGACTTCGCCACTGCCATTCCTACCTCATACCGCCTTATAGGCTCAATCAGTACTTTCGACTATTTCAAGAAAGACAAACTTTTCTCGCGAAATAACAAACCCGCCTTTAATCAGAAAGACGAACGTTTCTTAAAATTGCAGGTCGGATTACCTTTCCTTTCGAGCAAGCGAGCAGAGTTTGGGGTCGGAATTGCGAAAATAGAAGATAAATATTTTCAGAAAAGCGTCATTGACTTTGGAAATGACAAATTTGACAAAAGTCGCTATGATTTATTCGGTGGATCAATCAGCTTTAATGGAAGCACCCTAAATTCTAAACAATACCCTACACGTGGATACAGAGAAGCTCTTGTTGCCCAGATCTTCGTTGGAAAAGAGCGATTCTACCCAGGCGAAGGAAGTACCACCAACAACAATAATAAAGACCATCACTCATGGTTACAATTATCATACATGAAAGAGAAATATCATAATATGAGTGAACATTGGGTTTTAGGGTGGTATTTGAAGGCATTATATGCCTCTAAAAACTTTTCCGAGAACTATACGGCCACAATGATGCAGGCTGGAGAGTTTTCGCCCACGCTACACAGTAAATTGACCTACAACGAAGCCTTTCGTGCCAATCAATTTGTGGGAGCCGGTATTCGGCCTATTTACCGTTTAAACCAAATGTTCCATCTTCGGGGAGAATTTTATGGCTTTATGCCCATTTATCCAATCGAAAAAAACTCGTTGAATAAAGCATATTATGGAAAAGCTTTCTCCAAGTTTGAATATTTAGGAGAAATTTCTGTTGTATGTCAATTACCTTTTGGAGACATCTCTGCATATGTAAATCATTATAGCTCACCGAAAAGGGAGTGGAATGTCGGACTAAGTATAGGTTGGCAACTATTCAATTATCGGTTCATAGAATAATTTTCTACAAAAAAAGTCGTTGAAAAGCTTGCTAGTTCGGGAAAAGTCCGTATCTTTGCACCCGTTAAAACAAAAGAATGGTCGCGTAGCTCAACTGAATAGAGTAGCTGACTACGGATCAGCCGGTTACAGGTTTGAATCCTGTCGCGATCACTTTTTTTGAATTAACAAAATGGCCGCGTAGCTCAACTGAATAGAGTAGCTGACTACGGATCAGCCGGTTACAGGTTTGAATCCTGTCGCGGTCACTGAAAACTTACAAATTATAGGGTCGCGTAGCTCAACTGAATAGAGTAGCTGACTACGGATCAGCCGGTTACAGGTTTGAATCCTGTCGCGATCACTTAATCCTCTGCATTTTATGTAGAGGATTTTATTTTTTCCCCCATTTCATCGAAGAAATCGGGGCTCAGTCTGGCTCAGTCTGAAAACTGGCTCAGTCTGAAAACTTGGGGGATTGCGTTAAAATTCTTATTTTTGCATCAT
>NZ_QTNF01000014.1:0-138653 GCF_003603455.1 Bacteroides sp. AM37-9 | reverse complement strand
GTATTTCCGGTAGATAATGCGTGCTTTGACTGCGTACCAACCAGCGGACTAACGTAGTCCACCGGTCCGGTAATCACTGCACTAACATTAACAAGATATATAAAGCATAAAACCAATAGCAACAAATATTTTTTTCTCATCATATATTCATCATTGTTGCGGAGTAGCCCCCATTTCAAAAACTAATTCACCACCAGCCATTATATCAGTGTACGAGATATAAGGTTTTGTATATTCACAGCCATTCAATGTAATTTTCCTTATATATTTATTCAGGATAGAATTATTTTTCGCGATAAGAACCAGTTTTCCCCCAGGTACAGTTATTTCAGTTCTGTCGAACAATGGAGTTCCGAACCAGTAACGGGCACTCGCTGGTTCTACCTGATAGAATCCCAATGCGGAAAGTACATACCATGCAGACATTTGACCGACATCTTCATTACCACATAAACCATCCGGAGCTGCGTGATAAAGTGAAGTAAGTACTTCGCGAACTCGAGCTGCAGTCTTCCAAGGCTGGTCAAGCATAGAGTAAAGATAAAGAATATGATGCCCCGGTTCATTGCCATGAGCATACTGTCCTATTAATCCCGAAATATCAGGAGAGCTTCCCGCTCCCACTATTTCACTTAACACAAATAATGAATCCAGTTTTTCAATGCATTTATCACGACCTCCAAAACATTCTGACAGTCCATTTATATCATGAGGAACTAACCACGTATATTGCCAGGCATTCCCCTCACAATAATCATCCGCCCTATGTTGGGATGCGAATGGATCAAAAGGTGTCCGCCAATTTCCATTACTGTCTTTTCCACGGACAAATCCGGTTGATTCATCAAAATAATTACGGTACGAATGAGAACGTTCGGTGAAAAGCCGATAGTCATCATCCTTTCCCAAATGATTGGCTGCAGCAGCGACAGCGGCATCCGCTATGGCATATTCCATATCGTAGGCAATAGCTTCCTGAAATAAATCACAAGGAATATAGCCATACTGCTTTCTAAGCGAACCACCACGTCCATCGTGATTTGCCGTCATCTTTATAGCAGTGAAAGCACGTTCCATATCAATTTCCTTAAATCCCTTTACAATGGCATCCGCCACTACAGGTATAGCAGGATTCCCTACCATACAGTCCGTCTCATTCCCCCATAAGTGCCACACAGGTAGACGTCCTTGCTTATCATAAATATCCAGCATGGAATTGATAATATCCGGCATTCTGTCAGGATGAAGGATAGTCATCAATGGCATTGCCGCACGATATGTATCCCATAGTGAAAATGTGGTATACGCGGTATTTGAAGAATTAACATCACTGTAAATGGAAGGAGCTACCATCGTATGATACAAAGCAGTATAAAATATACGGAGATAACTTTTGCTTGCCGTATGAATACGTACTTTACCAAGCTCCTCATTCCATGCAAGATTAGCAGCTGCTACAGTCTTGTCAAAATCCCACTCCGCAAGTTCCACTGACAAATTTTTCTTTGCACCTTCCACAGATACCGGAGATAAAGCTATTTTCAGAAGAATCTGCTCCCCTTTCGCCGTAGAGAACGAAGCACGACCGTACCTGCCACTGTTTCCATGTAAATCGAAGCTAATGAAAGGTTTAGAAAATTGAGCAGCGAAATAGACATATTGGTCGCTTGCCCAACCTGTCGATCTGCGATAACCTACCACCATATCTGTTCCTTCCACTGTCATAGATACCTCACGCACTTGGTCTGAACCGATACCATTTTCCAAATCAATCACGATAGCTGCCTCTTGTGAATCGGGAAAAGTATAGCGATGAAAGCCTACACGCTGTGTGGCAGTAAGCTCTGCCAATACATTATAACGGAGTAAAGGAACAGAATAATAACCCGGATGAGTAATTTCCTTGCTACGGTCGGCATATGACCAAAGCCCTGACTTCTGGTCGCTCGCCTTACCACGGGTATACGTCACGTCACCAATCACCGGCATGACAGTGATGTCTCCCAAGTCCCCGGCTCCCGTTCCGCTCAAATGAGTATGCGAAAAACCTATCACTGTATTGTCAGAGTCATGATAACCAGAACACCAGTCCCAGTCTGTCGGTATACTTGTAGGCCCTAGTTGCACCATACTGAAAGGTACATTAGCCCCAACAAAAACATGACCATGTCCGCCACTACCGATTTTCGGATCAACGTATTGTGTCACTCCGCCGGGGATTGCTTTCCATGCTTCACATTCTGCCAAATGTTTCATTTCAGTCTCTGTATCCGGCAGTATAGTCAGTTCTTCTACCGACTTCGAATCCGAACACGCAGCAAACGTCAAAATGGCGGCCATTATTATCTTATATGTTTTCAATCTTTCCATTTTTGTCAGATTCTTCTTTAGAAAGTTAATACGGGGGTGGGGTCTTCTCCGTAGTCCTTGTAACCTTCGCGAGCAGCCGATGCATCTTCGATGTCATATATTCCGTAATACCCCTTACTATTGGTCACATTTCTTTCCGTACTTGTTCCCAAGTGTCGCCAATGATGGCTATCCCTCCTCCATAATTCCGCGTCGGAACATTCCTGAAGACGTTCTTTTATGCCGATGTCATGCGCTTCAGCTACTGCTTCCATCTGCACTTTAGAACCCAAATACCAGCCACTAGTTCCTTCGGGAGCCGTCCGGATAGTATAATTTGTAGCTCGGTAGATATGTGTATAGTTATCATCAGACAAAGTGATACCCTTTAATTTCGCATGATTCAAGATCATCTTAGTATTTGCATAACCACACCAATCGTCAGGGTGTTCGTGCGTGCCAATCAATTCTTTCCGATAGTTCTCCGTACACCATTCCTTGATAGAGCCGAATTGAATACCAGAAGGATCAGCAGCAAATACATATCCATGAATCTCTGTCAATTTACCATCATAGTCACTGATATTGTCACCCTGTCCCGCACCCACATGGAAAATGATTCCTGAACAGTCTTTTTTATCTCCGGTCAAATATTCGGAATAGGTATTGTCTTTAAAATAAAAATCAAGGACATTAGGAACCTTATTTTTCAATTTCAAATTAGTGTCCGAGTCAATACCAGTCAAGGAACAGCAAAAATAGCCTTCTTTCTCCGTCACTTTCAAATCTTCGGAAACAGCCCCTTCCACAACGAATGCTCCTCGGCTACAAGGTTTCTTATCAGCTGCAATTTTATACTTTATAGTGCACGCAGTTCCTACCCGATAGCATCCTTCGTCAAGAGACAAGACATTTCCCGCCTCATCGAGCACTGTGACATCGGTGTAGCAATCATCCTGTTCGAGAGCCAGTTCCCACAGAACTTTCACTTGTCCCAAGTCGTAAACATGGCTAGAGAGTGTTGTTTCCTTGAAATCGGACAAGTCTTTCGTCAGTTCCGTACCGTTACTCATTTCCATCGCCAGAGTCACGCCTTGTGAGAAGGTGACAGGAAGAATTACAAAATTATATATTCCTTTTTCCAATACAGTACCGTTGTTCTCAAGCGTAACTGTGCTTTTACCATCGGTGACATTCTGCATCAATGGTTCGCCGGCATCGTTCCATCCGATAGTGAATTTACCAGCCAGTACCTCGTTATTGTTGCCTTTCAGTGTGACCGATTTTATTCCGGCTTCTTTCAACTCAAATCTCAACAATGCGCATACATTCCTGAAAATAAAAGATTTCTTCTCCAAAGTTGTTCGGGATACCATGACACTAAGGTCTGTATCAAATCCATCCGCTACCGGTTTTTGAGTATTCGGGAGCACGGTTGTGACATTCTTTCCATTCAGGGCTACATCCGCGTTGTATGGATACAGCGAGTAATATTCGGCAACTTCATCCGCTTTTCCCGTGAAGGTCACCGCTTCACCGCCCGAAGCGGTCGTATATTCCTTGTTTTCATTTCCGTATAATACACTGATTCGGTCACCTACCACCCATTCTACCTTTGTGCCGCCTGTCAATACGGTTCTTGAAAGGTCATTACCGGTTTCGATACCGTTCAAAGTGGCTGAAAAAGTGACTTCACCGGGGAGAGTGGCATCGTCCTCCATCTCCTTGTTGGCATCGTCCGAGCAGGAAGCTGCCGCCATGGATACCATGGCGAACAGCAAGCATTTCATATATTTCTTCATTTTCAATTATTAACAGGTTTCCAGGTAAAATTTTCCGCGCCACCTTTCAGGACAGCCGTATATCTGCCTGTCAGGTCTTGGAATTCTGTCTTTGTCATATCCAAGTCTGTCTTGGAAATTACGAAATCCCAGGCACAGACCAAATTCGGGTCAGCAGGATCGACCGTACAGTTTCCTTCCGCTGATGCTTTTATTTCGTCCGCGGTACGCGCTTTTTTCCAGATACGCATATATTTAATAGAACCTTTAAAATATTCCATACGGGTTCCGTCCGCTTTCAGACGGCAGAAAGCAGTCATAGGTATCTGAGCCTGATGGTAAGAGTCGGCTGTATATACCCAGCGGCGTAGATCCTGTCCGATACGAATGGATTTACCCTTCTTCTCGCCATTGTAAAACATTCTAAAACGTTCGTCCTGATCTTCGCCCGGCACTCCGTCTTCAGCATATACGATGGCATAATGCATCCATGTCTGATAACCCAGCAAAGGAGCTCTGTAATACGGTTCCTCGAGTCCGATTTTACCGTCTTTGTCAAGAGGAATCGACGCTCGGATCAAGTCGTCGCTTCCACCCGTATGGAAACGGGAATAGATGCGCCATCCACCCCAGGGTTCATCGTTGCACGCTGACAGATAAGTACTATTATCCTCATACTGCTTGGTGCAATACTCATCGATTTTCACCCATAATTCAATGGTCAGAGCCGTATGTTGTGTTTCACCGAAGTCGGCAAATTCCTTATGATAACCGAAATCAATATATCCGCCGTTGTTACCATCTACCACCAGGTTGTAGAATGTTTCGGTTTCAATCTGCGTCTCACGAAACGAGTCAATCTTCACATCTGCCTGTTGAATGGCTTCTTCTACCAGGGCGTTCGTCAGAGTGATGCTTCCCGAAGATGCTTTGTCGATCAGCTCCGTGAGTTCCCGGATGGCAACGTCCAATATAGATTTGCTGCTTTCGGGATACGTGCCCGGTTCCGTGCCGTAAGTGGAAGTTACCAATATATTCTGCAATTCGGAGAGTTTGTTCTTCAGTTGCTGCAAGTTTCTCTGTTCCTCGGAAACATCGAGGATAACGGAGTCTTTAAACTTCTTCATGGCTTCTTCCGTTTTTTCGACAAGGGTATCTACAGTTAGCTGGTCGGTAGTTTCCCCGTTGTTCAGACGGCTGACGAAATCATCAATTTCGGCTATGGCCGTTTCAAGAATCTCTTTACTTTTTTCAGGGTAAGTACCCGGTTCTGTGCCGTAAGTGGAGTTTTTTAATAGATAATCCACGACATTCCGTTCTTCAGTCAGTTGGGTGATATACCGTTCGCGGTTGTCTTTTTCATCATCGTCCGAGCATCCTGACAGCAGTATGCAAGAAACCAACCATAAGCATCCCAACAGGATGCCCCATCCGTTCATTTCGATTCGATTCAATACTTTTTTCATCTGTCTTTCATTTTAAAGGTTAAATATCAGCGTTCCAACCCGGGTTTTGAACCAGTTCCTTGTCGATATCGAGATCGCCTTGCGGAATCGGGAAGAAGTACATTTTCTTCTCGAATATTCTGTTTTCAAACCAGGTACGTTTATAAAAGTCATTACCATTGCCATTCACATACATACCATAGAGCGGTATATTCTCTGTTTCTTCGGCAATACCCCAACGACGAACATCAAAATAGCGGCTGCTTTCGAAAGCCAATTCCACTCTCCTCTCCGCTCTGATTGCCTCCCTCATTTCACTTTGGGTAGCCGGAGCAGGTAATTGCCCGGCTTTAGAACCATAAGTAGGAATTCCAGCTCTTTCACGGATCAGATTAAGATAAGTAAGAATATCGGTATGGGCAGGTTCACATTCGTTCAGTGCTTCCACATAATTGAGGTAAACTTGCGCCAGGCGCAGCATGATACAGATTTGCTGCCCGGTTTTCCATGAGCCCAAAGGAGCACATTTTCTAACACAATAACCAGTTGGCGGACATTCTCCACCGTGTAACCCCGAGTTTCCGTCATAACTGAAATCTGAATAGAAAGCACCTTCTTCTGTATTCAGCCATTTCTGACCAGAAAAAGTGATATTTACATAAAAACGGGGTTCACGTCCTACCCAAGCTTTCAGTACACCATTGGGAGCCAATATAGTTCCTGTTTCATCTACATAGCTCTCGGTAGAGAAGCCAGTATCCTCGTAGCCTGTACCAGGATTGAGAATAGGTGTTTTACCATTGTCAGTATATCCACTGATAGGTAATTTACCATTCGCCATAAAGAAAGCATCTACCATTTGTTGGGAAGCTGCTAAGCCACCAGATGCGCGGTACCCGCTACCAACAGCTCCGGTATGTCTAGGAGTGCGATCGTATTGCATCAAGGAATAGTCGGTATTGATGCGATAGAATATCATTTCCGTGTTGGTAAAATCCTCACTTCGCATTGCGTCACGACAAGAAAGGTAAGCGTTCAGTATACCGTTAGTGTAGACTTTTGTCAAATCGTAAGTGCCCGGAACAAATTTATCAATAAAGGCTTTTGAGGCATTAGCAGCTTTTCTCCATTTGGCCTTTATCGCTTCTTCCGAAATGTCAGTAGGAAACAGCTTTTTACCGTCTTTATTTTGTAGTTGGGAAACAAAGGCATTTTTCCCATTATACAAATCACTTGCCGCATACTGTAAGACTTCGGCTTTGAAAGCCATTACAATGCTGTTGTCTATTCTTCCGCAGTTGTAGGTGACTGACTTGTCGGGAAGACAACCGCTGTCCAGTACCTTGTCAAATTCTGAAACAATGTAGTCAACACATTCTTCTACACTGTTTCTAGGCAGCTGAACTTCTTCGAAGGGAGCATCCATACTAAGTGGTTCTTCCGATAAAATAGGTACAGGACCGTAGATACGCAACAGATAAAAATAATACATAGCACGCAACGCACGCGCTTCTTCAATCCATTGCGCCAGCAGGTTTTGTTCCATATCCTTGCATTGGGGTGCTCCCTGAATAAAGCGTCCCGCAGCACTGATTCCAGCATAGTACTTCTCCCAATAGGACGAGACAAGAGACGACTTAGGAGTCATCGTATTATTGTTTATCAGATGAGAAGGTACAAAGTCCCAATAGTATTCGGCCTCATCGCATCCAGCAGTCCATACGCCGGGAGTAGTATGTCTTCCATCTGCTGGATAACGTTGTGCGAATTCGTCCGGCAAGTAAACATATACGGTAGCCAAAGCTTTCTCGGTAGAGGCTTTTGACTCAAACAAGTCATTGTAAGTCAGGCGGTCTGTCGGCATTTGATCAAAAAAGTCCGAGCATGAGGTCTGACACAGCAACATAACTGACAGACTTAATAAAGCAATATATTTTCTCTTCATATTTTTAGAAATTAAAGTTGACACCAATAGAATAAGTAGAGATATTAGGATAAGAAGTACCATTGTTGGTATTCAGTTCCGGATCCCATAGCTTGAACTTACTAATTGTAAATAGGTTTGTGCCCATCGCATAAATAGAAGCACCTTTCAACAGGACGGCATTTGTCCATCTTTTTGGGAGGTTCCAAGTGATCTGCAAGGACTTTAGCCGCAGGAAGCTAACATCTCTTTGCCACCAGGTGCTTGTCTTGAAGTTATTTTCATTCTTATCCGAACCATAGGCAAGACGGGGATAGAAGACGTCCTGACGCGGATTATCTTCTGTCCAGCGGTCTTTGATATTGGCATAAAGGTTACCTTCACCACCTGAACCGGAGAAAGGCTGTATTCCCAGTCCACTTAAACATCTGTCCGCTTGCGCCACTCCTTGGAAAAGGGTACTAATAGCAAAATTTTTATATTGGAGATTGAAACCAAAACCATAAACGATAGAAGGTACATCACCGCGTCCTATCTTCGTTTCGTCATAAACGTCAATTTGTCCGTCACCGTTCAAATCACGATATTTGATATCACCCGCATAAACAGTACCGTATTGTTTTGGGAAAGGCCGCGCTGTGTTCTCTTTTTCCACAGCGGACAGTGCTTCCCATGCGTTGATCTGATCGATTTCAGCTTGTGTATAGAGTCCGTCAGCTATCAATCCCCAACGTGACAGGGTGCTGTGTCCTCTCCTGTCCATCCACGGATATTGCTGGGTGGGCTGGTCATTCTCTATCACTTCGTTCTTGGCGTACGTAAAGTTACCACGGAGAGAAAGTGCCCAGTTCTTGTTGAACCGCTTATTGTATTCCAGGTCAATCTCAATACCTTTATTGTCTACGACTCCAAGATTACCAACAGGGGTAGAAGTAATTCCGATAAAACCGGGTACTGCTCCACGGTCGAGGAAGATGCCGGTGCGGTGCTCTTTGTAGAGGTCAACAACTAATGAAAGGTCATCGTTCAGGAATTTAAGGTCGAAACCTAAATCCTGTTTGTGGGATTTTTCCCAAGTCACTTTTACGGCTTCGTTCTTCACTTTATAGCCATCCACTTTGCGGCGATCAGTACCGAAGGTATAACCGTAATTGCCCGAATATTCGAGTGCTTCCATATACAGGAATCGGTTGGGTGTTGCTTGGTTACCAATCATACCGTTGGTGTAACGGACTTTAAAGAAAGAAATGACGGATTGCAGAGGTTTCCAAAACTTCTCGTTGGAGAGTACCCACCCCACTCCGAAAGCAGGGAAGACTCCGTAACGGTTGGACGGGTCGAAGTTTTCGGATCCGTTGATACCAATATTAAATTCTGCGAAGTAGCGGTCGTCCCATGAATAGGTGGCACGTCCGGCAAAACCACGAGAACGGTAAGGAAGTCCAGCTATCAGGTCGATGCCTTCGGTCGTTATCACTTTATCTTCCTGATTGAATAGAAACAGTCCGCCTACACGGTGTTTTCCAAATGTACGGGAGTAATTCAGCGATGCTTCTAAGTAATATTTTCTGTTACCAGAGCTTTCAACAGCAAAATCCAATGTCTTTGATCCTTCATAAGTTTGCGACAAAATGGGAAATCCGTGTTTGTCGTAAGGATTATTTTTATCCGCCCAGTAATAGGTGGATTCCCTTTTCTTTTGTTTCACAGTACGTGAATTATAAGTATCGAAAGCAAACATACCTGTCAAACTCAATCCTTTTGTGATAAATCCCAAGTCTTGGGTTAAACGGAGGTTAGAGTAAATTTGACTGTCGGTAACAGTTCGAAACCCTCTTTTCGTAGCACCGACATAGGGATTATTAAATCCACTATTAGGTTGATTGTAAGGGATATAATCTTTTCCGTTAACATAGAACATGACAGGATAATCTACAGGTGAAGTAGTCATGGCTACGCGAAATATATCAGAAGTAGATTCGTAAGGCTTCTTACCTTCGCCCAAATAACCTGACGCACCTATATCCAATTTGGTAGTCGGAGTAACATTAATATTCAGGTTGGTAGTGAAGTTATAACGAGTATATCCAATCTTTGAATCATAAGATTCATTTGGATCTGTCTTTATCAACCCTTTTTCGTTATAGTAGCTTGCCGACGCATAGTAGTTCACATTTTGTCCACCACCTCTCACGTTAATATTGGCACGACGGTTGTGTCCAAGGTCATCAAAGACTTCATTCATCCAGTCTACGTTAGGATAGAGCACTGGGTCGGTTCCCAAACGAGTGTTTATAACCTCAGCTTCAGAATAAATAGGTTCGGAGCCACGATTTCTACGAGCCTCGTTCACAGCTTCCATATAAGAAGCTCCATCAGCCAGTTTTGGAATTTTAGTAAGCCGTGTCACACTTTCATAATAGTCAACACTGACAGAAGGTTTTCCGGCAATACCAGGTTTTGTCTTAATCAGGATTACTCCGTTAGCTCCCCGTACTCCATAGACAGCGGTAGCTGAAGCATCTTTTAGAACGGTGAAAGATTCTATATCCTCCGGGTCTATATTGTTGAAGGAACGTTCTACTCCATCAACCAAGACTAAAGGAGAAGAACTTCCCATCGTAGAAATACCACGTATCCAAATATCGGCATTATCCTTGCCCGGTTCACCTGAACGTTGTACGGCCACTACTCCAGCAAGACGCCCTGCCAATGAAGTACTCAAGCTGGCAGTAGGCTGTTTTATATCACCCAATTTCAAATTGGATTGAGAGCCAATGGTACTAATACGACGCTGGCTACCATACCCCACTACTACCACTTCTTCAAGTTCTGATTTCGATTCTTTCAGTGTTACGTCTATTACTGTATTAGAACCAACGATTACTTCCTGACTATCGAAACCAACATAAGAGAATTTCAATGTTGAACGACTATTCTTCACTGTTAATGAATAGGTTCCTTCGATTCCGGTGAGTGTACCATTCTGTGCCCCCACTTCCATAATATTAACTCCTACCAAAAGCTCGCCTTTTTCATCGACTACACGACCTGTTATTTTTTTGGAAGATTGTGCAAATGTCATGGCACACAGGTGAATAAGTATGAATGCAAACGCTAATCTTGTATTTTTCATATTTTCTTTAATTACAATAGTTCTACACTCTCTATTTCTGAATAAGCGGAAGATTGACTGCAATGGATACCGCTGTAGAAGTTCCCCAAGGATCATTACTGTAGCGCACATCTTTATCGTTTGCTTTATACACAAAGTTTTCGGCAGACTTTTCTTCCCACACTGTCCATATGATACCTTTCGAATTTCGGTTATTGTAAGCTTGCAAAGCACTTGCTTCCATCCACGGAAGATATTGGGTATCGTTCATTATGTTAATGTACGAACGCAGATATCTCATCAATATTCCTTTAAATCCACGACGGTCATTGTCCGAACGTTCGTCCGGTGCATTCAGTATTCCATTATCATCGCTGAAATGTTCTACAGTATAACGGGCTGTCTTCTGTGCATTAGTTTTGTACAATGCATCTTTATAGTGTTGATACAGCATGAGGGAAGCACCTAGAAAAGTTCCTTGATTGTAGGTTGAAGCCCATTTCCAAGGAGAAAGACTGGTGAGTGTTACGCAGTCGTACACCATACCGGTAGAAGATTCATAAAGATAGATTGACTGTTTTTCATACAAGTTTTTTGCCTTTTCATAATAGGTTTCATCTCCCGTAGCTTGTGCGAGATAACAAGATGCAACCATTGCCGGACAGTTAATACAAGAATTGGTTTTATCGCGTTCAGCTTCTTTTTCACACCAACGCAATACTCCTTCGGGTAACATTAAAGCTCTTGCATACATCTGGTCAAAATTTTCCTTGGCTACATCAAGATATTCTTGCGTTCCAAATAGCAGATAGGCCCGTACACAAGCAATTACCATCCAAGTAATGTCATCATTGAAGGGATTATATAACCAATTCTTCTGGTTTTCGTCTACAAAATTGATGTACAGTTGGTGAAACATTTCTTTGTATGAAGGATCTTGAGTGGTTTCGTAAGCATCCAACACAATTTCAAACATTTCAGCGTCCTGCCATTGGTGGCTGGCGTTGTTCAATCGTTCAGCATCGCTCAAGGTGTAGCCTGCATTATTTTGCGACTTTTTATAGTATTGTGCTTTCCAGGAACGAACAATTTCGTCACGCATCACCGAAGTGAATTTATTGGGCACTTCCTGCACTCTTTCCAATTTCCATATCTGCTTATCGGCTTGCTCACCGGTTCTTTTGATATAGGACTGTATGTTTGTACCATCCTCACCGTCTCCTATTTCCAAATAGAGCCTTTCACCACTAGCAAGAGAAGAAGGACTTATGTAATAGCAATCCGATCCGGCTTGCTCCGCTTTGGTTATTGTGTATTTATAAGTATAATCATTCTCTTTCCCATATTGGCGCAAGCGTGCACCCAAGGAAACAGGTGATTGTATGTGTACAGACTTGCCCGTGTATACGTTCGTCAGGTAAAAGTACACTCCAGTAGGATCTTTGGTTAGACGCCAACGTTGGGCATTCACTTTCGTATCAGTCCAAGCCACAATTTCTGTTCCCTCATCAAAAGAAGCGTTCCGAACGAACATACTTCTAGTTTCATCGGAATAAGGAGATATTTTATAAACAGCTCCTGAAATAAGATCCGATGCCTGCGCTTCCTCTACCAGAGAAGATACTTCGCTAGCTGAGCATCCGGCCAACATAGTCATGGCACTTAAAGCCCACAATGTGATTTTCTTCATTATTCATTCTATTAAAGTTAAACATATCTATTTTTTTAATCAGTGAGAAGTGGAAGTCAGAGGTTCGGCAGAAGGTGGGGCTGCATCCAATGCAGCTCCCCATAACCTGTTTGCCTTGTTACCCATTACTAATTCTAACTTTCCACCTTTAATTATATCTTTATGTTCGAACCACGGTTTATTCCACGGTTTACCGTTAAGCATTGCAGACTGAATGTATTTGTTCTCGTCCGAACAGTTTTCAGCTATGATTTCAAAGGTTTTCCCATTACCTAATGCTATCCTTACATGATTAAATAATGGGGAACCTATATTATAGGTTGGCGAGCCTGGCGTGACTGGATAAAAACCCATTGCTGAAAATACGACAAATGCACTCATTCCGCCACCATCTTCATCACCTGGTACTCCCATCAAGTCGTTACGAAACCATTGTTTCATCAAAGAACGGATTCTTTTTTGAGTCATCCAAGGTTGGCCAGCATAATTATAAAGGTAGGGAATATGCAGGCAAGGTTCGTTTGCCATTGAGAATTGCCCTACGTTTCCCGTATGATCCGGGAGATGAGAATAGAAAGAGAATTTAGCTTCGCCTATTGGTTCTCTGAAAGTCTGATTCAGGTTATCTATAAATTTCTCGCGTCCACCCATCAGCGCGATCAAATCTGCCGGGTTGTGCTGTACATCCCAGCGGTAGATCCAGCCATTATTTTCTCCATAGTAGTCACGTGCTCCCATGCCACCGGAGAAGCGGTAGTCAAAAGGGTAAATAAAGTCTCCTTTGCTGTCCCGGGGGTGGAAAAATCCGGTTTCAGCATTATATACATTGCGGTAGGAATAGGCAATTTTCATAAATTGCTCGTATTCGTCATTGTATCCGAATGTATGTGCTATTTGTGCCAGACACCAAGTATCGTAACAATTGCCAAGCATGACAGAGATAGCTTGGCGACGTTCGAAACCATGTACACCCAAACATGTTTCTTTTTCACCCGGATGGAGTGCGGGGAAGTATCCGTATTGCTGATAGAAAGAATCGAGTTCCGTTAACGGACCTTTCTGCCAAGGTAACAGGGTTTTCTCTGTAATGGCGCCCTTACATGCTTTGTATGCTTGTTCTAAATCAATATCTGTGATTCCCTTGCAGTAAGCATCCCATATAGTAGCTACTGCATGATTTCCGTTCATACGATGGCTGTCACCCGTTATTTCAGGAAAGGTGGGCATCCATCCGTTGGGCGATTGCTGTGCCATACGGATAAAAGAGCTGACCATCGCACGTTCTTTTTCCGGTTCGATAAGAATCCGTAAAGGGTGCACAGCACGATATGTATCCCAAATCCAGTCATCTGTATAAAAAGGAGTTCCGCCGTCCATATGTATTTGATTGTCAAAAGCGCTATAATAAGATCCATCTTCAGATATGTTAATCATACGTTCGTAAGTCCGGTATAGCGAGGTGTAAAATATTACTTTTTGATCATCTGTCCCACCTTTTATTTCTATTTTTCCCAAAGTTTCGTTCCATATCTTTCGTCCGGTTTCTGCTACCTTACCTATATCGTACGTGTGGATTTCACGGCGAAGATTTTTCTTTGCTTGTTCTACACTGATAAATGAAATACCGTATCGCAAAGTGATCTCTTTACAGGAGCCGTAGTCAAGGATTATGGCTGCATTTTTTCCGTCCACCCGTTGACAGGCAGAATTCATCATCCCATCTTGCAAACCGCCTTTAGAAATAGCCTCACAGTCTGATTCCATAAAAAGGTAGATCGCTGTTTTATCATCCAAATACTGACAACCTCCTATTCCTTCATTATCTATGAACAAATAACCGTTTCGCGTATTCAACACAATCTGGCTGTTAGCTATTCCTTCGTAAGTAAAGGTATAAATACCGGATTGGTAAGAAGGGACAAAATTAACTAGAATATTATTTTCATCGAGATAAACCTGATAATGATAGGGGGATATTTTTTCTCTGTCGTAAGAATAGTCCTGCACAGGAGGAATTTCTTTATTCAGCCCGCAGACAGGGCTCAAATTGAATGCTGAAGCCCCGCGATGACTTGTCACTGCAACCGGAAGTCCATAGCATAAATCGGAAGTGAAGTCTTTCCGTTCAGGATATACACGCAACATTCCATTAGGCAAGTGGACTGTCGGGTAAGTGGGAAACAATAAATGACTGATATTTCCCATATAAGGGTTTACATAATCTACCGGCTCCATCTTCTCCTTTGCGTAAGAAACAGACCCCAAAATAAAGAAAGAGAATACTCCAATAATCAACGCTGTCTTTCGTATGCTTTTCATTCTATTATATTATTTATAAAATTGATAAGCAAAAGTAATATCAGCGTCTTAATCAGGTATTAATCACGACTTAACAGTTTAGGATAAAAAAATACAAAACCACACAAGTATCTAAAAAACAACAGTTTAACTAGGAATAAATTATTTTAAAAAAAAAGATAGAAGCTTTCTGTACATAAAGTTTCCACCTTTCCTTTTTATTATAATTTATTTCTGTTAATTATCTGTTATGTCAGTATAATCAAAATCAGGTTTTGTTCCAAGTACTCGAATATATTCTGTGCAGAAATTTTCATAACATTGTTTTGCCAACCCTTTTTTACCTAAATGATAAAGAGCATAACACTTGTTTTGTATGGCAGTTTCATCTGTCGAATCACAGCTTAACATTGTTTCTGATAACTTTAATAAAAGCATCAAGTCCTTTCTCTCTTTTACAAACTCATAAGCATTCAATAACACATCTGATAATAAAATCAGATACTCCGACTTAAATTTATCTGCCCATTCTTCCGTGATATCAGGTAACAGTTCTCCTCTACTGCCTAATTCTGCAATTTTATTTAATAAGTCTACGTTTATTGCACTTCCTTCCTTTAGCATTTTCAATAAGTCACAAATCTCAATATAATCACAATTCACAGATGAATCTATTGTCATATACCAATAACTATTCTTATAGGAAATATTAATTCCGCCAATTTCCTTTAATAATAATCGGAGTTTACTTATATTCACATTTCTGTTGTTTGTGGCATTACTCTTGTCCATATCCGACCAAAATATTTCATTTAGTTGTTCCGAGGTTATGCCATTAGCATTTTTATAGGAATATAACAGCATATATACAAATAAACTACGCAATATAAGAGTGAATCGAGAAGTTATATCATGTCTTTCCGAATCATTTACCTGAAAACCTCCCAATAAACGAATAAAAGAAGGCTGGGTTAATTCTTTTTCCTTCACTTCTACAGTATGAGATAAGTTTTCATCTCTTCTTGTAACATTTTTCTGCTTTCGCTTCCATAATATAACTAAAACTGTCAATACTCCCACAATTCCAATAATCAAAATCAACCATATCCAACCTATTGAATGTTTTTCAGGGACAGATTGAAGCACATCTGACAAGCGCAAGACAGGATATCCCAATGTATATACCTCGACACAAGTTTTTCCAATACCATCCTGATATGCTAAAACAGTAACTAATTCAGCGGTACCCTGATTATAAAACAAGGTACAATAAGAACTGGTATCATGAAACTGATATGGTATGGAGTCTGCCATATATATTCGATCTGGCCTTTCAATTCCAAAGCGGTTCAATCTGATTTGAGAAAACGCTCGATCATTAGCAAAAGAAAGTGCATAGATATGCTCTTTATCACGATCTACTACCATTGCGTTTCCAAATGCTTCCATCTTTTCATTAGAAAAGCCCCACAATTTCCGACTACTCATCTTCTCAACATCTATGCAGTGAAGATCATAATAATTTTCAGGGTTCCCTTCTTGTTTTCCAGACTTGCTACCATATCCTCCTAACAATAAAACCTTGCTTTCTCCTAAATATCCCATTGCTGCTAAATAACGAGGTTCAATCAGATGAGAAAGATCTTTTTGCTGCCAAGATATTGAATCGATGGAATGTATAAACAAGACCGAACTATAACGATAAAATCCATAGCCGCCGAAAAGTATAACTTGTTCCAAATCGGGCACATAACAGCTGCTATGATGCAAATATGAAAGAAGTACATCGGGAATCGCTCTTTCCCATTCATTTTTTTCAAAACTATAACGATTCAACCGTTCTTGTTCTGCACTATAGGAAATCAGTTCATCATGTACCGAATCATATACTAAACTGGAAGCAGCTGTAAAGTAAGGATGCCCAGTATTTACAATAATAGTGTCTAATCGTTCCCGCTCTATGGAATATTGGTAAATAGTATCTTTTAAAGCTATAAACAAGCCTCCGTCTGTCGGACGTTGATATGGAGTAAATTGAAGAGAACTCCCCGGTATAATAAACGAAGTTTTTTTTCTCCACCGAATATGATGGTCTATTTCCCAAATACCATTCCGTACTATCGCCCGAGAAGATTTGACTTCATCATAGACTTCATTATCTCCATGTTGCAACAGAGTCCATTTTTTCAAGAGTTCTCCTTGCCGATCTAAAATCCTTACATTACGCAAGTTCATCGGAGCCACATCTGTACTTGGAAAAGATTGCCCAGTATGTAACCCAAAAGTTATACGAACATTATTCAATTGTGGCAGCTCTATGGGGATACTCCATTCTTTTTCGTTTAGAATACAAGTAATAAATTGCTTTTTATAGTTTAATCTAAGTTCCACTTGAAACCAATCCGAACTATTGAATCTAGGAATCGAATCTAATTGTGATATATCTACCAAACTTTGATTTCCCCTCATCAAAAATAATTGGCTGTGAGTCCACCCTTTGTTGGACAACAAGTCAATATTTAATGTGTCATTTAAAATAATACGAACAATATAGCCATAATTGTGCTCTTCATTGCGCAAATGAACATCAAAACTCAATGAAAAACCATCACGAAAAGAAAATGGAGCTTCCGGAGTCAAGTTTAACTCCGTCCGTTTTTCCGGGATTACTCTGTGAGCCTGAAAGAAGAGTCCTGTATTTGCCCTGACAGTATTATGCAGAGTATTAGATAACAAAAATAACAGTAATATATAAACGATTGCACTTTTATTATTCATAGACTTTTATTATAGGAGAAACAAAAATATAGAATTATTCGATATTAAATGTTAAATTCTTTTTTTTTCAGAATAACCATACCAAATTTTATGTTTTTGGATTATGCACACCATGAAATAAATTAGCTGGTTTTCTTACCTTTAAAGTTACTATAAATTAAAACTAGCCGCTTAGGAATACCTATACAAATATTAGGTAGTTCAATACAAAACACGTAAATTTGTGCCTCGAATTAGAACATAACAGTATAAATCACTATAAATAAAAACTTTATCACTATGGAGTACAATTTCAGAGAAATTGAAAAGAAGTGGCAGAAAAGGTGGGTAGAAGAGAAAACCTACCAAGTTACGGAAGATGATTCGAAGCAAAAATTTTATGTACTAAACATGTTTCCTTACCCATCAGGAGCTGGTCTACACGTAGGTCATCCGCTGGGATACATTGCTTCGGATATTTACGCCCGTTACAAACGACTGCAGGGCTTCAATGTACTCAACCCAATGGGATATGACGCTTACGGTTTGCCGGCAGAACAATATGCTATCCAGACCGGACAGCATCCTGCTATCACTACCGTTAACAATATCGACCGCTACCGCGAGCAGTTGGACAAAATAGGTTTCTCTTTCGACTGGAACCGTGAAATCCGTACTTGCGACCCGGAATATTATCATTGGACCCAATGGGCCTTCCAAAAAATGTTCAACAGCTATTATTGTAACGATGAACAGGAAGCCCGTCCTATCGAAGAACTGGAAAAAGCCTTCGCCATCTACGGAAACGAAGGACTCAATGCCGCTTGCAGCGAAGATATCAGCTTTACTGCCGAAGAGTGGAACGCCAAAAGCGAAAAAGAAAAGCAGGAAATCCTGATGAACTATCGTATCGCTTATCTGGGTGAAACAATGGTAAACTGGTGTGCCGAATTAGGAACTGTACTGGCTAACGACGAGGTAGTAGACGGAGTCAGCGAACGTGGCGGTTTTCCTGTTATCCAGAAGAAAATGCGCCAATGGTGTCTGCGTGTATCCGCTTACGCACAACGCTTGCTTGATGGATTGGACACGATCGAATGGACAGATTCTCTGAAAGAAACCCAAAGAAACTGGATCGGACGTTCGGAAGGTGCTGAAGTGCAATTCAAAGTAAAAGACAGTGACCTCGAATTCACTATTTTCACCACTCGTGCAGATACCATGTTCGGTGTTACCTTTATGGTATTGGCTCCGGAAAGTGAATTGGTGGCACAGTTAACGACTCCTGAACAAAAAGCAGAAGTAGACGCTTACCTCGATCGTACCAAAAAACGTACGGAACGCGAACGTATTGCCGACCGTAGTGTTACCGGTGTGTTCAGTGGTTCGTATGCTATTAATCCGTTCACAGGTGAAGCAGTACCTGTATGGATCAGCGATTACGTACTGGCCGGATACGGAACAGGAGCTATTATGGCTGTACCTGCTCATGATAGCCGCGACTATGCATTTGCCAAACATTTCGGATTAGAAATCCGTCCGTTGGTAGAAGGCTGTGATGTAAGCGAAGAAAGTTTCGATGCAAAAGAAGGCATTGTTTGCAACTCTCCGCGTCTTGATGTCACTCCTTACTGTGATCTTTCATTGAACGGACTGACCATCAAAGAAGCGATAGAGACAACCAAGAAATATGTAAAAGAGCACAATCTGGGCCGTGTGAAAGTGAACTACCGTCTGCGTGACGCTATTTTCTCTCGCCAACGTTACTGGGGTGAGCCGTTCCCTGTTTACTACAAAGACGGAATGCCCTATATGATTGACGAAGCCAGCCTGCCGCTGGAACTTCCGGAAGTCGCTAAATTCCTGCCTACCGAAACAGGTGAGCCTCCATTGGGACACGCAACTAAATGGGCTTGGGATACAGTAAACAAATGTGTCGTAGAAAATGAGAAGATCGACCATGTAACCGTCTTCCCGCTGGAACTGAACACCATGCCGGGATTCGCCGGTTCTTCGGCTTACTATCTCCGCTACATGGACCCGCATAATCATCAGGCATTAGTTGATCCGAAAATTGACCAGTACTGGAAAAATGTAGACCTATATGTAGGTGGTACCGAACATGCAACAGGTCACTTGATTTATTCTCGTTTCTGGAATAAATTCCTGTATGACATGGGTGTGTCTGTAATGGAAGAGCCATTTCAAAAGTTAGTAAACCAAGGAATGATTCAAGGTCGCAGTAACTTTGTATATCGTATCAAAGACACCAATACTTTCGTTTCACTGAACTTGAAAGATCAGTACGAAGTTACTCCTATCCATGTGGATGTAAATATCGTATCCAATGATGTTTTGGATTTGGAAGCATTCAAAGCATGGCGTCCTGAATATAAAACAGCCAAATTTATCCTCGAAGACGGAAAATATGTCTGCGGATGGGCAGTTGAAAAGATGAGTAAATCTATGTTCAATGTAGTCAATCCGGATATGATTGTTGAGAAATACGGTGCAGATACACTTCGTATGTACGAAATGTTCCTCGGCCCGGTAGAACAGTCTAAACCGTGGGATACAAACGGAATCGACGGTGTACACCGTTTTATCCGTAAATTCTGGTCGTTGTTCTACAGCCGTACAGACGAATATCTGGTGACAGACGAACCTGCAACAAAAGAAGAATTGAAGAGCCTTCATAAATTAATCAAGAAGGTGACTGGTGATATTGAACAGTTCTCTTACAATACATCTATCAGCGCATTCATGATTTGCGTAAACGAACTCTTCAACCTGAAATGTAGCAAAAAAGAGATTCTGGAACAGCTCGTTATCACTCTCGCTCCTTTCGCTCCGCATGTCTGCGAAGAGTTGTGGGATGTATTGGGACACGAAACTTCCGTATGCGACGCCCAATGGCCTGTATACAACGAAGAATATCTGAAAGAAGATACTATCAACTATACCATCTCTTTCAACGGAAAGGCACGTTTCAATATGGAATTTGCAGCAGATGAAGCTTCGGACGCTATCCAAGCCGCAGTATTGGCAGACGAACGTTCACAGAAGTGGATTGATGGCAAGACTCCGAAAAAGATCATCGTCGTTCCGAAAAAGATTGTAAACGTTGTAATTTAAAGTATTAAGTATAAAACAATAAGTATTAAGTAATAAGTATTAAGTATTAACCTGGCGGATATATTTGGAAAACGACTACGGATAATACTTAATACTTATTACTTAATACTTGAACTTAAAATCCATGCATAAACTGACAAAAGCGGAAATAATGAGAGAAGTGAAAGATTATATCTACATCACTCTCGGATTGATAAGCTATTCTTTGGGATGGGCTGCATTCCTGTTACCTTATCAGATAACTACCGGAGGAACTACCGGTATCGGGGCTATTATCTATTATGCAACAGGATTCCCAATCCAATGGTCATACTTCATTATCAATGCAGTTCTGATGACCTTTGCCATTCGGATATTGGGTCCGAAATTCAGTATAAAAACGACTTATGCTATTTTTACGCTGACTTTCCTGCTTTGGTTATTCCAGTTGGTGGTGAACAATTATATAGAAGCGCCGGATATGACGCCAGACGGTAAGCCTCTGTTGCTTGGTACAGGACAGGACTTTATGGCTTGTATTATCGGTGCAGCCATGTGTGGTGTAGGTCTGGGCATCACTTTCAACTACAACGGAAGTACGGGTGGAACAGATATTATCGCTGCTGTTGTTAATAAATACAGAGATGTATCACTCGGACGAATGATTATGATCTGTGATGTATTCATTATCGGTTCCTGTTACTTTATATTTCATGATTGGCGCCGGGTTATTTTCGGCTTTGTCACCTTGTTTATCATTGGTGTTGTGCTCGACTGGATTATCAACAGTGCCCGTCAATCGGTTCAATTCTTCATCTTCTCCAAGAAATATGATGAAATAGCCGACCGTATCATTAAAGACGCCGACCGGGGAGTAACGGTACTCGACGGTACGGGATGGTACAGTAAAAACAATGTGAAAGTATTGGTAGTACTTGCCAAGAAACGTCAGTCACTCGAAATTTTCCGTTTGGTAAAACGCATTGATCCGAATGCTTTTATCTCTCAAAGTTCCGTTATCGGTGTGTATGGCGAAGGATTCGATAAGCTGAAAGTGAAATAAGAACCGGTTGATAAGTAGTGAACAACCCTGTTAAAACAAAAAATAAGATGATGAAACGCAAACTTGTATTTGCTACCAATAATGCTCATAAACTGGAAGAAGTGGCCGCTATCCTGGGAGATCAAGTAGAATTATTAAGTCTCAATGATATCGGTTGCCAAACGGATATTCCCGAAACTGCTGAAACACTGGAAGGAAATGCGTTATTAAAATCTTCCTATATCTACAAAAACTATCATCTGGATTGTTTTGCCGATGATACGGGATTGGAAGTGGAAGCCTTGAACGGAGCTCCCGGAGTCTATTCCGCCCGCTATGCAGGAGGTGAAGGACACGACGCCCAGGCTAATATGCTCAAACTTCTTCACGAACTGGACGGAAAGGAAAACCGTAAAGCACAATTCCGCACCGCTATTTCGTTGATACTGGACGGAAAGGAGTATCTCTTTGAAGGAGTGATAAAAGGCGAAATAATCAAAGAAAAACGTGGTGATTCCGGATTTGGCTACGATCCTGTATTCATGCCTGAAGGTTACGACCGGACTTTTGCCGAATTGGGAAATGATATAAAAAACCAAATCAGCCATCGTGCACTGGCTGTACAGAAACTTTGTGAGTTTCTGCAAAGCTGATTATACATACCCACTTAAAATATAAAACACAATGAAGAAAATTACTTTATTTACTTTACTTACGCTCCTATTGTGTACTTCGTGTGTAACAAAAAAGAAGTTCATGCTTGCAGAGATGGCAGCCACCGCAAGCAAAGACAGTCTGCAAGGGTTGTTGAATAACTCCCGCGAAGTTGGTAACCAACTATCGGCACAAGTCAAAAACCTCTTGCGTGATACGACCAAGATGGGGAACAGTATCCGCCAGTATCAGAGTATGTTGAATGTCAACATGACTGAACAGGAAAAACTGAATGCGCTGTTGAGCCAAAAGAAAAATGAGCTGAACGAAAGAGAACGCACGATCAATGAATTGCAGGACATGATTAAGGCGCAGAATGATAAGGTACAAAATCTCTTGAGTAATGTAAAAGACGCATTACTTGGTTTTAGTACTGACGAACTGACCGTCCGCGAGAAAGACGGAAAAGTATATGTAGCGATGTCCGACAAATTATTATTCCAGTCAGGAAGTGCCCGCTTGGATAAACGTGGAGAGGAAGCTCTCGGCAAACTGGCCGAAGTATTGAACAAACAGACGGATATCGACGTATTTATCGAAGGACATACGGACAACAAACCGATCAATACTGTACAATTCAAAGATAACTGGGATTTGAGTGTGATCCGTGCCACTTCCGTAGTTCGTATCCTCATCAAGAATTACAACGTAAATCCTTTGCAGATTCAGCCTAGCGGCCGCGGTGAATATATGCCTGTTGATGATAACGAAACAATAGAAGGAAGAAGCAAGAATCGCCGTACGGAGATTATCATGGCTCCGAAACTGGATAAGTTGTTCCAGATGCTTCAAAGTTCGGAAGAATCCAAATAAAAAATAATTGATTCAATAATCAACAATAAAAAATCCTCTCGGTTAATAAACTGGGAGGATTTTTTTATCTTTAAAGAATTGAATTATTTTAAGACAGTTTCTAACTGTTATTCATTCAAGAACAATAATAAAAACCAAATTTCTTTATAATCCCAACTTAGCCGAAATCTCCAACATTCGTTGAATCGGCTTCACTGCCTTCTTAGCCACCTCCGGATCTACCGTAATTTCCGGTGCTTCATTCTTCAGACACTCATAGAGCTTCTCTAACGTATTCAACCGCATGAAACTACACTCGTTACATCCGCACGTACTATCGTTCGGAGGAGCAGGAATAAACGTCGTCTGCGGACACTTCTTTTGCATCTCATGCAAGATACCCGATTCAGTAGCCACAATATACATGTTTTCCGGGTGGTTCACGGCATACTTCAACAAAGCAGCTGTAGATCCTACCACATCAGCCAATTTCAAAACCGTACTCTTACATTCGGGATGTGCCAAGACCAACGCTTCCGGATGCTGCGCTTTCAATTCCACAATCTTTTCAACAGAGAACTGTTCATGCACGTGACAGGCTCCGTCCCAAAGCAACATATTCCTGTTCGTAACAGAGTTGATATAATTACCCAAATTCCTATCCGGACCAAAAATTATTTTCTCATCTTTGGGGAAGCTTTCCACGATCTGCTTCGCATTGGTGGAAGTCACCACCACATCTGTCACTGCTTTCACGGCAGCTGTCGTGTTGACGTACGAAATAACGGTGTATCCCGGGTGCTCTTTGACAAACTGTGCAAACTGATCCGCCGGACAACTGTCCGCCAACGAACAACCTGCCGCCATGTCGGGTACCAACACTTTCTTGTCCGGACAAAGCACCTTTGCCGTTTCCCCCATAAAGTGAACGCCACACATCACAATAATGTCCGCTTCCGTTTTGGCTGCCCATTGAGCCAATGCCAAACTGTCGCCAACGTAATCGGCGATGTCTTGTATTTCCCCCTTCTGGTAGTAGTGGCCCAGAATGATTGCATTCTTTTCTTTCTTTAGCTCGTTAATAGCCTTTATGAGTTCATTCATAATAATATTCTTATTTCTTTCCTTTTAAAAAAAATCCTTTGTTAGTGATGATAGCCTGTTAATAATGTTAGCAAATAAATACGATTTTTCTTGCCGGATAAGTTATTAGTCCATACTTCTGCTTTATGAGTCGGTTATGAACTGATATAAAGGGCAAGATATCCTATTCTACTTGCTTCATTATCAATGAAAGCATCGTTAAATGCCGTCAAATGGAAGTTTGCTATTAACTCCCTGTTGATAAAGTGCAAAGTTAAAAACTTTATGGATATAAACAGGCAGATAAGTGCTGAAAAATATGTTTATGTCTGTGTAGAAAGTTTTGGGTTAGTTTTTTGGAATGTTCATAATGAAGGCCTCTTATATCTTCTTTTGAATAATGCAAGAATTATTTTTCAAAATCTTTGCCGATAGTTTTGACAGGTTTTAAACCGTTATCAACACCTTGTTAACTGAAAAGAATTACCTTTGTGGACAAGAACATAATAAAAGAAAAGACGTATGCGTAAACTGAAAATAACAGAGCTGAACCGTATCAGTGCCGAAGAGTTTAAACAGGTTGAAAAACTGCCTTTGGTGGTAGTGCTGGACGATATTCGTAGTTTGCACAATATAGGTTCTGTGTTCCGTACTTCGGATGCTTTCCGTATTGAATGTATCTATCTGTGTGGTATAACAGCTACCCCACCGCACCCTGAAATGCATAAGACTGCGCTGGGTGCAGAATTCACTGTCGACTGGAAGTATGTTAATAACGCTGTTGATGCTGTTGATAACCTCAAAAACGAAGGGTATATCGTTTATTCTGTAGAACAGGCGGAAGGAAGCATCATGCTTGATGAACTCCAGCTGGATAAAACCAAGAAGTACGCTATCGTTATGGGAAACGAAGTGAAAGGGGTACAGCAGGAGGTTATTAACCATTCGGATGGCTGTATAGAGATTCCTCAATATGGTACAAAACATTCGTTGAATGTTTCTGTAACTACTGGTATTGTGATTTGGGATTTGTTCAAAAAGTTACACTAATAGTCATAATACAGGATTGGTTAATAAGTTGTTTATAACGAGTTAATAGCTTAGTTAATTCATTTATAATCAATAACTATGTTCTGTTTATAACTATATGGAGCCATGTTGATTCTATGGGTGTTGGGTAGTTATTATTATAGTTGTTGATAGTTCGTTTTCAGGCTGTTGATACTTGAGTTGTCAGGTATTAACAGCTTATATGATACATATTAATAGCTGGGAACTCAAGTATTAACTTCTGAGAAACCGGAAATTAATACCTTACAGGAAGTTTGTTAATTCTTGAAATGATAACTAGTATGGTTGAGTAGTGATCAATTGGTTATGAGGTTGATAAACTTATAAGCCGATTGATTTTAGATTTGTCCGTTCTCCACCATCAACACTACACGTTCTGTTAGTTTGTCCTCACCTTGCGGATCATATTCTTTTTTTAAACTGGCTCCGAACAATGCAGCAAAAGTCTGATAGAATCCCGCTTTGAAAGGTCCCATAAATGCTTTCACCAGTTCATAACTGGTAGAATTGCTTTGGCGGTCTATTAATTTAATCAACAGTTTCCCCTGTGCAAACGATAGTTTTTTCATTCGGGGAGTATATTGATCTTTCAATCCTTTTTCAACCCGTTTGATATGTTTTTGGCGGGCTTTCTCATTGGGCAAAGTCTGAAGATATTCGTAAGTTTCAATGATGGCCTGATTAATTTCTCTGGAGATAGGATATACCTTTTTCACATTGCGAATCAGTCGGTAATATTCCTGACGTTCCTTTTCATTTTTGAATTTCAACGGACGGAAAATATACACAGTTCTTAACTGGACACATGGAATGGTATCTCCATTGTAGATACACATCGGAACCAAATATCCATTGATGCTTTGTTTATCTTGAGCTTGCAGGCGCAACGAACAACAAACAATAGCAAACAGCGTCATTACTACTATGTTAAGCCTCTTTTTCACGATACAAAAATAGAATTAAAATTTTATTATTCAGACATTTCTCTTCGATGTTAACCTATTTAAAGTATCTTTGCGGCCTTATCTGTTAAAAAAGCAGGAAGAATAAACCATTTTATTGATGAAAACTATTCAACTTTTACGGTTGATAAGTATTATAAACAGCCTGTTAATAATTCCTGCTTGTAGTGCTCAAAACCCTTCCGAAAGTCTTTTAGAAGATGTTCTTGAAGATTTATCTGTTAATAACGGAACTGATAACTCTGTTAATACTCCTAATTGGGAAAATGAATTGGAAGAACTTTCCAATCGTATGCAGGAACCAGTTAATTTGAATGTTGCTACCCGTGAACAACTCGAACAGTTTCCTTTCCTTAGTGATATTCAGATTGAACATCTGCTGGCCTACATCTATATACACGGACAGATGAAAACCATCTATGAACTCCAACTGGTAGAAGAGATGGATAAACAAACAATCCAGTATTTACTACCTTTCGTCTGTATAAAAGCTATTAACAATGAACCTGCTTTTCGGTGGAAAAGTCTGTTGAAAAGCGCAGCAAAGTATGGAAAGAATGAACTGTTAACTCGCTTTGATATACCATTTTATAGGCGAAAAGGTTATGAACATACCTATTTAGGACCTTCTGTTTATAACTCTGTGAAATACAGTTTCCGATACAGTGACCGACTCTATGCAGGAGTCGTTGCTGAAAAAGATGCTGGAGAACCTTTTGGAGCTTTATACAATCGCTACGGCTATGATTATTATTCCTTTTATCTGTTATTAAAAGATTGTGGACGATTAAAAGCATTAGATGTTGGTAACTATCGGCTTAGTTTCGGACAAGGATTAGTGATTAATACTGATTATCTGATGGGAAAAACAATCTATGCCTCTTCTTTCAACAATCGTAGTGGCGGAATAAAGAAACACTCTTCCAGCGATGAATACAATTATTTTCGGGGAGTGGCCGCCACTGTTGCTTTATCTAAAGATTGGGATCTTTCCGGTTTCTATTCACACCGTTCATTAGATGGAGTAATCACTGACGGAGAAATCACCTCTATCTATAAAACCGGACTGCACCGAAGTCAAAAAGAAGCGGATAAAAAGAACCTATTCACCATGCAATTAACAGGTGGACACGTGAGTTATCAACACAACCGTATTCGACTGGGTATCACCGGTATTTACTACCTTTTCAACCGACCATACGAACCGGAATTAACAGGCTATTCCAAATACAATCTTCATGGAAACAACTTCTATAATCTGGGGATTGATTATGCTTACCGCTGGCATCGTTTTTCTTTTCAAGGAGAGACGGCCATCGGAAAACAAGGTTGGGCCTCTTTGAACCGTTTGCAATATTCACCGGTTCAAAACACTCAAATCATGTTGATACACCGGTTTTATTCTTATAACTATTGGGCCATGTTTGCCCATTCTTTTGGTGAAGGAAGTACGACACAAAATGAACAGGGATATTATATCGGCATGGAGACTTCTCCTTTTGCCTATTGGAAATTCTTCGCCTCATTCGATTTATTTTCTTTTCCGTGGAAAAAATACAGAGTAAATAAACCCTCTCGCGGAACAGACGGATTGCTTCAAGCCACTTTCACTCCACGCAGCCATCTATCCATGTATCTGAAGTACCGCTATAAACGCAAAGAACGGGATTGGACAGGTAGTAAAGGAACACTAACACTTCCTATTTTTCACCATCAACTTCGCTACCGTTTGAACTATTCTTTAGGAGATGTGTTAAGCAGTCGTACAACTTTAGATTATAATCATTTTCATTCTCAGGACAGAGCTGCTAATATAGGATATCAGGTTACACAAATGATATCCTCCCAACTGCCTTGGGCCAGGCTGTTTGCTGACGTTCAGGGCAGTTACTTTTTTACAGACGATTATGATTCGCGTGTATATGCTTCGGAAAGCGGATTGCTTTATATGTTTTACACACCGTCCTTCCAAGGTTGTGGATTTCGCTGCTCCGTTCGTTTCAGATATGAACTGAATAAGCACTGGTTGTTCATAACCAAGTTTGGCGAAACAGTCTATTTAGACCGGAATGAGATCGGTTCGGGCAATGATTTGATCTGTGGAAATAAAAAAGCAGATGTACAAATGCAACTGCGTATTAAGTTTTAATGTATATTTGTCTGCCAGAAATAACAGAAGAATACGATATTAAATGGATGACAGGGCTACTTTTGACAAAATGTTTAATGAATGGTATGCACAGTTTGTATATTTTGCATATTATTTTATAAATGACGCTGAGGTATGCAGAGATATCGTAAGTGATGCTTTTGAGTATTTGTGGCGTAATTATGAAAAGATAGAAGAAGCGACGGCTAAAACTTATCTTTATACAATCATTCGTACACGTTGCATTGACTATCTTCGCAAGCAAAATATCCATGAAGAATATGTAGAGTTCACTTCGCAATTAACTGATAAAATGATAGAAGTCGATTCACAACATTCTGATTCTCGTGTTTTGCGTATTCGTAAAGCTATGGAAAAGTTGACTCCTTATAATTATCATATATTGGAAGCATGCTATATTCATAATAAGAAATATAAAGAAGTGGCCGAAGAATTGAATGTAAGTGTTGCGGCTATTCATAAGAATATAGTAAAGGCTTTGCGTATTCTTCGCGAAGAATTGGGGCAAGAGGGTAACCGGAATAGACTTTAAAACGTAAATATATATATTGAATACATTATTTATGGATGAAAAGAATATAAATATAAGTAAGTCGGAAGAAGAACTCCTGGAAATTATGGAGAATCGTTCTCATATAACTGCTGATCAATTACATAATTTGAAAGAAGATGAGGAGTGCTTGCAAGCATGTTCTGATTTGGCAGAAATTGTGATAGAGATGCAGAAAAAACAAAATATGCTGGCAATTGATGTCCGGAATGAACTGGCAGATTTTCATAATAAACATTCTAAAAACGATCGAAGAAAAAATACACGCATACTGTTGTGGGCCAGTATCACAGGTGTAGCGGCAACTATTGTCATAATTTTAGTTTTGCGTGCAATGATGATTTCGTCGCAACCGGAAATCATTCAAGTGTTTCAAGCCAATCATGTTGCCCAACAAGTCACTTTACAAGTGAATGATGAGAAGGAAGTAAAGCCACTAAAAGAAGTGGTAGAATCTCTTTCGTCTTCCTCTACTGCACAGTTGTCTTCTAAAGAAATAGATTATAGTCGTGCTCTTCTTCAGACAGAAACCAAGGAAGTAGGAAAGCAGAAAGTACAGATACATAGATTAAGTATTCCCAGGGGAGAGACATTCAAAGTTGTTTTATCCGAAGGAACTGAAGTCTTCTTGAATTCAGACAGTCGATTAGCTTACCCTACGATTTTTAAAGGAAAAGAAAGAGTCGTCTCTTTGGAAGGTGAAGCTTATTTTAAAGTTACTAAAGATGCAGAACATCCTTTTATTGTAAAAAGTGGAAATCTACAGGTTCGTGTATTGGGAACGGAATTTAATGTGCGTAGTTACTCTCCTACTGATGTCCGTGTTACGCTCATTACAGGAAAAGTGGCTGTTAGCGATACTTGTGGCGTTCATACTGTTGAAATGATGCCGGGACAAAGTGCGCAACTTTCTTCTAACGGAACATTTGCTGTGAACGAGGTGGATATTGAATCATTTTTGTATTGGAAGGAAGGATTTTTCTATTTTGACGATGTTGCTCTGGTTGACATGATGAAAGAAATAGGGCGTTGGTATAATATAGATATTGAGTTCCGCAATAGCAAAATCATGGATCTTCGTATGCATTTCTTTGCAAATCGTCATCAAGACATCTTTCACTTGATTGAATTATTGAATCGAATGGAGAGAATACATGCTTATTTTGAAACAGGAAAACTAATTATCGAATAAAAAGCAAGCAAAAAGATATAAATCTGAATAGAAAAATATATTTCTGAAAAAAAACTCTTTTAAGGGTAACCATTCTTTTTTAAACTTCGTATACAATTAAAAGAATGAAATATTATTTAACTATTCAGGCTTATGAAAAAGAATCAAGCACAGAAGTTCATTGTTTTATTTTTGCTTTTCCTTTTTGCCTATTCATGGCGTGCGGAAGCACAGACAGGTAAAGAAAAGCAACTAACAATGGAGTTTAAAAATGAAGGACTACCCTCTATTTTTAAACGTTTTGAAAAAGTATCGGGGTATAAAGTTCTTTTTATTTACGATGAAATTAGTTCTTATACTTCTACCGGAAAAGTAGAGAAAGCTACAGTTGATGAGGCATTGAAAGTGATTATTGGAAAAAATCCGTTGAAATATCACATTGACGGACAATTTATCAATATCACAAAAAAGGATTCTAAAAAGGTTTTTTCACAAGTAAAAGGAAAAGTTTTTTTCGAGGAAGACGGACTTCCGGTCATTGGCGCCACTATTATAGTGGAAGCTCCTAATAATATTCGTACTATCACAGATAATAATGGTAATTTTCAGCTCTCTGACGTTCCGAAAGATAGCCGGGTCAGAATATCGTACGTAGGTTTGGAAACCCAGTTCTTGCATTCTTCAGCTTATATGTCGATAGTGATGAAAGCTGATACGAAGGCGTTGGATGAGGTAGTGGTGACAGGTATGTTCAATAGGAAGAAAGAGGGATTCACCGGTTCTGCCGTTACTATCAAGGGGAAAGATCTGAAAAAGTATAGCACGAATAATGTGGCTAAAGCGATAGCCGCTGTTGCTCCCGGGCTTCGCATCATGGATAATATCAATATGGGGTCTAATCCGAATAATCTGCCTGATATGCGTATGCGTGGCGGTGCAAATATGGATATGGCTACACAGTCTGCGGTAGATTTTAATTCTACCAGTAATGACGTATTAGCAGTTCAGGGCGAATATGAGACCTATGCCAATCAACCGCTGCTTATCATGGACGGATTTGAAATCACTATACAGACACTTGCCGATATGGATCCTGACCGTGTTGCTTCTATCGTTGTGTTGAAAGATGCGGCAGCTACGGCTATTTACGGCTCGCGTGCGGCAAATGGAGTAATTGTTATCGAAAGCAAGACTCCCAAACCCGGACGGATTTGGGTGACTTATGGTGGGGAACTTCGTATTGAAGCTCCGGATATGACCGGGTATAACTTGATGAATGCAAGAGAGAAGATAGATGCAGAGTTGCAAAGCGGACTTTATACATACGGCGGCGAAACAGTTGAAAAATGGCAGCTCTATCAATCTAAATTGCGTGAAGTGCTGGCAGGAGTAAATACTTATTGGCTGGACAAGCCTTTGCAAACAGCTTTCCAACAACGACATACAGTTACGCTGGAAGGTGGTGATGAAGCCTTACGCTATCGGATGTATGTCGGATATAATAGTTCTCCGGGTGTGATGAAAGACAGCAAACGTGATGTACTGACCGGTTCACTTGATTTTCAGTATCGTCTGAAGAAGGTGTTGTTAAAGAATAGTATTACGTTGGATAATTCGGTAGCTAATGAGTCTCCGTGGGGAAGTTTTAGTGAATATACCCGCTTGAATCCTTATCTGCGTCCGTATGGAGAGAACGGAGAAATACAAAAACGGCTTGATAATTTTGAAGGAGTGGGTGGTGAGTCGAGCTATTTGAATCCGATGTACAATACGACATTCAACAGCAAAGATCAAAGTAAAAACTTTACAGTACGTGAACTTTTCAAGGTGGAATATAATCCTACTAATGAATTACGGTTTGAAGGAGCTTTTAATTTGTCCAAAAGCGTAGGACATCGTGATATTTTTCGTCCTGCACAACATACGCTTTTTGATAATGTGACTGATCCTACCTTAAGAGGTGATTACCGCAGAAGTCAGAGCGAAGCTGTCAATTGGGGCATAGATTTAACAGGAAGCTGGAATAAGCAACTGGAAGATCACTACCTGACTGCTAATGCACGTATGAGTGTATTGGAGAATAATTCGGAGACTTATGGAAACTATGTGACTGGTTTCCCGAATGATAATATGGATAACTTGTTGTTTGGTAAGAAATATAATGAGAAGGTGACAGGAGATGAGAGGACAACGCGCTCCATTGGTTGGGTAGCTGCTGGAGGCTATTCTTATAAATATAAGTATTCGTTCGACTTTAATATACGCTTGGACGGTTCATCACAGTTTGGAAAAAATAACCGTTGGGCTCCTTTCTGGTCAACCGGATTACGTTGGGATTTGAAAAAAGAGAACTTTTTGAAAGATGTATCTTTTATTTCCGATTTTATTTTGAGGGGTACATACGGTACGACCGGTTCCCAAGGTTTTGATCCTTATCAGGCACATGGTTATTATACATATTCCAATTTACTGCTTCCTTATTACTCATCGGATGCAACAGGTTCGGAAATCTTGGCTATGCATAATGAAAGTTTAAAATGGCAGACTACAAAAAGTACTAATCTTGCCTTGGAACTCGGTTTTTTCGATCAGCGTTTTACTGCACGTGTGGAATATTATCGGAAAATAACAGATAATATGGTTGCCAATATAAGTCTTGCTCCTTCTCTTGGTTTCAGCAGTTATCCGGAAAATCTGGGAAAGATAGAGAATAAGGGTTGGGAAATTTCTCTCTCGGCTATTCCTTATAAAAACACTGCTAAACAAGCTTATTGGACAATTACAGTAAACGGTTCTCATAATACTGACAAACTATTGAAAATATCGGAAGCGATGAAATACAGAAATGATAAAAGTGCATCAGATTTAAAAGATACGCCGTTGCCACGTTATGAAGAAGGTGAATCTCTTTCCCGTATTTGGGTAGTACGTTCATTAGGTATTGATCCGGCTTCCGGAGATGAAATATTATTGAAACGTAACGGGGAGATGACGAGTGCCGTTAACTGGAGTGCGAATGATGTAGTACCTATTGGTAATACAGAACCTAAATGGCAAGGATATATTAATTCTTCCTTTACATACAGAGGTTGGGGAGCAGATGTCAGCTTCAGGTATCAGTTTGGCGGTCAGGTATATAATCAGACCTTGCTTGACAAGGTGGAAAATGCTAATTTGAAATATAATGTAGATCGACGGGTAACTCAGCTACGTTGGGCGAAACCGGGTGATAAGGCACAGTTCCGTGTTCTTAATCCTAACGGTTTGGAAACGAAAGCCACTTCCCGGTTTATAATGGATGAAAATATATTCCAGGGAAGTTCGTTGTCTGTTTACTATCGTATGGATCGTACTAATACAAAATTTATTAGTCATTGGGGATTGAGTTCCGCTAAAGTGACGTTTAATATGGAAGACTTTTTCTATTGGTCTACAGTGAAACGCGAAAGAGGTTTGTACTATCCGTATTCCCGTCAGTTTACATTTGCTTTGAATGTTGCTTTCTAATTAAAAACCTATTTGTATGAAACAGATAATATATATACTATTAACAACAACAATGCTGGGACTTATGTCTTGCAGCGACTGGTTGGATGTATCTCCGAAGACTTCTATTCCTACCGACAAGCAATTTGAGTCGGAATCAGGATTTAAGGATGCGCTTACAGGTATTTATTTGAAGTTGGGAACCACGACATTGTATGCCGGAGACTTGACTTATGCTTATTTGGATGAGTTGGCAGGATTATATTCCGATTATCCGGGGTATAATACAAATGCTGTTTTCGATCAAAGTATCGTATTCGATTATGAGAACATGTTTTTGAGTAAGAAGAATGGGATTTACTCAACGATGTATAACATCATAGCCAATATTAATAACTTCTTGGAGTACGTAGACAAAAATAAAGATGTTTTAGTTACCGAACGCTATTATGAAACTATGAAGGGAGAGGCACTCGGGCTTCGCGCTTTTCTTCACTTTGATTTGTTGCGTATGTTCGGTCCTGTTTATAAAGAACATCCTGCATCCAAAGCTATACCCTACCGTATTGCTTTTGATAAGGATGCCACTCCTGTTTTACCAGCCAGCGAAGTGGTTGACGCTATTCTCAAAGATTTGAATGACGCTGAAAAATTACTGAAAGAGAGTGATCCTCTTGATTTCTTTACCGATCAGACGGATGAAGATTTTACAGATAAAAATCATTTTCTTGTCAATCGTGAGTTTCGTATGAATTTATATGCGGTTAAAGCTATGCTGGCTCGTGTATATTGTTACAAAGGTGATGCGGAAAGTAAAGGATTGGCCACAGAGTACGCTAAACAAGTGATTGCTGCCTCTAAGTATTTTACATTGTATAAATCGCAGACTGCTTCCAATTACAATTCCATACGCTACGCAGAGCAAATCTTTGGAATAACAGTCAATGAATTCTCCAATTTGCTTATTGGAAATTATATGGATATGGAGAATACCAATACTCAGCAACATTTCTATCTGGATGGAGATAAATTTAAATTCTTCTATGAAACTGCCGATGCAGGGAATACTGACTGGAGAAAAAATACGGAAATGTTTGAGGTTATTAATGGGGCAAGTCGGACAGATGTTTTTTGTAGAAAATATAATCAGAAACCTTTGAATGGCGGATATGCTTATTCCGGTGCTGACGCTATCCCTTTGATACGCTTACCCGAAATGTATTATATTGTTGCAGAATGTGTTCCTTCTGCATCGGAAAGTGCTGATGCACTAAATACCGTACGTTTTGCACGTGGTATTTCTTATAGTGATGAGATATCGTCTATCGGATATGATGACCTTGATAATACTTCGGAAGAAGACAAAAACCAGACTAAACGTATTAATGAGATAATGAAAGAATATAGGAAAGAATATTTCGCGGAAGGTCAACTTTTCTATTTCTTGAAAGCGCATAATTATAGCACTTATTATGGTTGTGGGATTGAAACGATGATTGAAGCCCATTATCAGATGACGTTGCCGGATGATGAGTATATTTTTGGAAACAACTCTAAATGATGAAGCATTATGAAACGTATTATATATTTTGTTTTAGCTATTCTTGTTTGCGGCATTTATGTAGGATGCAGTGAAAACGAGATAGACTTATATGACCAGACACCTCGTATCAATTTCTATGGTAGCACTACGCATGTCCGTACTTTGGTTGATACGGATTATGTGAAGAAAGAACCTTATGCTGTAGACAGTTTCGAGGTAAGAATACAAGGAGATTTTTTGAAAGAGAATCGTGATTTCTGTGTGAAAGTAACTCCGAATAATGATTATCAGAATTCAGTGGATGTATTATTGGAAAGCAAGTATACATATACTGACCTTGATACAGTTTGCCAGATATTCTATTATAAAATAAATCGTCCGAAAGTAGAGGCAGGTAGAAATGTTTATGGTTGTTATCTGGAGTTTGATTTGAATAACCCTCTTCATCAGTTTGATAAAGGTCTGGTAGAAAAGAATCAAATCGTTTTAAATGTCAGATGGGAGTTGAAACCGACCGAATGGAGTGATTATGTGGGATTTGGCAGTTATAGCGATGCTAAATATATGTTTATTATGGATGTATGTCAACGTGTATGGGATGATTTGGAAGATGAAGATATTGATGTAATCAAGCAAGCTTATAGAGAATATAAGGAGGAGGGAAATCCACCGATTTTAGGTGAAGAGGGTGATGAAATAGAATATGAATAAGATTAAAAAGAAACGTTATGAGGAAATATATCATCTGTATAGTAAGTTTTATCGGAGCGGCTTTATTGCAAACAGGCTGTTACGATGACAAGGGAGATTACGATTATCATGATGTAAATACGATGGATATCGTAATACCTGAAACGAAGGTACGTATGCCTAAAGAGGAAGCAGTGGAAGTTTCAATTATACCCGAGATTTCTCAGACTTTGGAGCAAAATGAGGAAAACCTTGTGTTTCAATGGAAGAAAACAATCGAAGGAAAGAAAGCGGGGTCGGACAGACTTAGTGATTATAAAGATTATTCCGTAGGCAAAGAATGTAAAGTAACAGTCGAGCCTTATGAATCCGAAAATATAGGTTTGATGTTGGTCATTACGGATAAAAAGAATGGAACAACCTGGTATCAGATAGGTGAAGTTGCAATTATTCGTCCTTTAAATCCTTGCTGGTTTGTATTGCAGGAAAAAGAAGGAAAGGGAGTATTAGGAGCGATAGAGGGTACTCCGGAAGGATATTATGTTTATCCGGATGTCTTTAAATCAGAACTGAATCAGTCATTTCCGTTAGAAGGAAAACCTTTGGCGGTAAGTGCAAGAAAAAACTATGGGGATTCGTTTTTAAGTAGTATGCTGGGTTTTTTTGGTTTTAAAGTAAGTCCGGCGTTAATGGTGGTAACCGATCGGGACTTGGCCTTGTTGACTCCAAGTACTTTAATAACGAGATATCCATCGAATAAAATACTTTTTGAACCGACTGGAAAAGGGGAACCGTTGAATATCGAGCTCTATAAGATGAGTACTCATGGTGAATTGTTTGTGAATAGTGGAAAAGCATATTGTGCTCCTATGGATGGATTTTGTGTACCATTCTCGGTAAAAAAGGAAAGTGAGTTTCCCGCCATTTCCGCTTATGGTTCGTATGGAGGAGGCTATTTGTTTTTTGATTCTGAAAATCATCGTTTTCTTGCTTCCTCTATTCTGGGTTTTAGCGATTATATGGTACCGAATTCGGCTACTCAAGATATACGTAATTATGGAACTAAATGGACTGATCAGAAACCTGTCAGGACATATTTAATGTCGTCTGATGAATCAAATGTCTTTGATCCAAATAAGATTGATCCGTCTTTAGAAGTGCATGACATTGTTACGGGAGGAAACGGAGGAAATTTTGCTTATGCAATTGCTGCTCCCCATAACGGAAAAGAGCTGACTGTGTTTAAATTCAGTGCGCAAGATGAAGATCCGATTTGTGCTGCCCGGTATGCGATTGCTTTACCGTCCGAAGTAAATGTAGAAATAGCAAAATTTGCAGCTTCTTACGCGTATACGGCAAACCTTATATTTATGACATCGGGTAATAAATTATATCGCATTGATCTTGACCGCGGAAGAGCAATTGAACTTTATACTTATGAAACTGATCCGTCAGCACAGATAGTTAGTTTAAAATTTAAGGACCCTGAAAGTGTGAGAGAGGAAGATGACGATGAGGAAACGGGCGAATATAAGGAGAAACTAGGTATGTCTCTCGGGTTGGGTATCAATACTGCTGACAAAGGTGTAGTTGTAGAATTGCAATTGACAGTGGCGGGTGATGTAGCTCGTGAAGAAAACAGCATTTGTGTTTACGAAGATCCCGATCAGCCTATTGGGAAGATTGTTGATATTAGCTATAATTATGAATAGTATAAACCGGTCTTTATGCTAAAAGGAATTATCGGTGCAGTATTTCTTGCTGTTGTCTGTACTTGTCTGTACGGGCAACAGCAAAGTATTACAACTTTTATTAAAGAAGAAGCACCAGTGGAAGTTATTCCCGGTATGTTTACTACCTATCGAAGTGATAAACATATCTATTGGGAAATCCCGGATTCATTGATTGGACGTGAGTTTGCCGTAACGACAACTATCCTGACAGCTCCTGCCCGTCCGGACCGGGATATGGAAAAGAAATTCGGATATGCGGGTGACATGATAGGTCCGGTATTTTTCAGTTTCCGTAAACAGGGTGACGAGTTGTGGATGATGGATCCACAATATGAAAGGGTGATAGAAAATCCTGAAGGAACGTATGCAAAAATCGCTGCCCAACGTGGGAATGAAAGGCTTTATAAAATATTACCGATTAAAGCAAGGAATCAGGGAAGTAGCCTGATAGAGATTGGTGAAGTATTAAAAGATTTTCCTCTGTTCACTCTCGGCATTGTGTCTTTTGATTTGTTGATAGGTACACATCTAAGCGAAAAAGACTGTATCAAGGAAATCAAGGGATATGATAATCGTTTGTTGATACATGCGTCACGAACTTATCAAAGTTCATCAATGGGAATACCGGGTAAGCCTGTTGCACCTCCTTATATTGGAGACTGGGATACAGGTATCTGCATAAAATTACTATCAAAAAGACCGTTGGAGGCAGTAACTGCAAATACCGGAACTTATTTTACGATCAGCAAGGATTGTTTTCAAGGGGATCAGCCTGCTATTCAGAAATCTGTTGTCAAACGATGGCGGCTGGAAATAAGGGCGGAAGATGAAGAAAGATATATGAGAGGGGAACTAGTAGAACCCATACAACCTATTATTTTTTATATAGATCGTAATACACCGGAAAAGTACATCGACTGTATTATTGAAGCGGTACGTGACTGGCGTCCGGCTTTTGAAAAAGCCGGGTTTAAGAACGCCATTGATGCGCGGCTGGCTCCTACCGTTGAGGAAGATCCTGATTTTAGCATTTATGATAGTAGTTATCCGTTTATTTCATGGAAGATATCAGGACAAAATAACGCTTATGGTCCCACTCCTTGTGAACCCCGGTCCGGTGAGATTATAGCTTGCCACATCGGTATTTTTTGCAGTGTCTTGAATTTGGAACAGAAATGGTATTTTGCTCAATGTGGAGCGAATGATCCGCAGGCATGGAATATAGAGTTGCCGGACTCTTTGCAATACGAACAGATAAAACAAGTATTGACACATGAAGTGGGTCATACATTAGGGTTGGAACATAACTTTCTGGGTAGTTCTCATTACTCCATCGATCAATTACGTGATAATGACTTTTTAAGTCAATATAGTATTGGTAGTTCCATAATGGATTATGTGCGGTGTAATTATGCTTTGCGTCCTCAAGATAAAGTTGATTTGAGAAACAGGCGGGTACGTGTCGGCGAATATGATAAGTGGGCTATTGAATGGGGCTACCGTATATTTCCGGGTAAAGATGCTTCTGAAAGAGAAAAGAACAGGAGCCTTTGGAATCAGGAAAAACAGAAAGATCCCTCATTACATTTTTCGGGCAGAATGGATGTAAGGGCTCAGGCAGAAGATTTGGGTAATGACCATGTTATGGTTAATACACAGGGAATAGAGAACTTGAAATATTTGTGTGAACATCCGGATGTCTGGAATGTGACGGATAAAACGTCTTTGCGTGTATTACAGGGGCGTTATGAAGCGGTATTGGAGCATTATAAACAGTGGGTACAGCACGTTTTGTCTCATTTGGGCGGGAAACGTCTTGCTGAGCCGGATGATGAGAATATTTACATACCTGAAAAAGCCGATTACAATAAGAAGGTTATGAGCTTTATACAGGCTTATATATTACAACCGCCTGTGTGGATGTTTGATGAAAAACTTACCGCTAAATTAGAAATAAATGGTAGTCGGGAGTTCGATCGCTTTTATGAAGAGCTGATGTCGGAAATGATTCGTTCCCTCCGGGAAGTGGAAAGAACAGAGAATGTTTGTGAGGATATGTTGTCTGTAGATGAGTTTTTGGAAAGCATACATAAAGAATTATTTGCCGAATGGGCTGACAATATTCCTGTAAGTGACGCCAAGTATAAAGTGCAGCTGCTTTATGTGAGTAAACTTGCTAAACTGTTGGATAGATCAGAAAAGATAACTTCGTCGAGATTATTGGTTTCCATCATGCAGGCTTTGAATAGAATAAAGGAGGAAAGTCTTGATTATAGCCATAAGATTACGGATCCGGTTGCCAAAAAACGGGCAATGTTTCTTGTAGATAGTATTTTGTTTTAATGATGAAAAGTAAATAAAGAAATTCATGAAGAGAAGAAGATATGTGATTGGTATATTGTTGTGTGTCACAGCTTTGCTTCAGGCACAGGATTCCGTCAAGTCATTTGACGAGTTTTTTGTTGCCGGGATGGATAAGATCGACGGTGTGTTTCCTGTGTATGTAGCGGAAAAAGAAATCTATTTGGAAATACCCGAAAAATATATCGGGCGGGAAATTGAAGTCAGTGGACAGATAGACCGAGGGTTTGATTTGTTGAATCGTCCGGTTGACGGACTGGGAGTAGTGCGTATTATATCTCCGGACAAAGCTACAATTTGCTTTCAAAAACCGTTTTATACAGAGCGTATTTTAGATAAAAAAAGCACATATCAGCAATCTTTCTCGTTGTCAAATATGCAACCTGCCGGTAAAAGTTATCCAGTGGTGGCCTATTCAAAAGAGCAGGGAGCTATTATTCGGATAACAGAGTATCTGATGACTGGCGATGATTGGTTCAGCTATAATGATAATTTTATTCGTTCCTTGGTTCCGGAACTGTCGGAAATAATGAAAATACATCCTTTTAAGGAAGGTGTGTCGTTTACGGTCAGGCGCTATCATGGAGTTGAAGCGGAAAGATATATGCTGTCCAGTTCTGCCATTATATTGCCTGAAGGTAGTATGCCTTTGGAAGTCACTTGTGCAGTACGCTTGCTACCTCTGAAAAAAGATCAGATCCGCCTGGCAGATTACAGAATACCTTACCGGACATTGAGTTTCAAAGATTACTCGCAAAATCCTTATTGTATGGTAGAAGATTCATTGATTCTTCGTTGGGATATGTCACAACCGCTTACTTTCTATGTAGACACCCTTTTTCCGAAGGAATATTTCCAGGCAGTAAAGGAAGGAGTGGAAGCATGGAATACCGCCTTCCATAAAGCAGGTATTCATGATGCTTTACAAGTAAGGTATGCAGACCGAAAGATAATTCCGGCGGAACAACGTGCTTTTATATCTTATGATTTGAGAATACCGGGGATTAAAAGTGACTTTATCTGTCATCCTCGTACCGGAGAAATACTTTCATGTCGTTTGAATATCGGACATGGATTCCTAAAAGGAAAATTAGACGACTATCTGTTAAGTTGCGGTGCCTCGGATTCGCGTATTCTGGCTGACCGTTATTCTAAAGAAGTGGAAAAAGAATTGTTGCAAAATGAAATAACGGAAGAAATTGGATATCTTTTAGGTTTGCGCAGAAGTTTATCGAAAAGCTCGTGTGGAAAGACTTTAAAAGTTGGAGATGATGATTGCCGGACTATTTATTTTGGCTATCATCCTTTCAAAGGAGACCAAAATTGTTATGATGAACGGGAGAAGCTCCGCCAATGGATAGATCATAATTTACCAGATCACATTCGTTTATTCCAACCATCAGGGAAGGAGAATTCTAATTCTTCATTTCCAGAAGATTATGCGGTCAAAATATCGGATTTACAGACTGTAGTGAGTCGGTTGGATAAGATTGTGTATAAGGGGAAGAAATACGATAAAGGGAGTTCGCTCACTGATATATACAGAAAAGCTATTCGTCTGTATGGGAGTTATCTGATGGAAATGGCAAAGGTGGTGGGTAGTTCTCAACCGGCAGATGCGCAGCGTCAGGCAATGCTTGATTTGGACAACTATTTATTTCATTCTGTTAAAAAGATGGAATGTACCTATGTAAAAGAGAATTTGTTGGAAACAAGAAACAATCTTCTGTATCCGGAACTGGCGAAGTTGTTCAAACAATTGTTGAGTGTAAAGACAATTTCAGCTCTTCGATTGCAGGCGTTGCAGAGTGACCGGAAGGGGTATGACGATATTGATTTTTTCCGGGATCTTTATAAAGGATTGTTTAATGGTTTTGATCCGCAGTCTGCCGTTAGTTATGAACAGATGGATATTCAGCTGATATGTTTGGAAGCGTGGCTGGATATTATGCAGGAAGCTACTGAACATAATAGTATAAAGAAACGTTTAACGAACGAATTGCATAGTCTGCACGATAGACTGGAGGAGCTTAGCACGACACATTCCCAAAGGGAAGTACGTGATATGTATATTCTGCTTTTGAGAAGAATGGATCAATATTTCCGTGTGGTTTCTTGAGTGGCGTTAGAGTAATAATTTGTTTGGGATGATGAAAAAATGGTCGTACAGATAGAATAACCTATAAGTTTTGGGTTATCTTTGCTATGATTTATGAATAAATAATTAGAATAAGATGACTATTATTTTTCCTTCACCCATCTTCGGCCCTATTCATTCCCGCCGTTTGGGCGTTTCTTTGGGAATCAATTTATTGCCGGACGACGGTAAGGTTTGTTCATTCGACTGCATTTATTGTGAGTGTGGTTTCAATGCCGAACATCGTACGAAGAAACTTCTTCCTACCCGTGAAGAAGTCCGCACGGCTCTCGAAGAGAAACTAAAAGACATGCAGGCAAACGGCCCCGCTCCCGATGTACTGACATTTGCCGGAAACGGTGAACCGACTGCGCATCCCCATTTCCCGGAAATCATAGAAGATACACTTGCGCTTCGCGACAAGTATTTCCCAAAAGCAAAAGTAAGCGTATTGAGTAACTCTACATTTATCGACCGTCCTGCCGTATTCGAAGCACTGAACAAGATAGATAATAATATCCTGAAACTGGATACGGTGGATGAAGAATACATTCATCTGTTGGACCGTCCTAACGGAAAATATTCTGTTAAGAAGATCATCGAAAGAATGAAAGAGTTCAAAGGAAACTGCATCGTACAGACGATGTTCCTGAAAGGAGGTTATCAGGGAAAAGACATGGATAATACATCCGACAAGTATGTGCTCCCCTGGATAGAAGCAGTGAAAGAAATCGCTCCCCGTCAAGTGATGATTTATACGATTGACCGGGAGACTCCCGACCACGATTTGCAAAAGGCTACGCATGAAGAGTTAGACCGTATTGTGGCTTTATTGGAAAAGGAAGGTATTCCGGCAACAGCTTCTTATTAAAATATAATTCAAACAGGGATATATTTCTTCTTGATAATACGTAAGAAAATTAATATAAGAGGGCGAACTAATAGAATTCAGAAGTTTTATACTTCCTATTTTATTGCTCGCCCTTTTATTGGCTTCATGAGCTGTTTCAGCCTATTCTGACAAGGGTATATTCTCACTTCGATGAGAAAAAGTTCTCATTGCAGTGAGAGTTTTTTCTCATTATAATGAGTATTTTTTCTCATCGCAGTGGGAATGCTTGAGAATGTGTACTTCCCTGATAATGTTTCCTTTCTTCACATAATCTTTCGGCAATATCCCGAACTGCTTCTGAAAGCAACGGGCAAAGTACGAAGGATTATTGAATCCTACAATGAAACAAACCTCATTGATCCGGTATTTACGCCAAGTGTTATCTGCAAAACGTTCTTTATAAAGAACACTCTTTTCAGATTAAAGGACTTGTTTACCTAATTATGTTTCCTGTAAATACTCATTTTACCGAAACATAGTTAGGTAAACAAAATAAAGTTCTTATATTTGCATGAATTGAAGGTTATTAAAAAACTGATTTTGGTATGGAAAAGACCCTGATACGCCAGAATGCCCAATGGAATGGCAAAATGTTTGATCAATATGGGGAGCCGTTTTTCTATACCGGCTGTGGGTAAGGCACTGAAAAGCAATGAAAATACAGTTGCGTCCTATCTCAACTTTTTGTGTGACAGTTATATTTGCGTCGATGTACGTAACTTTTCTTATTCTTTGAAACAGACTTCCCGTTCCCAGCATAAGTGTTATTTCATTGACAATGGCTTGGTTTCAGCCAATGTCTTTCGTTATTCTCCGCAAAGTGGTAGTGCCTTGGAGAATCTTGTTTATAATGAGCTGAGAAATAAAGGGTATATGAATATTTCATTCGACAATAGTAAGACGGAATGTGATTTTTTGGCATATAAAAACGGGAAAGCTTATGGCTTTCAGGTTTGCTATGAACTGAATGACATGAACCTGAAACGTGAATTGTACGGATTCGAACTGGAAAATGTGATGCTCGAAAAGAAGACTCTGCTTACTTACAACCAGAAGGAAACTTATGGGGATATTGAAGTTGTTCCCTTTTGGGAATGGGTTATGTCACCACCTTTCACATAATCTTTCGGCAATATCCCGAACTGCTTTTGAAAGCAACGGGCAAAGTACGAAGGATTATTGAATCCTACAATGAAACAAACCTCATTGATCCGGTATTCTCCTTCACGCAGCAGTTCTCCGGCTGTTTTGAGCCGTATCAACCGGATATAATCATTGGGCGGCATTCCGGTCAGTCCTTTCAATTTGCGCTGTAAGTTGGAACGGCTGATAGCCATCTCCTCTGCCATCTTATCGATGGTAAATTCTTCATTGGTGAAATTGCGGGTAATGATTTCATTGATCGTGTTCAGCCATTTCACGTCTGTTTTGTTCATTAATGTCTGGTCGTATGACATATTCGGAACAGTTGTAAAGTGGTTGAACAGCATGCGCCGGTTTTCCAGCAGATTATTGATGGTGGCTTTCATGTGACTTAGCGAGAAAGGCTTTTCTATATAAGCGTCCGCGCCATAGTCAAGACCCGCAATTTTTGAATCGATGCTGTCGAGTGCCGAAAGCAGGATAAACGGGATATGGCAAAGCATATTGTCGGAACGGATGGACTTTAATAATTCGAATCCGTCCATGTGAGGCATGACGATGTCACTGATAATAAGATCTACTGTCGTTGTCTCCAGACATTCCAAGGCTTCCTTGCCATTGGCGGCTGTATGGATGGTGTAGGTATTTCCCAGATTCTTAGCCAGAAACTCCAGCATATCCGTTGTGTCTTCCACTACTAAAAGAGAGTAACCGGCGGGTTCGCCTTCTTCCTCCAAAGCGGGAACCTTGTCGGGCATGGAAGTAATGGAGGGGCTGACAGAGATGCTTTTCTCCAAATACGGAATTTCCACACATACTTCGCATCCTTCCGTATAGCCGGGATTGATATAAACCTTTCCCTTATGCTTCTCCACCAACAATTTGACGAGACTCAATCCGATGCCTACTCCCGATCCGTTATTTCCTGTATTTCCCACCTGATAAAACGGTTCGAAAACTTTGCTGCATTCCTCTTGCGGAATACCCGGACCGTCGTCACGTACACACAGGGAGAGCGTGCGCCCTTCAGAAGACAGATGTTCGTCCATAATGACCATAATGCGGGTGCGGGCATATTTCATGGCATTTGTCAGCAGGTTACTGACAATTTTAGTCAGCGCCTCCTGGTCTACATTATATTGCAGATGTTCTTTCGGTAGCGAGACACTGAAAGATATTCCGGTCAGGGAGATGGCACGGAAACGGTCGATGATGTCCTCAATCATTCGGTTGATATCTATCTGATTGAATGAAAGCGTATAACCTTCCTTGTCCACTTTGCGGAAGTCGAGCAATTGTTTGATAAGCTCCATCAGCCGGTTGGTGTTCTTCCGTATCACAGACAGGTTGCTTTCCACTTCACTGTTCCATTCATGTGTTTCCAGAATAGCTTCCAGCGGAGCTTTGATAAGACTTACCGGAGTCTTGATTTCATGTGCCACTTGGGTGAAGAATGTAATTTTCGACTGGAACAACTCCTGATTCTTGATTTGTTCCATCTCTTTCATCTTTCTTATTTTCACGACCTGTTGCTTACGCAAATAAAGCTGTACCAGGAAATATGCGAGACCACACGCAATTAGTAAATAGAAAATCTTGGCATAAATGGTCTTCCAGGGTGGAGGAAGGATCTCAATATGCAGGCAACAGTCGTCATTGCTCCAATATTCATCGTTGTTACTGGCTTTCACACGGAAAGTATATTCACCCGGAGGCAGGTTGAGAAAAGATACATTATGTTTATCCGTGTATATCCATTCTTTGTGAATACCGTCCAGTTTGTAGGCATATAAATTCTTGCTGGGAGCCACATAACTAAGACTTTCGAACGTGATGTCGAACGACACCACCTGATAAGGAACAGTTACCTGTCCGCTAAGAGCAGGTATACGCTTGCTAAGGCTTACTTTGTCGTCGGGGCTGTGCATATATACCGCCGAAATAGACGCCGTAGGTCTTACCTTATTAATAGATAACTTGAACGGATAGAAACAATTAAACCCGTTCACCCCACCGAAATAGAATTTCCCGTCACTGGCTTGCAGGGAAGAACGGAAATTGAACTGGTTGCTTTGCAATCCATCCTCGATGGTATAGAGCTGTGCCCGTTTGTTCTGCGGCTCATATCGGATCAGTCCCCTATTGGAAGAAAGCCAATAGTTACTCGATTGATCGTCCAGTATGCCATAGATGATATTGTTCGGCAGATTCTCTTTGGTGGAGAAGTTTTCAAAACGGTCCTCCTGATAGTGATAACGGCAGATGCCACCACCTTCGGTGCAGAACCATAGATGCTGTTTATGATCGATATACACACGGATTACCCAGTTGCTACAAGGAGAAGCAGCGTTTGCAGGGTCGTTACGATAGTTGTGCAATTTACCGGTTTGGCGGTTGTAACGCCAAATGCCATCCCTTTTGCTTGCCAGCCATAAATCTCCGTATGGGTCTTCAACCATATCATAGATAAAGATATGGCTTAAAGGTTCCAATGTCCGGAAAGAATCACTTTCCGGGTCATACTGGCAGAATCCGGAGAGCGTTCCCAGATAAATGCTGCCATCCTTCGTTTGATAGATGGAGTAGATATGATCGTTAGGAATTGAATGTGGGTTTGCGCGGTTATGGCGATAGTTTTTCATTTTTCCCGTTTGAATATCCAGGATATATAATCCACGGGAGAAACTGCCAATCCACAATTTCCCTTCATTGTACAACAGTGCATGGATATTGTGATAGCCGATATTAGGGTTACTGCTTCTCAACAGATGGTTTTTAAACTTCTTCGTGCGGGGATCAAAGAGGTTCAGTCCCCCGTCTTCGGTGGCAATCCAAATGTTGCCGTCGGGATCTTCGCAGAATTGGCTGATGACATTTCCCGAAAGAGAATTTTCCATACCATTGGGATAATACCACTCGATATCCTTATGCTTGGGAGACAGGTAACTCACTCCACTGAAATAAGTCCCGATCCAAATTCCCCCCTCCCTATCCTGATAACAGGCATAGATACTTTCTTTATTTTGTTCGTCGTCGGTAGGCAGACATTCTCCTGTCGTGGTGTTGAATGTATAAAGTCCGTCGTCGGAGCCGAGATAGAAAGAGTTGGCCGTCCGTTGAAACAAGGTGCGGATGCGTGGAATGGTAAGCGTGTCCCCTTCTCCGAAGTAATAGCGGAATTGTCCTGTCTCCTTATTGAACCGTGCCAGTCCCCCGTACCATGTACCCGCCCATAATACTCCCTGCGAACTTTCCATCAAAGAGATAATCTCGTTGCAGGCAGGACGTCCGAAAGAAGTGCCCTCGGATATATATCCTGTGAAGTTGTCCGTACGTTGGTTGTATTTCGCCAGCCCATTCCGGGTACCTATCCAGATAGTCCCGAACGAGTCGTTATAAATCACCCATATGTGATTATCCGGCAGTGAATGAGGATCGGAAAGAGAATGCAGATATTGCCTCAACGTACCTTTTTTCTCGTTGTAGACAAACAGCCCGTTGGTTGTTCCGATCCATAACTGCCCGTCATTGTCGTATGCCATTCCGAAGACGCTGTTGACTGATGCCCCGTCTTCCGTCTGTTTATCGAATACGGAGAACTTCTCTTCCCACGAATCGAATAAATACAGCTTCTCCGTACTGGCCACCCAAATCTGATTGTTATCCTGATGGCGGCAGATCGTTACTATATTCATATAGCTGTTTCCGCCGTTTTCTGACGAATGTCCGTAGTTGGTGAACTCGATGCCGTTGAAACGATTCAGCCCGTCCTGCGTTGCAAACCACATATATCCGATGCTATCCTGAAGGATGCTCCGGACACAGTTGCCCGATAACCCCGATCTAACGTCATATTTCTTGTAGATATTGGCGAAGACCAGAGAAACCGATGCCAACAATATACATATGGATAAGATGGATCGTTTCATAGTTTCCTTTCTTTATATCCCCTGTTTGCAGGAGCTATATATCCTGCGTATTGGATCTATATGTCCAATACGTTGGATCTATATACCCAACACGCAGGGCATATATACCCAACAGATTGGATCTATAGCTCCTGTAAACAGGGTAATTACCCCCTTTGTAGAAGCCTTTATTTCACGTCATCCCACGTATCTGTGCGGAATGGGAAAGCACTCAATCCGAAAGTATTCCGCAGCGTGATATTTCCCACATAATTACGGAAAGCATAGCGCACGGCAATCGGTTGGGCTACCTCTTCACTCCACACTTCTACTGTGTTGGTACGTCCCACAATCTTTGCTTTTGCCGGATAGAACTTCTTGTCCGCTCCCGCAATTTCAAATCCTTCCAGTTCGGAGAAAGTAGGGAACAACCCCGCAGGTGCATTATCAAATGTCACTATGGCCTTTTTGTCCGCATAGTCCACTTTGGTCATCGTCGGACCGTTGGATGGCAATCGGCGAATACCGTATGTTTTAGTCAGTGCAAGCGTAGCCAACCGAAGCCCTACTACATCCTTCTGTGGCGGATGGATACAGAATTCATCACCAATATCCGTAGTAGGCACCATGCCCGAATTAGGAATTGTTTTCAGTGCTTCCATCTGTGCTTCCCGCAATAGAGCGGCCCCTGTATCACGGCTGTCCTTATATTTATGAGGAGCAATCTGCACATAATAGAAAGGCATATCGGGAGCCTCCCATACATTTCTCCATAGCTGCACCATAGCAGTCATCATCGGAGCATAGAATTGATAGTTGGATATATTCGATTCTCCCTGATACCAAAGGAAACCGCGTGCCGTGAAGTTCTTAACAGGCCATAACATCGAGTTGTACAGACATTCCAAACGCTGGTGCACCCCTCTTTTAGGATTTTTGGCAGCTTCAATGTTCATACCTTCCACGGTTTTCAATGTCGGTTCATCCATCCATGCTTCAATCGCCGAACCTCCCCAACTGTTGATAACCAGTCCTACCGGGAGATGGAGACTTTCAGTCAGTTGGCGGGCAAAGAAATAGGCGGCGGCACTGCAATCAATGCTCGTTTCGGGTGACGATACTTCCCATTTTCTTTTCTCGAAATCCGTGCGGCGTTCTGTATCATTGGTTCTCGGTACGGTAATAAAACGAATACGGTCGCGATAATTTCCCGAGTTCAGCAGCGTTTCAAGTGAGTGGTCAATGGGTTGTGCTGCATTTCCCATCATACGCATTTCCATGTTCGACTGTCCGGAGCAGATCCACACCTCCCCTATCAGTATATCCGAGAGAGTGACCGGAGTGCCGTCACTGATCGTAATAGAATAAGGAGTATATCCTCCTTCGGGAGTGTCTACTTTTACCAGCCAGGCCCCGTCTTTATCCGTAGATGCCTGATAAGTCCGGTTGTTCCACGAAGTGGTGACAGTTACTTTTTTGCCATCCGCCCAACCCCATAACTTAACGGAGCTGTTCTGTTGAAGTACCATGTGATCTCCCATCATTGCAGGGAGTTTTACTTTGCCTTGTGCAATCGGCAGGAATAAAAGTGATAAAATAAGAAGTAGAAAATGTTTTTTCATACTGTTTTTATTAGATATTCGACGAATAATTATTAGGTATCAGGCAAAAATACAACCTATTTTTAAATATGGAATAAAACTAGCTAGTCATTTTCTGATAAAAGCTGGTCGAAATCTTAAAAGCTTGTTTTTCCTTTTCATTCTCCGCCGAATTTTCTTAATTAGTGGCATCAATCGCCTAAACAGTATTATTAGATTGGCTAAATATCCCATTTCTTTGCAGGGTGAGTATTTAACAACCTAATTGTTTCATTAAATCTAATAAAATGAAAAAGAAGCATTATCTATTATTTTTATTGGCTTCGCTCTTTTTACTGACAGATGTGGTGTGGGCACAAACATCTGCCACGGTAAATGGAGTAGTGATCGATGAGAATGGAGAAACCCTGCCGGGTGTTTCCGTCGTCGAAGTAGGTACAACAAACGGTGTCCTGACAGACCTGAACGGACACTATACCTTAAAAACAACTTCTGCCAAACCTTCCGTTTCTTTCAGTTACATTGGTTATCAGACCACCACGCTTCCCCTGAACGGGCGTACGAAACTCGATGTACAGATGAAAGTGGAAACGAAAGTGCTGGATGAAGTAGTGGTAGTGGGCTACGGTGTACAGAAGAAAGTGAATCTGACCGGCTCCGTGACTTCCATCAACTTTGCCGACCAAACGGAAGGACGACCTATCATGAGTGTTTCTTCCGCCCTTTCGGGACTTGCCGCCGGTATGAACGTCACGCAGGCTTCGGGACAACCCGGTTCGGACGGTGCCACCATCCGCGTCCGCGGTAACGGTACTTTCAATACCAACTCCCCATTAGTCCTGGTGGACGGTATCGAATGGAGCATGGACAATGTGAACCCCAACGACATCGAAAGCATCTCCGTACTGAAAGACGCTGCCTCCACAGCTATTTATGGTACGCGCGCCGCCAACGGAGTCATCCTTATCACCACCAAAAGCGGGAAAGGCAAACCGCAAATCTCCTATTCTTATTCGGGAGTTGTGCAGATGCCTTACAATAACCTCTCTTTCGTGAGCGACTATGCCCGCTATATGGGACTGGTGAACGAGGCTTGCGACAATGTGAATACCAAAGGCATCTTCTCGCAGGAAAGCATTGACCGCTGGAGGGCTGCTTCTGCCGATCCGAACGGGTTGAACGAGTACGGAGTACCCAATTACGTAGCTTATCCCAACACCGATTGGTTCGACGAAGTATTCGACACCGGATATTCGCAAGAGCACAACCTGTCTGTCTCCGGCAGTTCGGAGAAAGTGAAATACATGCTTTCATTGGGCTATCTTGACAATCAGGGAGTCATGAACCGCTGGAACCTCGACTCAAGTACGCAGAAAATCAATTTCCGTACCAACCTGGAAGCCAAGATAGTGAAATGGATGACTGTCGGCACCCGTCTCTACGGACAAAAGCAAGATTACGGGATGGCTAATATCAGCAACGGATTCAAGTATCTCTATCAGACCACTCCGGGTGTATACCCCGGCGAACCGAACTACTGGGGACGTGCCGCACTGGCCAGCGAAGAATCTTCCAATGCCAATAATATCTTTGGTCAGATGGCAGGAGCCACCGGTTTCAATACCGTCTGGCGTCTCAACGCATCAGTCTACGGAATTATCACTCCCTATAAAGGGCTCAACATTGAAGGTACATTCAACTATTCGCCGACATTCACCGACAAGTCTTCTTATAGCCGCCAAAATGGTTATTGGGACTACGTCACCGACCAGCGTGTCAGCGAAAGCGCGTTGGAGAACGCTTCCATCACCAATACGAGTGCACGCACCTGGCGTCAGAGTGCCGAAATACTGGTACGCTACAATACAACCATCAAGAAAGACCACGACCTGGGCGCACTGCTCGGATATTCCGCACAGGAATATTACAGCAAGAGCTTTGCCGTTTCCCGTAAAGGCGCTACGGACTGGACGCTGAACGAATTAAGCACTTACGAGACGCTCGTCAGCTCTTCCAGCTCGGCACCCGCCAAATGGGGATTGCTCTCTTATTTCGGCCGTGTCAACTACGGATATAAAGGACGTTATCTCTTCGAAGCCAACCTTCGTGCCGATGCCTCCTCCCGTTTTGGTGTGAACCAGCGTTGGGGATATTTCCCCTCGTTCTCCGGCGGATGGCGTATCTCAGAAGAATCATTCATGCAGGGAGCATCGGACTGCCTCTCTAACCTGAAACTGCGTGTTTCCTGGGGAAAGACAGGTAACAACTCAACGGGCAACTACGACTGGCAGGCAAACTACGCCACAGGCAATGTCGTAATCGACGGTGAAGGAACCAAAGGACTGGTACGCAAAAAACTAAGCAACGACAAGCTGCACTGGGAAAGTACCGCCACCACCGACATCGGACTTGATTTCGGCTTCTTCAACCACCGCCTGACGGGTGAAATAGACTATTATAATAAGTATACTTCGGACATTCTCTACCATCCCGAACTCTATCTTTCGATGGGTGTCGTAGGCTCTGCTCCCGAGAATCTGGGTGAAGTGCGCAACCGTGGTGTTGAATTTACCCTCAACTGGAACGACCGCATCGGAAAAGATTTCGAATACCGGGTGGGTATGAACTTCTCTTTCAACGCCAATAAAGTAATGAAGTTCAAAGGCGAACTCCAGAAATACTGGACGTATGATGCGCAGGGAAACAAAGTCAGCTATGTCAATAACTTCAGTGATGTGTCTGAATCCGGTTTCGGAGGTTATATCTGTGAAGGCCGCCAACTGGGGGAAACCTATATGTATAAGGTGTACAGAGGTTCCGGCGAAGGCTATACCGGAGGTGCGGTGGATATCCATGCGGGACCGAAGGACGGAATGATACGTACGAAAGAAGATATGGTATGGGTGCAGGCTATGATTGACTCCGGTTATTCGTTCGGAGGAATGAAGACGGTTGCCAAAGACCAGCTTTGGTATGGTGATATTCTCTATGCCGACAGCAACGGTGATATGAACTACGGCGATACCAACGACCGCGATTTCTCCGGACACACCAGTGTCCCCAAATTCAACCTGGGCTTCAACTGTGCTTTCTCTTACAAGAACATTGATTTCTCCATGTTATGGTCGGGAGCTTTCGGGCATTACCTCAACTGGAATACGGATTACTACAACTCGACACTGGTCAGCCACGGATATGGCATTATCGAGCATATCGCCGATAACCATTACTTCTTCGATCCTTCCAACCCGGACGATCCGCGCACCAATCAGTGGGGCAAATATCCCCGCCTGACATACGGTACTACCTATAATAACAGAATCCAGAGCGACTGGAACGAATATAAGGGCGACTACTTCAAGTTGAAGAATATCCAAATCGGCTATACGTTGCCGCAACGGATTTCCAGCAAGTTCTTTGTTAATAAGCTCCGTGCTTTCGTGTCGATGGACAATATCCTGACGATCACCAGTTATCCGGGACTCGATCCGGAAATAGGAACTGCTATCGGTTATCCGTTGATGCGTCAGATCTCTTTTGGCGGACAGATTACCTTTTAATGATGTAGAACTAAAAAACAGAATCTGATATGAAAAAGATATTAATGATTTTAACGATGGCGCTGGCGGCTACCTCCTGCATGGATATTCTCGATGTGGCTCCGGAAGACCAGATTGCAAGTGAAAACATGTGGACCACGGAAGAGCTTGCCGACAAGGGAATGGCAGGACTCTACTTCCCGTTCTATGCCACCCAACTCTCCTCTACTCAGCTTCGCCGTGCCGACGGACTGAACCGTCAGGGAATCGAAGCTATGAGCTTTGCAACCGATTATTATTCCAACAACTATCCGGTGGAACTGCTTTCGCTGGCCACCAAACCTGCCAATGACTTTCAGGTGTGGTATGAATGGAAGTTCTGTTACACCATCATCCATGCGTGTAACGATGCGATTTCCAATCTGCATAAAGCGGATATGAGCGCAAATAAACTGGCGCGTTACCAATGCGAAGCCCGTTTCCTCCGTGCCTGGGCGTACAATCGTCTGAATATGCTTTATCAGGGTGTTCCCGTTTATCTGGAACCCATCAATAATGAAGACTGTACCCGTGGCCAATCTTCGGTGGATGAGGTATGGCAAGTGATTCTGGATGATTTGACGTATTGCATCAACAATCCCGACTTCCCCAATAACACGCTGAATGAAAACTACGGCCGTCCTTCTAAAGGTGCCGCTTATGCCCTGCGTGGTATGGTATATATGTGGAAGAAGCAATACAAGGAAGCGGGCAACGATTTCAAAGAAGTGGAAACGTGTGGTTATGGTTTGTGGACAGGCGAATATGCCGATTTCTTCAAATATGAAAACGAAAAGGATAAAGAAATGATCTTCTCGCTCCAGTTCAGCGAAGAAACCGGTTATTGTGATAACATTCAGCAAATGACTGGCGCCCGCGATACGTATGATGGCTGGACGGAAATAAAACCTTCCGCAGACTTTGTAGATTACTATAAGAACGCAGACGGATCGGACTTCAAATGGTCGGAAGTAGACGGCCTGCAAGACTGGGACTTGCTGACTCCAAAACAGCGTGAAATCTTCTTCTGCCGTGACGGACTGGAATCCATGTCCTCACAAAAGAATGCGCTTATCAAACGGGTAGGCGAAGATATCTATCAGAAATATTACCTCAACAGTGGTAATGAAGCCCGTATCAAAAAGGCGTATGACAACCGTGACCCGCGTCTGCAACAGACCGTCGTCACTCCTTATGTGCCGGTGGACTGCTACAAGCCTAATTATGCAGGAGATGCCAACCAGATCGGTAAACAACTCCGTTGGCCGTTGAAGGAACAGGGAACGAATGGCGGAGACTTCTGGCTCGATAAACGTACTTCTGCTTTCTACTGCTATCGCAAGTACAATGAGTTTGAGAAAGGCCGTTTGATTAGCCGGAGCCGTTGCCATACCGACTGGCCGTTGATTCGCTATACCGATGTACTGTTGCAGTATGCCGAAGCATTGGCGCAGACCGATCAGTTGGGAGAAGCCATCCGTTTGGTGAATAAAGTACGTACCCGTGCCCACATGCCCGCACTGACAGAGGGCGGAAGCGGTCCGTGCGCAGTGAACGGAAAGGAAGACATGCTCGAAAGGATACGTTACGAACGTCGCGTGGAATTCTGCCTGGAGGGAATTAACTTCTTCGACGAAGTACGTTGGGGAACCTACAAAGAAACCAAATTCCAGGGAAAAGACGTGAATGGCGGCAAGTCCTGGTGGGGCGATATGGTAGAGTATAACTGGTATTATGCCGATTATATGTGGCCGTGGACTGCTCCTATCGTTGAAACGCAAAAGAACCCGAACCTGACTAAACGAAGCGGTTGGGCGTATTAATCATAAAGATTTGAATAAGGATGAAGAAAATACTTTTACTATTACTCATTTTTGTATCCGGTTGCACGGGTGTAGTTGCGCAACAGTTTGATTATGGCAAGATAGCGCCTCATCCCCGGTTGTTACTGCCGGAGGGAGGAGAAGAAGCCATCAGGAAAGCCATTGCGGAGTATCCCCCGTTGGCCACTGTTCACCAGCGGATCATGGAACTTTGCGACCGGACACTTACGGAACAGCCTGTGGAACGTATCAAAGAGGGTAAACGCCTGCTGGCGATTTCGCGCATCGCATTGAAGCGTATCTACTACCTGTCTTACGCTTACCGTATGACGGGAGATCAGAAATACGCTCTCCGTGCGGAACAGGAGATGCTGGCCGTTAGTCATTTCACCGACTGGAACCCTACTCATTTCCTGGATGTGGGTGAGATGGTAATGGCATTGGCTATCGGTTATGACTGGCTGTATGACTCTTTGCAGCCCGACACCCGCCGGGTGGTGCGCGAAGCAATCATCGCGAAAGGGTTCGACGCGGCAAAGAACACCCGTCATGCCTGGTTCTATACAGCCAAGAATAACTGGAATTCCGTATGTAATAGTGGATTGGCGTATGGCGCGCTGGCTCTTTTTGAAGAGATTCCGGAGGTATCGAAAGGCATCATAGAGAAATGCATGGAGACAAATCCGAAAGCGATGGTAGGTTATGGCCCCGACGGAGGTTATCCCGAAGGGTTCGGATATTGGGGGTACGGGACAAGTTTTCAGGTAATGCTCATTGCTGCGCTCGAAAGTGCTTTCGGCACAGACAATGGGCTCTCCCAAGCCCCCGGCTTCATGGAATCTGCCCGTTTCATGCAGTATATGACGGCTCCGAGCGGAGACTGTTTCTGTTTCTCGGACTCTCCGGTAGAGGCAGAGTGTAATATGATGATGTTCTGGTTTGCAGGCAAGGCGAAAGACCTTTCCCTGTTGTGGATTGAACGTCAGTATCTCGACCGCCCGGATATGCAGTTTGCCGAAGACCGTTTACTGCCCAGCCTGCTGGTGTTCTGTTCACAGCTCGACCTGAACCGGATCGGAAAGCCGAAGAAAAACTTCTGGTTTAACCGTGGAGATACGCCTGTGTTTATCTACCGTGGCGGATGGGACAGCAAGAAAGATACCTATCTGGGAGTGAAAGGAGGTTCGCCCTCTACCTCTCATGCACACATGGATGCCGGGTCGTTTATCTTCGAGAGAGACGGAGTGCGTTGGGCGATGGACTTGGGGATGCAGAGTTATATCACACTCGAAAGTAAGGGAGTGGACCTGTGGAATATGTCGCAGAACGGACAACGCTGGGAAGTATTCCGGCTAAGCAATATCGCTCACAATACGTTGACGATTAACGGAGAACGCCATTTGGTAGAGAGCAATGCCCCGATCACCCGTACTTTCGAGTCGAAGAAACAGAAAGGGGCGGAAGTAGACCTGTCGAGTGTGTTTGCCAACAGCGTGAAGAAAGCCGTCCGCACCGTGATATTGGATCAGAAAGACCATCTGGAAGTGACCGACCGCTTGGAGACGGGTGACAAGGAAGCTACCGTATCCTGGATTATGGTCACTCCGGCGGAAGCCAAAATAACGGGCAAGAACCGGATGGAATTGACCAAAGACGGCCAACGGATGCTGCTGACGGTAGATGCCGATACGGAAGTAGAAATGAAAACCTGGTCGAACGTGCCCCCGCATGAATATGATTTCCGCAATCCAGGAACCATTCGCGTGGGCTTTGAGACGGTGATTCCTGCCAATCGTGCCGCGCAACTGAAAGTACGACTTATTCCTTTGAAGTAGTAATACAAATAAATTCATTGAACCATGAAAACGATTCTTTTTAAAACAATCATCATAGCTTTCTTTGTGGGAACAGCCGTTAGTTGTTCTGATGAGGATGAGAACAGATTCCGTCCGGGATCTACCCATGAGAAACCGAATCCCACGGAGCCGGAGGGCGGACTGGATTATTCCAAACTGACCGCGGATAATCATCCCCGCCTGTTGATGAACGCCGAGGCTTTCACTGCATTGAAAGCCAAAGTGGATGCCAATTCGAGTGCCAATCTGACCTTGCTCCATAATACCATTATGGGAGTGTGCAACAGCAAAGGGATGAACGCCACGGCACTGACTTATAAATTGGATGCCAGCAACAAACGTATCCTCGATGTGTCTCGCGATGCGTTACTGCGTATTTTCACCTGCGCTTATGCCTACCGGATGACCGGCGATGCCAAATACCTGACTAAAGCGGAAACGGATATCAACGCTGTCTGCAACTTTCCCGACTGGAACTCGAAACGCCACTTTCTCGATGTAGGCGAAATGGCTACGGCTGTTGCGTTCGGCTACGACTGGCTCTACAACGAATTAAGCGTAGCCACCCGTACGAAAGCGGCCAACGCATTGTTGAAGTTTGCCTTCCAGCAGGCACAAGATAAGAACTGGAACCTCAACTTCTACGAAGCCACCAACAACTGGAATCAGGTTTGTAATGGCGGACTGGTTTGTGCGGCACTGGCTTCCTATGAAAACAATCCTTCCGAAGCAAAGGACATGATTGAAAAGGCGTTAGAATCCAACAAACCTGCATTGGAAGTGATGTATTCTCCCGACGGCAACTATCCGGAGGGCAGCGGTTACTGGTGTTACGGCACGCTCTATCAGGTATTGATGCTTGCCGCCCTCAACAGTACGCTTGGCACGGATAACGGGCTTTCCGATACACCGGGATTCTCCAAGACGGCAGAGTATATGCTGTATATGACAGGCCTGAACAGTAAGTTCTTTAATTATTCTGATTGTGCCCCCTCTTCTACCGCGGCATTGGCTTCGTGGTGGTTTGCCGATAAATACAGTAATCCGTCCTTATTATATAATGAGCTGAAAATGCTGAAGAACGGCGAATACGCTTCTTGTGCCGAAAACCGCCTGTTGCCGATGATTATGGCGTTTGCCAATAATCTGAATCTGGACGCAATCTCCGCTCCTTCCAATAAACTATGGAGTGGAAAAGGGGAAACGCCCGTGGTGATGGTACATACCGACTGGACATACACCGATACGGACAAATACCTCGGAATCAAAGGCGGCAAGGCAGGTTCGAGCCACGGACACATGGATGCCGGTTCATTTGTATACGATGCGTATGGAGTGCGTTGGTCGATGGATTTCGGTCTGCAAAGTTATACAACGCTCGAGTCGGTATTAGCCGGCTTAGGCGGTAATCTTTGGGATATGGGACAGAACTCGATGCGTTGGGATGTATTTCGTTTGAATAACTTGAATCATAGCACGATTTCAATCAATGACGCCCGTCACCGGGTAAATGGGGCGGCTACGCTGACTACTACTATCAATACCGCTACGGAATTGGGAGCCACTTTCGATCTGACAGAAGTAGTGTCCGATCAGGCTGCGTCCGCTACCCGTACCGTGAAAATCGTGAACGATAAAGATTTAGTGGTCATGGATGAGATCAAGGCAAGAACGGATAAATCCGCCAAAGTGCGTTGGTGCATGGTGACGCCTGCCGTTCCGACGGTGGAAAGTAACCGCATCGTACTAACGAACGGAAGCAAAGTGATGTATCTCACAGCCAGCGGAAGCGTGAAGCCTACCTACAAGCAATGGAGTACCACCAGTGAGAACTTTTATGACCAGGCTAATCCGGGCACCTATATGGTCGGCTTTGAAGCAACGGTCACCGCCAATCAGACCGCCACATTTACCACAACCCTGTCCCCTAAATAAAAAGAATCGAACGTATGAGAATCCTATTAATATCTATACTCGGACTTTTGACATTGGTCTCCTGCACGAAGCAGGAGCCGATGGAGGAGTTGATTGACCGTGTATTTACCGTTGCGGAGCAACAATACACGGCTATGGACACCCACCTGACAGAAAAGACACTTCCCCGCACGCTCTCTGCCGACGGTGAGTTTGTTCCCTCGAATATCTATTGGTGGTGCAGCGGCTTCTATCCCGGTTCCCTTTGGTATATCTACGAATATACCCGGAAGGACGCAGTGAAAACACTGGCCGAGAAGAACACGCTGAAACTCGACTCTATACAATACGTGACCAGAGATCATGATGTCGGTTTCCAGTTGAATTGCAGTTACGGCAATGCTTTCCGGCTGACAGGTAATGAGGCTTATAAACAAGTGCTCTATCAGGGCGCCAAATCCTTGTCAACCCGCTTCAATCCTGCTGCCGGTGTGATCCGTAGCTGGGACTTTGTACGCAAAGGTTGCGACTGGAAGTTTCCGGTGATTATTGACAATATGATGAACCTTGAATTGCTGTTGTCCATGTCGAAAGCCTACGCCGACGACTCTTTGCAGAACATTGCCTGTACGCATGCCAATACCACTATCCAGCATCACTTCCGGGATGATTATTCCACGTATCATCTGGTGGATTATGACCCTGAAACGGGTGCGGTGCGCGGCAAGCAAACAGTGCAGGGATTCTCGGACGATTCCTCCTGGAGCCGCGGACAGGCATGGGCCTTGTATAGCTATACGATGATGTTCCGCCTGACGGGGTATCAGAATTATCTGTTGCAAGCCGGGCATATCGCCGATATGCTGCTCCGCCGTCTACCTGCTGACGGTATTCCTTACTGGGATTTCGACGCTCCGGTAGAAGAACAGACCTATCGGGATGCTTCCGCTGCGGCTATCATGGCTTCCGCCTTTATCGAACTAAGCCGTTATATCCCCGGCACGGAAGCCAAGGAATCTTATCTTGCCATGGCAGAAAAGCAACTCCGTACGCTTGCCTCGAAAGAGTATCTGGCAGAACCGGGTACGAACGAATGTTTCATCCTGAAGCACAGCGTGGGTGCACTTCCTGATAAAAGCGAAGTAGATGTCCCCCTGACGTATGCCGATTATTACTTTTTAGAAGCATTGCTGCGGTATAAGAATCTACAAAAATAAAACTAATACAATATGATTATGAAGAACTTATATATAAATATGGCATTTATCTTCGTACTACTGCTGATAACTGCCTCCTGCTCGGACAAGGATGATTCGGCTCCGCGTGTCATTCCCACCATGAACCTGACAGTTTCGGAGATTGCGGACAATACGGCTCTGATTACTTCCGAGCAGCAAACAGGAACTACGTTCGGAGCGAAAGTCATTGAATTCTATCCGGTGGCCGACATCGGTTTTGACTATAACATTGAAGTGAAACTGGTGAAATTTGTAGAAGAGAACGGAGAACCCGTATCTCTGCCCTATACGCGTAAAATCACCGAAGGATTACGTCCGGGAGTGAATTACATCAGTGCGATCATCGCCTATAATGCCGAAGGGCGTGCCGTGTGTTCCGCTTTCCAGACCTGGAAAGCTTCAGGAACGGAAGGAGCATGGAGTGACGGCGGTTCTGCCGGTGATCTGGAAGAGAATGAATGGTAAAGAATGGTGTAACTCAAAAGAATGAATGGTATGAAAAATAGATTATTTGCAATAGGTGCAATGATTCTCATGATGACAAGTTGCACGCAGGACGAACTTATTTCGTCCGATAACGGCAAAGAACCGGCAACGGCAGGTTCATGTCTGACATTGGTTGGACTTTCGTCTCCGCAGACACGTGTTTCTATCGGTGACAAAACAGGGGATGTTTATCCGGTGATTTGGAGCGAAGGGGATGCCTTGGGTGTGTTCTCCCGTACGGCAGGGACCGACATCAATAATGTGCAGTCTTTATTGAGTGATGAGTCGATCGGACAAAACTCCGGTGTCTTTACTTCGGACGACGTGAAAATGGCGGAAGAAGGAGCTACGGAACTTCTTATTTACTATCCTTACCGGGCAAGTACGGAACTGGCCGAAAATGGCAACAAGATTACTTCTACCCTGTCTGTTGAGCAGGAACAAAGTCGTCCCGGCGATAGCCATCATATTGGAAAGTATGGTTTTGCGTTTGCCAAGGCTACGGTCAGCAGTCCGGATATGCTTGCTAAATTTACGTTGAACCATGCGATGGCTTATGTGAAGTTCAGCATCTCGTCCCAGGAGCTTTCTACGTACAAGCTCAAGAGTGTTTCTTTATATGACAAGGAGACAAAAACTCCTCTTTCCGGTGTATTCACAGCAGATTTGGATACGGACGAACTGACCTACGGTACGGATGTGAAACCGTATGCCACTGTTTCACTGACTACTCCCGAACTGCTCGCTTCCGCACAGGATATATACCTGACTACATATCCTGCCGATTTAAGTGGCAAAGAAGTGTACATTGTCATCACTCTGGAGAATGACCAGCAGACTGTTACCATTCCTATTCTCAAAGAAGGAAAGCAACTGAAAGCCAATGCTGTCAATACGATTGCTGTCAACAACCTGAAACTTTCGGATAACTCCTGCGAATGGTATGAGCCGGTAGAGACACGTTTATTGGCAGGAGGATGGGCTTATGGCGAGTCCAACTGTCTGTTGACGAATATTTCAACAGAAGGTGTGGATAATGTGATAAATGTGAAAGCCCGTGGTAATTTCATGGAAGTGGAAGAACCCAAGTATGCCAAGACTATACTTAATTGCGATTTGGGTAATGCGAATAAAATGGTTCGGGTAAATGGCTCTGCTACAGATATTACTCCTGTGAATGGTGATTATACGATTACGGTAACAGGGATTCAAACATACGCCGGACTACCTGGCGGTTGCGGCCAGGTGGCTATCTATGGAGCGGATCAGACTACCGTCATCTGGAGTTTTATTATCTGGATGACCCCTACTCCGGCAGAACACCCTTATGGTAATACGGGATATGTAGTGTTGGATCGTAATCTGGGTACTTATATGACGTGTGAAGGAGACAACTGGAAGCAAAACGGTGTTTACTTCCAATGGGGACGTCCTACGCCGGTCGGCTGGTCGGGAACCGTGGGTACTAATATACCTACCGAAGCCACCAACGTCCGCTTCTCTATAGAAAATCCCCGTGCGTTGCTTTATACCAATAATGTGGATAATACAAAATCCGACTGGTATCTGGGTGCATGGACCGGTGCACGTACCGATCGTAAAGATGACTTCTGGGGTAATCCGAACGAATCGAGCACTTATCTCAATCCTTCTGACGGTCATAAATCTATTTATGATCCTTGTCCGAAAGGCTACCGGGTTGTATCTCCCCGAGTATTGGATGAGATAGAGCAGAAAGGAGAATTTGTGAAACAGAGCGCAACTGCGGTATTTAAATATTGCTATGACGGTACGAATTACGCTTATTGGCCGTTGGCAGGTTGTAAGTGGGGTTCTAACGGCGGTAATAGTGGTAACAATACAGGATTGGATACCGCTAAGGGAGCCGCTTGTTATTGGTCTAACTCATCGGCAAGCAGTTATGGAAATGACAAGGATCAGGGAGCTACTTCTCTGTATTATAAAGTCTCCGATAAGACCTGGACACATTCCTCCGGTCGTTCCCATGCATTCTCCGTGCGTTGTATGAAAGATACCGAGAATCGTTGATTCTCTTCATGGATTCTCTTCATTGAGAATATGAAATAGAATTCCCCGTTATATGAAAGTTTCTGCCTGTCTCCGGATACAAGGTACTTTCATATAACGGGGAATCTGTTCTGTTTTTAAGAACTTCACAGAAAAAGGAAAGAAAGAAAAGGGCCAAATAGAAAATAAACTGCATGAACAATTGCAAGAATATGCATTATCTCTCTTTATCTTGTATTTATTTCCTTGAAATATGCACGATATGGTGTAACTAAACCATCCGTTTGCCGTAATCAAACCTTCCGTTTGGTTTAAACAAACCTTCCGTTTGCTATAATCAAACCATCGGTTTCTTTTAAAGGAAGCTGAATTGGGTTTTTGAAGAGGATATATTGAGCTACTTTGTCTTTTTCTACTGCCTATTTATAAATAGCAATCTGATATATCCTTTGTGATATGATAGCTATTTATGCTTTTGATTAACTGCTTTTATTGTAACTTGTTTGCTAATAATGCCTATTTTGTGTTATTTGCGAAATCTGTAACTCTAAATGGAGGGCGTTTTTCATGAAGTGCAAGGAAGGGCTCGAAATATAAAGAGCAGGATAGGTAAAATATACAATTCTTCATGTTGGCACTTCTTTCAGCAATCAATGTCTTTCCTTTATAAGCATGTATCTCTTTTAAATCACCATATATGGTGAAAAGCATGATAGTATGCTTTAATACTATGCTATTTATGTGCAAATTCACTGTATATGGTGAATTTACTTGTTTTTATACTAAAAAGATTCTATCTTTGTGAGAAAGTTTCTATATATGGTGAATTATGGATTTAATAGAGATAGGAAAACATATTCGCGAAAGGCGTAAGGAGTTGGGGTTGGATCAGTCTACGTTGGCCACTCTTGCAGGAATAGGGATTAACGCTTTGGTCCGCTTGGAACGTGGAAGTGGTAATCCCCGCTTCGATGTTCTTTTTAATGTCCTGAAAACTTTAGGACTTAGTATTCATATTCAATAATAGACACACATATGAGTCGATCTGCCAAAGTCTATATAAAAGGTATTTATGCCGGTCTGTTAACAGAAATAGATCGTGAACACTATTCATTCTGTTATGATACGGACTATTATAATAATCCACAACTCCCAGCTGTCTCACTGACCATGCCCAAGACACAGCAGGAATATACCTCTTCCTATCTTTTCCCTGTCTTTTTTAATATGACATCTGAAGGGGATAATCGGATTATTCAAGCTAGAAACCTGCATATTGATGAAGAGGATGATTTTGGTATTCTTCTGGCTACTGCCCATACAGATACAATCGGAGCAATAACAATTAAAAAAATGTGATAATGGAAACTGATATTCATATTTGTCCCTCACTTTTACGGGAGACTGGTGGAGAAAGCGGATATTCACCCAAAGCCTTGAAGCAGCTTTCTGATGGGAAAAATATATCTTGTGAATTACCTTACAGGCATTTTGACGATAATGTCGGTATTGATCTCTTCAATAACAATAGCAAACGCATATCCGTTTCTGGAGTCCAGATTAAGTATTCTTTAGTTGCCGATGACGGGATATTGCGATTGACCAAAGAGGGAGAACAGGGCGAATTCATATTAAAGCCTGTTCCCAATAATCTCCGTAACAAGGAGTTTTGTCCTGCCAACGAACATTTGACAATGCAGATAGCTGCGCAAGTATATGGGATTCCGACAGCTCCTAATGGATTATGCTTTTTTCAGGACGGAACCCCTGCTTATTTTGTACGACGTTTTGATTTGTCGGAGAAAGGAAAGTTACAAAAGGAGGATTTTGCTTCTTTAGCCGGGCTTACCAGGAAAAATGGAGGTTCCGATTATAAATATGACAATCTGGCCTATGAAGAGTTTGCAAGAATTATAGATAAATACAGCTCTGTCCCCCAAGTGGATAAATTGCGTTTTTTTGAACTTATCTTGTTCAACTTTGTCTATTCTAACGGCGATGCCCATTTAAAGAACTTTTCTTTATTGGAAGAGAAGAAAGGAAGATTCCGCCTATCTCCTGCTTACGATTTATTGAATACTCATCTCCATATAAACGATGGTATCTTTGCCATGAGCAAAGGTTTGTTTGTTAATCCTGAACCGGATTATTTCGGTGGTGCATCGGCGGTTACTGGGAAGACTTTTTATCACTTTGGCTTAAAAATAGGTCTACCCGAGCGTTTGGTAAACTCTTGTCTCGAAAAATATAGTAAGATATATGAATTGACTGATCAACTGATTGAACATTCTTTTCTCTCTAAAGAATTGAAAAAGCAATATAGACTTATGTATAAGTCAAGAGTCGGGAGCTATCTTAGTGTTATTGAGTAATAATGTGCACATTATTACTCTTTTTTTATATTAAGATGAACAAGATCCCCAAAAAGATTTGTCTAACATAAGAATCTGTTCTTTTTGTCATTCTTCTTTTCTGTTCCGATAATTGGCCGGTGATGTTCCCAAATGCGCTTTTACGTATTTCCCGAAAAAGGACTGATTGGGGAAGTTGAACTCTTCCGCAATTTCCTTGATAGACTTTTCCGAACGTTTTAACCGGTATTTGATATGCTCCACGGTAGTTTCGTTAATCAAATCCAACGGAGTCCTGCCACATGCCTGCTTGATGACTTTCGAGAAATGCTTCGGAGTATAACAAAGCTCGTTGGCAAAATAACTCACCGAACGGTGCATACCCTTGTCCTTCGATAACAGTTCCATGAACTTCCGCAAAATATAATTCACCTGTTTGATGCCTTCTTTCGAACCTTCCGTATTGCCGGCGGCTTCCATTTCCTTATGAAGCTGCCCCATCATTTCGCAAAAGATAGCGGAAAAGAGATGTTGTATCACTTCTTTGTGGTAGCAATGAGGTTCATCGTTTATCTTGGCTATAATTAAATCCCGGTAGAATCCGAAGACTGTTTGATCCTCCCCGTTGTCAACCGACTTCACCGGATTGTTGTGGATATGAATGGCAGTATTCCACGTTTCCTTTTCCATTTTAATAATACGTTGCAGGAAACGGGTAGAGAATCCGGCAAGCCTGACTTTATATTTAGGACTAAGCATCGTATGGCTGATAATCGTGTTGGGCAGACCGAGCAGCAACTCGCCTGCCTGCAACTTGTAGGTCCGGTAGTTGACATCCAGCTGGATGCACCCTTCTATACAAACCGCGATGAGAAAACAATTCAGTTTGATTGTATCATTACTATAAGGAGTCCCCTCCAGACTGTTGACTATCGCAAAGTCATCATCAATATAATCAAGGACGTGCTGACTGTCCTTAAAATCTTCTATATCCACCGTTATAATGTTCTCTTTTTCCATGTTCTTTCCTTTTTTACTTTTTGCAAAGTTGGTGAATAATCGGGAAAACAGAATGTCCCATACTTCTTCAGATTTGTTTGATATGTCGTTTATTGCCAAATAGTTAGCTATAATAAACGTAAATGGCGAAAATAGGACATTTATGGAGGGAAATTGGTCACTCTTGCCTTGTTCTTTTCTCCTACTTTTGTCCAGGATTTAACAAAAGATCAAAAGAGAAAGTATGATTACAGTAAGCAAAAAATGGATACGGCTGATAGGGATTGTCGGTTGTACAGTGTGGATGGCATCTTGCAAGCAAGCATCGGATGCGGGAGTGAAATCTTCTTCTTATGCAGTAATGCAGATAGAAGCGGCGGATAAGGAATTTTCTTCTTCCTATTCGGCGAGCATACGTGGGCGGCAGGATATTGATATCTATCCGCAGGTGTCGGGAACGATTGAGAAACTCTGTGTGACCGAAGGACAGAAAGTACGCCGCGGGCAATCGCTTTTCATTATCGACCAGGTGCCTTACAAGGCCGCGCTCAAAACCGCTATTGCCAATGTGGAAGCAGCACGTGCCGCGCTGGGTACTGCCGAACTGACCTACAAGAGCAACAAAGAACTGTATGCGCAGAAAGTAGTTTCGGAATTCAGCCTGAAAACGGCCGAGAATTCTTACCTCACCGCCAAAGCTCAACTGTCGCAGGCTGAAGCACAAGAGATCAGTGCCCGTAACAATCTCTCTTATACCGAAGTGAAAAGTCCTAGTGACGGAGTTGTAGGTGCATTGCCTTATCGTGCAGGCGCATTGGTAAGTGCCAATATGCCCTATCCGCTTACTACGGTCAGCGACAACTCGGATATGTATGTCTATTTCTCCATGACCGAGAATCAGTTGCTTGCCCTCACCCGCCAGTATGGCGACATGGACGAAGCGTTGAAGAACATGCCGGAAGTGGAATTACGCCTGAATGATAATTCGGTTTATAATAAGAAAGGTGTCATCGAATCCATCAGCGGCGTCATCGACCGGCAAACGGGTACTGTGGTGGCGCGCGTGGTGTTTCCCAACGAATCGCGGTTGCTTCATAGCGGAGCATCGGGCACGGTGGTAGTGCCGAGCATTTATAAAGACTGTATCGCTATTCCGCAGACGGCCACCGTGCGGATGCAGGATAAGACGATTGTATATAAGGTAGTGGACGGGAAGGCTGTATCTACCCTGATAACAGTGGCCGCAAACAATGACGGACGCGAATATGTGGTGCTGGACGGACTGAAAGCAGGTGATGAAATTGTATCGGAAGGCGCCGGACTGGTACGCGAAGGCATGCAAGTTAAATAAGAAGGAGACTGATTATGAAAGGAAATATATTTATAAAACGGCCGGTGATGGCTATCTCCATCTCCGTACTGATTCTGGCCATAGGGCTTATTTCGCTCTTCACGCTGCCGGTGGAGCAATATCCTGACATTGCACCTCCAACGGTATACGTAACTGCCAGTTATACGGGTGCCGATGCCGAGGCAGTGATGAACAGTGTCATCATGCCACTGGAGGAGAGTATCAACGGTGTGGAAGACATGATGTACATCAGTTCCAGTGCTTCCAATGCAGGTTTGGCTATTATACAGGTTTATTTCAAGCAGGGCACGGACCCCGATATGGCGGCAGTCAACGTGCAGAACCGTGTGGCGAAAGCGCAGGGATTGCTTCCGGCTGAAGTAACGAAAGTCGGCGTCAGCACGATGAAGCGGCAGACCAGCTTCTTGCAGATTGGTGCTTTGGTCTGCACGGACGGTCGATACGACCAGACGTTCCTTGCCAATTACCTGGACATCAATGTCATTCCCCAGATTAAACGTATCGAGGGAGTGGGAGACGTGATGGAACTGGGCGATACATACAGTATGCGTATCTGGCTGAAACCGGAACGGATGGCACAATACGGACTGGTTCCGTCGGACATTACCGCTGTGTTGGGTGAGCAGAATATCGAAGCTCCTACCGGTTCACTGGGCGAAAGCTCGAAGAATGTTTTCCAGTTTACGATGAAATATCGCGGACGCCTCAAAAGCGTGGAAGAATTCCGGAACACGGTTGTCCGTTCGCGGGAAGACGGTTCGATACTTCGCCTGCAAGATGTGGCAGAGGTGGAACTGGGTACGATGACGTATAGTTTCCGCAGTGAGATGGACAGTCAGCCTGCCGTTCTTTATATGATATTCCAGACAGCCGGTTCCAATGCTACCGCTGTTAACAAAGAAATCACTACGCAGATAGAGCGGATGGAGAAGAATCTGCCGGAAGGAACGGAGTTCGTCACGATGATGAGTTCCAATGACTTCCTTTTCGCTTCCATACACAATGTGGTGGAGACGCTGATTATTGCCATCATTCTGGTCATCCTCGTGGTCTATTTCTTCTTGCAGGATTTGAAGAGTACGCTGATTCCCTCTATCTCTATCATTGTGTCGTTGGTGGGTACGTTTGCCTGTCTGGTGGCTGCGGGTTTCAGTCTGAACATCCTGACACTGTTTGCGCTGGTGCTTGCCATCGGTACGGTGGTGGATGATGCCATTGTGGTGGTGGAGGCCGTGCAATCCAAGTTCGATGCCGGATATAAGTCTGCCTATCTTGCCACGAAAGACGCAATGGGCGACGTGACGATGGCTATTGTCTCCTGTACCTGTGTATTTATGGCTGTGTTTATTCCTGTAACCTTCATGGGAGGTACTTCGGGCGTGTTCTATACACAATTCGGTATCACGATGGCAACTGCCGTAGGTATTTCGATGATTTCGGCTTTGACGCTCTGTCCCGCTTTGTGCGCCATCATGATGCGTCCGTCGGACGGAACCAAGAGTGCCAAGAGTATCAACGGACGGGTACGTGCAGCTTACAATGCTTCGTTCAATGCCGTATTGGGTAAATATAAAAGAGGTGTGATGTTCTTCATCCGCCATCGCTGGATGGTGTGGACTTCACTGGCTGTTGCCGTTGCCTTGCTGGTTTACCTGATGAGTACCACTAAAACGGGACTTGTGCCGCAGGAAGACCAAGGTGTCATTATGGTGAATGTCAGCATTTCACCGGGAAGTACGCTCGAAGAAACCACGAAAGTGATGGACCGCTTGGAAAATATCCTGAAAGATACACCCGAAATAGAACACTACGCCCGCGTAGCAGGATACGGACTGATATCCGGTCAGGGAACTTCGTACGGTACGATTATTATCCGTCTGAAAGACTGGAGCGAACGAAAGGGCAAGGAGCATAGCTCGGATGCTGTGGTGTCTCGCCTCAACGGACAATTCCAGGCGATAAAGGAAGCACAGGTATTCAGCTTCCAGCCTGCCATGATTCCGGGTTACGGTATGGGTAACTCCCTCGAACTGAACCTTCAGGACATGACGGGTGGAGAATTGGCTACGTTCTATGAAGCGGCTATACAGTTCCTCGGTGCTCTGAACGAGCGTCCGGAGGTAGCGATGGCTTATACATCGTATGCTATCAACTTCCCGCAGATATCGGTGGAAGTGGACGCTGCCAAATGTAAGCGTGCAGGAATTTCGCCGAGTGCGGTGCTCGATGCGGTGGGCAGTTATTGCGGTGGCGCGTATATTTCCAACTATAACCAGTATGGTAAAGTATATCGTGTGATGATGCAGGCTTCGCCTGAATACCGCCTCGACGAGCAGGCACTGAATAATATGTTTGTACGCAATGGTACGCAGATGGCTCCGGTGAGCCAGTTCGTGACGCTGAAGCAAGTGCTGGGACCGGAAACGGCTAACCGTTTCAACCTTTACAGCACCATCACCGCCAATGTGAATCCTGCCGACGGTTACTCCTCCGGCGAGGTGCAGAAAGTGATTGAAGAAGTGGCTGCGCAATCTTTGCCGGCAGGCTACGGATATGAATATGGTGGTATGGCACGCGAAGAAGCAAGTAGCGGTGGTGCGCAGACGGTTTTCATTTACGCCATCTGTATCTTCCTTATCTATCTGATTCTGGCCTGTCTTTACGAAAGTTTCCTCATACCGTTTGCCGTTATCTTCTCCGTGCCGTTCGGGCTGATGGGGTCGTTCCTTTTCGCCAAAATACTCGGGTTGGAGAATAATATCTATCTGCAGACAGGTGTGATTATGTTGATCGGTTTGCTGGCTAAGACAGCCATTCTGATTACGGAGTACGCCATAGAACGTCGCCGCAAGGGAATGGGTATTGTGGAGTCTGCCTACTCTGCCGCACAAGTCCGCTTGCGTCCTATCCTGATGACGGTGTTGACGATGATCTTCGGTATGCTTCCGCTGATGTTCTCTTCCGGTGCGGGTGCCAATGGCAATAGTTCGCTGGGTACGGGTGTTGTGGGCGGTATGGCTGTCGGGACACTGGCATTGCTCTTTGTCGTTCCGGTTTTCTACATCATCTTTGAGTTTTTGCAAGAGAAAATCCGTAAACCGATGGAAGAGGAACCAGATGTGCAGGTGCTTTTAGAGAAAGGAAAGAGTGAAGTTGAACGCGAACGTAAATAAATGAAAGAAAGAATGAAGAAGAATATCATCACATTAGTTGCCATCAGTCTGTCGTTGAGCGGTTGTGGCATCTATACCAAATACGAACCCGCCACTGTCGTTCCCGACGATCTTTACGGCGGGGAAGTGGTGACCGAAGACACTGCCGGTCTGGGTAATATGGACTGGCGGGAACTCTTCACCGACCCTTATTTGCAGTCTCTCATTGAAGTGGGATTGCAGACCAATACCGACTATCAGTCTGCCCAGCTCCGTGTGGAAGAAGCACAGGCCGTACTGATGTCCGCCAAACTTGCTTTTCTGCCCGCTTTTGCTCTTGCTCCGCAGGGAACAGTGAGCAGTTTCGATACGCAGAAGGCTACGCAGACTTATTCGTTGCCCGTTACTGCCAGTTGGGAGTTGGACGTTTTCGGGCGTATGCGCAACTCCAAGAAACAGGCGAAAGCGCTTTATGCTCAAAGCGAAGATTACCGTCAGGCAGTCCGTACACAGTTGATAGCAGGTATCGCCAATACCTATTATACCCTGTTGATGCTGGACGAACAACTCGACATCTCCCGTCAAACGGAAGAGGCATGGAAAGAAACCGTTGCGTCCACCCGTGCATTAATGAATGCCGGACTGGCAAACGAATCGGCTGTGTCGCAGATGGAGGCGGCCTATTATCAGGTGCAGGGTTCGATCCTCGATTTGCAGCAGCAGATCAATCAGGTGGAGAACAGTCTTGCCTTATTATTGGCGGAGACGCCACGCAACTATGAGCGTGGTATATTGGCAAAGCAACAGTTTCCTGCCGACTTCTCGATAGGGATTCCTGTCCAAATGCTTTCTTCCCGTCCGGATGTCCGTTCGGCAGAGCGGACGTTGGAAGCGGCGTTCTATGGCACCAATGCGGCACGTTCGGCTTTCTATCCTTCCATCACTTTGAGCGGGAGTGCCGGATGGACAAACTCCGCCGGGGCGATGATTATCAATCCGGGCAAGTTTCTCGCGTCAGCGGTAGGTTCGCTTACGCAGCCGCTCTTTAACAGAGGACAGGTGGTGGCACAATACCGCATTGCCCGTGCGCAACAGGAAGAAGCGGCTCTCGGTTTTCAGCAAACGTTGCTCAATGCCGGTAGTGAGGTGAATGATGCGTTGATTGCCTATCAAACCAGTCAGGGAAAAAGAATCTTGTTGGATAAACAGATCACTTCCCTGCAAACGGCTCTGCGGAGCACTACTCTGTTGATGGAGCATGGTAATACAACCTATCTGGAAGTGCTTACCTCCCGGCAGTCGTTGCTTAGTGCGCAACTCTCGCAGACGGCAAATCATTTTACTGAAATACAAAGTTTAATTAACCTATACCGTGCTTTAGGAGGAGGTCAGGAATAAACTGTATCATACTCTCTGTTTTCTAATTTAATGAAAGAAGGGCTGCCGGAGAAGTGATTCTGTGGCAGCCCGTTTGTTAATCGGTCAATATGCGGCGAATTGGCTTGCAGCCGGAAACTTCAGCCAGCATAAAGAATAATGATGGTATTATTTATCAGCCAGACCTTTCTTTTTTCTTTCTTTATATTGACTGGGTGTTTCCCCGGTATATTGCTTGAAAGCCGTACTGAAATAACTCGGAGTGGTAAACCCTGTTTTCTCTGCAATTTCAGAGAAGGGCATATCCGTGCCGGATATCAATGTAATAGCTTTTTCTATACGGAGCTTACTGATATACTCGTTCGCTCCCATGCCTGTAAGTGCTTTCAGTTTGTTATAAAGCGAAGAACGGCCCAATCCTACTTCCTGGCAGATAAACTGGATGCCCAGGTTGGAATTTTCTATATTTTCCTGGATGATACTATTCAGTTTAATCAGGAATGTTTCGTCTGTCAGGCTGATGGTGCTTTCTTCCGGAGTGGGGATTAATCCTGCGTTCAAATACCTTTTCTTGGTATATTCCCGGTTTTTCAACCGGTTGCGGATAAGTTCCATTAGCATTTCCACTTCGAAAGGTTTGCTTAAATATCCGTCCGCTCCATTCTTGTAACCGCTTATTTGGCTTTGCCTGTCATCTCTGGCAGTTAGCAGAATGACTGGGATGTGACTGATAGTGATATCCTCTTTAATCGTTTTACAAAGTTTATACCCGTTCATCCGGGGCATCATCACGTCACTGACTATAATATCAGGGACATGGCTTCTGACCAGTTGAAGGGCCTCCACCCCGTCTCCGGCGATAATTATCCGTTTGAAGTATCCTTCGAACGTTCTTTTCAGAAAGTCTGTCATATCCGGATTGTCATCCACTACGAGAATAGTGTATGGAGTGGTGTCGAATACCTCTTTCGCGGACGGCTGCCCGCTGTTATCATCCATCATCAACTCGTTCAGATAAGCTTTTGGCTCGCAGATGATTTCTTCCGGTTCCTGCCTCAACGGCAACTCAAAGAAAAAGCTGGCTCCGGTTTCTTCATTATCCTGTGCGCCGATAGAGCCGCCGTGCAGTTCCACCAGAATCTTGGAGTAAGACAAGCCGATTCCTGTTCCGCTCTGTTCTCCCGTTCCCTGGTAGAAGCGGGTAAAGAGCTTGTGCGTATCCACTTGTTTCAGTCCGCATCCCTGGTCGATGATGGAGATACGCACCCGGTTTTCTTCGGGCAGCAGTTCCGAAGCAATCGTTATTTCCGTGTCCTGCGGACTGTGTTTCAAGGCATTGATAAGCAGGTTACTTAGGATAATCTCGCATTTGTCCTTATCGAAACTGACTTTCTCTATCCGTGGGTCGAGCTGATAGCGGATATGCACATTCTTTGCTTCCCCCTCACTGATAAAATCCTGCGAAACGTGTTCAATCCATTGATTGAGCGGATGAGGCTGAATTTGCAGTTTACTCTCCCCTACTTCCATTTTCCGCACGTCGAGCACCATATTAATCAAGTTCTTCATTCGTTGTGCCTGCCGGTAGATGGCTTTTAACGGCAGATATTGGCTGTCTCCGGAAGAGAGCGACTTCAAAATCTGATTGAGTGGCGCATGAATAAGCGTCAGCGGAGTCCGTAGTTCGTGGCTGATATTGATAAGAAAACGTACCTTTTCCTCGTACATCTGTTTCTCATGCTCTTTCATCGCCCATTTCAGTTTTTCCTGATTACGTTTCAATGTTCTGCGGAAAGTTTCGATGATTATGGTGGCAATGAGAATGGTGCAACCGAGAATGAACCACCACGTGCGATACCATGGCGGGAGTACGGTTAGTTCTAGTATTTTCTGGTTGGGAATCCAGCTGCCGTCTTTCGCTGTGCATGAAGCCATAATTTTGTAATTGCCCGGTGGTAACGACCGGATTACCAATTCCGGCTGGTACGATTCGATATACTGGTCGTTCAGCCCCTCTATCCGATAGCGGTAGACTTTCTTACGGAAGATATCCTCTTCTTTCGACATGATTCGGATGGTGATATTGCTGTCCCATGGGACAGAGATTGCTGCCGGATGACTATATAGCTTGTTCTGTGCAGGCTCACCATTGATGATAATATCCAACAGTTGCAGTTCCGGCATTTCCGATGTATTCAGCAGCAGCTGGCCGTCAATGCGCAGCATACCCTTTACACCGCCGATATAGACATCCCCCTCATTGTTTACCAACCGGGCGTTGGGCAGATATTCGTTTTGGATAGCTCCGTTCGACTCTCCGAAGAGAACGAACTTCTGTTCCTGTATAAGCCAGGCGAAAAGCAGATTATCCGCACCTATCCATACTTTGCCCCTCTGGTCGCATTGCACCATGTTGACTTCGGTAAACAGGTTGGTAGGGATGTGCGTCTGCTTTTGGGAAACGGGGTTGTAGTGGATAAGGCCAAAATTGCTTCCTATCCAGAAATCACCGTGCTCGTCGTGTGACGCCGAACTGATTACGGTATCCTGATAACATTCGAAGGTTGTTTTCAGCAAGGAATCCCCGTCATGCAGTTCGTAGATATGTTTGAAGTCGTTGATATAAGTCCGATTGTTCTCGTGCTTGAAGGGGACGAGCGTGCCGACAATACTTTTCCCTTCTTCTCCGGTGACTTTGTCGAATTTCTTTTCTTTCAGGTGATACTGGTAGACATGGTCGCCCAGTAATAACACGGTGTTGGGGGTGTTCTGATATAAGTTGACCGATTTACCCCGGTTGCAAAGTTGTGTCGTAGTTTCTTTGTCGACAATGGTAAAAGGCTGTTTCTCCCCGGTTGCGGGGTTGAATATGAATACTCCTTTGGAGAAAAGGGAAATCAGTAGTTTTCCGGGAGTGAATCCGCTGATAAACGCTATTTTATCGTTCCAGGTAGAAAGATAATGGGTGAATTTCTCGGTACGCGGGTTAAAGAGGTTGATACCGCCGCCGTCCGTACCAATCCAGATACTGTCGGTCGATTGGCGGTAAAGGCTTCGCACGGTGCTGTTGCTTAGTCCGCGGTCGTTGCCGGGGACTACGTCGGTGTAGGTTTTCATGAACACTTCCCGGATGCTGATCAATCCGTTGCAGGTGCTTCCTGCCCATATATTGTTATTGTGGTCGTTGTGCAGGCAGAGAATGGAGTTGGCGGGGAGAGAGTAGTTTTCACGTCCCGGGATATATTCCAGTTGGGAGATTTCCCCGGTTTCGGGGGTGAGGATATTGATTCCGCCGCCATCCGTTCCTATCCACAGTTGCCCTTCCCTTTCAGCGAGGCTTAGGACGATGTCGTTGCTGAGGGCGGAGTTGCGGGTGGAGTACGAAGCCAGTAGTTTGCCGTCGTATGAATAGCAACGAAGTCCGCCGCTGTAAGGGGCAATCCATATTCTTTTCCGGCTGTCGGTCATCATGGTGGTAATTTCCGGCCCGCAGTCGAAAGGGGGGCGTCTGTGCTCTCCGGTATGCAGGTCTACGAGGTATATGCCTGTCCAACGGCTGCAACAAAGCAACGTCTTTGAATCCCACATACTGAGAGCGTTGATTTTAAAAGAGTTGGCGTTGAAATATTGCAGAAGCCGGAGAGAAGAATCGTTATAACTATATTTGTAAATCCTGTCCTTGCCGCCAAAGAGGATTCCGTCCGGGACAAGGCAGAAGGAATAGGCGGTGATATTCTTCCCGTCCTCGTCCGTGGGGAACGTGAAGTCGTTGCTCTGCTGTTGGTAACGGGCAATACCTTTTTCAGTCAGTACCCAGATGTTGTGTTGCTTGTCTTCGGCAATCTGATAAATCAGGTTGTGGAGAAGCGAGTTCGGGTCGTTTGCCTGGTGTTTGTATCTTTTCAGTTCGTGCCCGTCGAACTTTCCCAGTCCCGATTTGGTACCTATCCATACGAAACCCTGCTCATCCCGGAGAATACAGCGCACGTTGGAAGGCAGCCCTTCTTTCAGAGAGATTTGTTTAAAGTAATAGTGTTCTGCCCGGAGAGGGAGAACACCGACTAACTGTATGATAAAGAAAAGGCTTGACAGAACAGCGTATTTGGTTTTCATGTAAAGCAGGTTTGTTTATGAGGACAGATGCCTTCTTTATAATACGGCTAACTTGTCCCCTTTTAAGGTGATTTCGTATTTTTTCCCTTTTACGGTCTTGAACTTGAGCGTCTTGTCTCCGTATCTTACGTTACAGGGGATTCCGGATTTGGAATGGATGATAGCTTTCTCCAGTTGTCCCTCTTTCCAGGAGATGGAAACCTCAAAATTTCCTTTGGCGCAGATTCCGCTTATTGAGCCGTTTGCCCATGCATCCGGCAAAGCGGGAAGAAGTTGGATGAATCCCATGTGGCTTTGCAATAACATCTCGGTTATTCCTGCCGTACCGCCGAAGTTTCCGTCTATCTGGAAAGGCGCATGGGTATCCCAGAGGTTGTCCAGTGTACCGTTTTTCAATAAGTTGCCGTATAGTTTATACGCATGGTTTCCGTCTTGCAGTCGTGCCCATTGGTTGAGCTTCCAACCCATGCTCCAACCGGTAGCGCCGTCTCCGCGATGTTCCAGTACCACTCTGGCTGCCTGTGCAAGTTCGGGGGTAGTCACGGGAGAGATGGTATGCCCCGGATGCAATCCGAACAGGTGGTTGACGTGGCGGTGTTCATCTTTCGGGTCGTCTATGTCGGTAGACCATTCCAACAACTGACCGTAGCGTCCTATACGGTACGGAACCAGTTTGGTCAGTACGTTTTCCCATTGTTTGCGTTCTTTGGCGTCCGTTCCGAGCACCTTGCTTGCCTGGATGGCGTCCAGTAATATTTCACGTACTACGGCATGCGCGAAAGTGACTCCCTCGTCCACCGGGCCGTGTTCGGGAGAAGTGGAAGGAGCGGCGGTGTAAGTCCCGTCGGGCTTGTGCCACAAGTGGTCTACCGCAAACTGTGCGCTGCTTTTGATAAGGTCGTAGCCGATTTCCTTTAAGAATTTCGTGTCACGGGTATAATCATAATACTCCCATATATGCGTTGCCAGCCACGGACCGACGGTAGGATTCAGGTTCCATGCCATAGATTTGCTGGATAAGGGAGCTGTGAATCCGAAGATATTGGCAGAGATGGATGCTGTCCATCCGCGGGCGTTGAAATAGGCTTGTGCTGTCTTCTCGCCGGGTTTTACCAAGCTGCGTATAAAGTCAATCAAAGGCCATGTACATTCAGAGAGATTGGTGGGGCACGCAGGCCAGTAATTCATTTGAATGTTGATGTTATTGTGGTAATCTACCCGCCACGGGCCGTCGGTATTGTTGTGCCACAATCCTTGCAGGTTGGCTGGCATGTTGCCGGGGCGCGAACTGGCTATGAGCAGATAGCGTCCGAACTGATAGTACAATTGTTCGAGCTGATAGTCCGGCACGCCTTTCTTATAGCTAGCCAGTCGTTTGTAGGTCGGCAGGTTGGGAGTGCCGATTTCCGGATTGATTTCAAAACGTACCCGATTGAACAGCGCGGTATAATCGGCTTCGTGATTACGATAAAGCTCGTCATAACCTTTTTTCAGGGCATTGTCCATCATAGCCAGAGTCGTTTGTGACGGGTCGTTGCCGACGTAGGCTTTCGGGTCTTTGAAGTCCGGGGCAAAGTTCATCTTATAATCGGTATCTGCCGTAAGCAGGAATACCACTTCGTCAGCATCCTTCACAATAATCCGGTCGTTTTCTGCTTTCAGTGTTCCCCCTTTGTGGATAGCTTTGATTCGGAAAGCGAATTTCATTCCGTTGTTATTGAGAACGCCGGTATATACTAATCCGTCGTTTCCATCTGCTTCCAGATGGCTTTTTGCTTCGTTGTTGGGACAATAGCTAAGTACAAGATTCTGTTTTCCGCCTTTGTCGGCAGTAAACTTCATGACCATAACGCTGTCTGGATAGGATATGAAGTATTTACGTTGATACCGTATCCCGTCTTTGTAAAATTGCACCACAGCCATCGCCGAATCCAACGACAGGATGCGGCGGTAATTGCTCATATTGATTTCGCTGAGTCCGGTTTCCACATAAAGCTCTCCCATCGTGGTAAAAGCACCGAAGCGGAACGGAGTCTCGTCTTTTTCTTCATAAGCTCCCAGCCCGTTGAAGTTTTCCTGCGTGAGATACCCCGCCTTTTTAGAATCCCCGTCCAGGAAAGCCTGCCGGATTTCTTTCAGTACACCTGACGACTGTTTGTTTACGTTCCAATAATACTCGGCGCCTTTGGCGGTATTCGGCCCCCCTTTCCAGAGAGTTTTTTCATTCAGTGTGATTCGTTCTGCGGATATGGAGCCCATGATATTCGCTCCCAGGCTGCCATTCCCGATAGGTAGCGAACGGCTTTCCCATGCTTTGTCCGGATTCGCCCCTGTGCCGTTGGCACGTAGCCAGATAGCTTGTCCATCGAGATTGTTGGGAGTGTCGAACCATACGGAAAGCCCTTGAGTATAATCCACCGTCTCTATGGACGCTGCGGAAAGAGAAAAAAGTGTGCAAAGAATAAGAGGGCAGAGTTTTTTCATAATATGTGTTGTTTAAAGGAATGTGAGATACAAAGGTACTTGTTTTTTAAGATTCTGTCTAGCGGGTTGGTTTCAATTTTTACCAATAGGCTTTTAAAAATCGCTAAAAGTGCTTCTTTGTAGGTTTGGTAAGATGTTTCTAATGAAGAACCGGGTCTGGTTTACATTCAGTATATCCAATTTTCAAAGAAAAACACTCCGACGGATGATGTCCGGTCTGGAGATAAATACTACCTTTGTTTCCTATATAAAAACAAGTATGTATCTGACAGGTATGAGCCGGGAAGAATTATATGCCGAAGCATATAAGGACCTCATTGCAGTATCGACCCCAATGAACATGTTTATAGATAAGGTGTGTAAGAAAGCAACGATGATGAGTCCATTTTGATCTATTGTTTCTTGCAGTACTCATGGAAGAGTATCAGGGCAGAGAACATTTTTAAAATCATTTGTTTGTGAAAGTAGCGGAAAGAGCGTATCTTTGTTTGCACTGATAAAAAGTGAACTCATAAATACACCGGATTATGGAATATGTATCATCAGAAAGAAAGTTGCTGCCATACGGCATGATGAACTTTGCGGATATTCGTCTTGATAATTATTATTACGTGGATAAAACCTCGTTCATCCCTGTAATAGAACAATCGGACAGATTCTTCTTTTTCATCCGCCCGCGCCGGTTCGGCAAGAGCCTTACGCTGAACATGTTGCAACACTATTATGATGTGCGTACACGTGACAAGTTCGATGCCCTGTTTGGCGACCTCTATATCGGAAAGCATCCCACACGAGACCGTAACAGTTATCTGGTGCTGTATCTCAATTTCTCAGGAATTAGTGGAGAGTTGCACAACTACCGTCAAGGGTTGGATGCACATTGCAATACCAGCTTCGATTATTTCTGTGATATTTATGCAGAATACCTGCCGAAAGGCATTAAGGAAGTCTTGAATGAAAAAGCAGGAGCTGTTGAGCAGTTGGATTATCTATATCATCAGTGTGAACTTGCCGGGCAGCAAATATATCTTTTCATTGACGAATATGACCACTTCACCAATGCCATCCTCTCGGATGCCGAAAGCATTCACCGATATACGGAAGAGACCCACAAGGAAGGCTACCTGCGCGCCTTCTTCAATAGGGTGAAAGCCGGAACCTATTCCAGCATCAAGCGTTGCTTCATCACCGGAGTGAGTCCCGTCACGATGGATGACCTCACCAGTGGATTTAATATTGGCACCAACTATTCCCTCACACCGAAATTCAACGCAATGATGGGTTTCACCGAGGACGAAGTCCGCGAAATGCTGACTTATTATTCTACTAAAGCTCCATTCCATCACACTGTAGATGAGTTGATAGAACTTATGAAACCGTGGTATGACAACTATTGCTTTGCGCAGGAGTGTTATGATCAGCCAACCTTGTACAACTCCAATATGGTGCTCTATTTCGTTAAGAACTATATTGATAATAACGGAAAGGCACCGCGAAATATGATAGAAAGTAACATTCGTATCGATTACGAGAAACTGCGTATGCTTATCCGCAAGGATAAAGAGTTTGCGCACGATGCCTCCATTATCCAGACTTTAGTGAGCCAGGGATACATCACCGGCGAGTTGAAAGACGGTTTCCCAGCTGCCAACATTGTAGATTCCGATAATTTCGTGAGCCTGCTCTATTACTTCGGCATGCTCACCGTGAGCGGAACATTTGAAGGCAAGACCAAACTCATCATACCCAACCAGGTAGTGCGCGAACAACTCTATACTTATCTGCTGAATACATACAATGAAGCCGACCTCAGTTTCAGTAACCATGAAAAAGATGAGCTATCTTCCGCCTTGGCATATCGTGGTGCATGGCAATCTTACTTCGACTACATCGCCGATTGCCTGAAACGCTACGCCTCTCAGCGCGACAAGCAGAAAGGAGAATCCTTCGTACATGGCTTCACTCTTGCCATGACAGCGCAAAACCGTTTCTACCGTCCCATCTCCGAAGCAGACACGCAATCCGGATATGTTGACATTTTCCTGTCTCCCATGTTGGAGATTTACCCTGACATGAGCCATAGCTACATCATCGAGTTGAAGTATGCCAAATACAAAGACCCCGAAAGCCGGGTGGAGGAATTGCGGGCGGAAGCTATTGCCCAGGCCAACCGCTATGCTGACACCGACAGGGTGAAGAACGCTATTGGCACTACGCAACTACACAAGATTGTGGTAGTGTATAAAGGTATGGAAATGAGAGTTTGCGAGGAGGTAAATTCTTGAGATACAGCATTCGATAGCTGTTAATTATCAGGAAAAGAAGTAGAGAGCTTATAAAGTAATATTCATTTCGGTATAGTACTGAATCATTACAGCATCGAATAAATTTCTCCACTGGATATTTATTTTTCATCTTTCCATCTCCCCTTTCACCTTTTCTCTGTCTCTTCGATGAGTAAAGAGTTTGCGGGTGAAGTGCAACCACTTCACCATCTCTTCACCTGTGGCGATTAGTTTCAAAAATTGTTTCAAGGCTTGAAACAATCCGTTTCTCGGTGTGAAACACTTCGTTTCATACGGTGAAACACTTTGTTTCCAGGCGTGAAACTTTTAGTTTCAAATAGGGTTGAAACTAATTACGAAATAGCTTTACTAATCTTTCTCTGATGGTGGAATCAGAGAGTAGAAATTTGATTCGATTATGAACTTGTTCAAACACCGACTTTTGCCCATATGATGAATCTATATACCCTGCTTGTCGGACATATATATTCAGCGTGGTGAGTATATATACCTACTACGCTGGATATATAGATCCATCAGCTAATTTGAAAGAACTGAATGCGCTGAAAGCACTCTACCTTGTTTGCAGTATCTTTCTGCGAGGGACGTCTTTTTTCGCTTTCAGCCGCTATTTCCTTCTATCAAGGCGTTTGCAGACAAAATTGAAACGGATGGAACCGGATTATAACATGAATATTCAATAAGAGGGCTTTGGTAAGGTTAGAACCGGATAGTTGGATATTGTAATCATTGTCTTTTTGTGATAAGAACCATTTCTCCGATGGAACGGGTTGATTTGGTGAAAAGTGAATATTTAATGGCTATTTTTAAAATACCTCTTTTTAAAAGCTACTCTACCTTTGTGACAAGAATGTTAGTTGGAAAAGCTATCTCGGCTCTTCATTCTTAAATCTGATGTCTATGAGACTTATTTTGTTAGCTAATGAATATATGAATCTTTATTATTAAATGTAGTATTATGAAAAAAAAGAGGCTTATGAAAAAACAAGGCTGCTTTGTTGTTCTTATGATGATGCTCTTGCTATTTCCTTCAGGAGCGTTTGCACAGCAACAAATGATTAAAGGACAAGTGGTAGATGATAAGGGGGAAACCATTATTGGAGCTACGGTCATGGTAAAAGGGGCAAAAGAAGGTACTTTGACCGACATTGACGGTAACTTTTCTGTCAAAGGTAAAATTGGCAATACCTTAACCATCTCTTACGTGGGTTATTCTCCCCTCGAAGTAAAAGTGACAAAACTTGAAGGCAACCGCTTCGTATTGCGGGAAGATTCAAAACTTCTTGATGAGGTTGTTGTAGTGGGTATGGACAAGCAGAAACGTAGCACCATTACGGCTGCTGTGTCTACTGTAAAGTCCGACGCTATTGTCAACCGCCCTATTACCGACTTGACAAGTGCCCTGCAAGGTAACGTAGCCGGTTTGAATTTTGATACAGATGCAGTATCCGGTGGTGTTGGTGGTGAAACTGGTGCTGAAATTAAATTCAATATCCGTGGTGCAGGTTCTATTAATGGAAGTGAACCATACGTGTTGGTAGATGGAGTGGAACAGAGTCTTCAGAATGTAAATCCGAATGATATCGAATCAATCAGTGTATTGAAAGACGCCTCTGCAGCGGCTGTATATGGTGCGCGCGCTGCTTATGGTGTAGTATTGGTTACTACGAAAAGCGGTCGGAAAGAAAAGGCACAGGTCACTTATCGTGGAACGGTCGGGTTCAGTTCACCTATTAATATGCCGGATCAGATGAACTCTATTCAGTATGCTAATTACATAAATGAAATGGCTGCCAATGGAGGTAATAAGCAGATAATTTCTGATGATCTTATTAAGAAGATGGAGGGGTTCATGCAAAATCCTTATTCGGCAGAGTTTCCGGGTATAAATGCGAATGCACTCGGGACAGATTGGGCATCTTCGAGAGATGCAGTATATGCAAATACAGACTGGTTCGATTTCTATTTTAAAGATGCTGCTATCCGTCATTCACACAATCTGAATGTAACGGGAGGTTCGGATAAGTTCAACTATTATGTAGGGCTAGGATACACTTATCAGGAAGGCCTGCTTGACCAGGTAGACGATAATCTGAGTAAATACAATGTAAATACGAAACTCCAGATTAAGGCTAATGACTGGCTGAAATTCAATTTTAACAATAATATAACGTTGAATATTATTAAGCGTCCGATGCCAAACCAGCTTATTTTCTACGCACGCGTTGGACAATCAATTCCGAATGCTCCGACGCATTATCCGATTGAATCCCAATATAATGACGCTACGGAACTTCGTAATATGAAGGAATCGCATTATGTACAGAATCGTATTTCGGATGCAATGTCTTTTTCTGCTACTGTTACTCCGTTGAAAGGATGGGATATAGTGGGAGAAATGAAAGTCCGTTTTGATGTGGAAGACAATAGTTTCAAGCGTGGATTTCCTACTTATGAAAAACCTGACGGAAGATTAGTCATGAACTCAGGTACAGATCAAGGGTATGCGTATCCGGGAATGAGTTACCTCAACTCGAAATGGGGTTCTTATACCCATGGCAATGCCTTTAATTATTATCTTTCTCCCAATGTGTCTTCATCTTATACTCATCAATGGGGAAGTCATTTCTTTAAGGCTATGGCAGGTTTCCAGATGGAATTACAGGAAAACTCCAGCGACTATACTTATAAAGACGGTCTTCTAACTGACGACATTTATTCTTTTGCCAGTGCCAATGGTATGTTATATGCGGGAGATGACCGTACGCATTGGGCTACGATGGGTATGTATGCCAAGTTGAACTGGAACTATAAGGAGACATATTTTCTGGAATTTAGTGGGCGTTATGATGGCTCTTCCCGTTTTGCACCGGGAAATCGTTGGGGATTCTTCCCTTCTTTCTCTGCCGGTTATGATATAGCCCATACGGACTATTTTAAGAATTGGAATCTTCCATTTTCCCAACTGAAAATACGTGTTTCTTATGGACGCTTGGGTAATCAAAATACGAAAGGACTTTATGATTATCTTGGGCTAGTGGATTTGTCGGCTGGTTCATCCAATGCCTGGCTGTTGCCGGGAGTGAATGCCACTCCTTCCAAAGGAGTAATTGTCAATACACCTAAGATGGTCAGCCCTTATATTACGTGGGAGAAAGTGGATAATGCCAATCTTGGTATCGACTTGATGTTACTGAACGACCGGCTTTCTGTTACTGCCGATATTTATCAGCGTACAACACATGACATGATTGGCCCGGCTGAGGCTATTCCGGCTATCGGGGGTATTAGTGATGATAATGCGGCAAAGGTAAATAATGCTACGCTACGAAATCGTGGTTGGGAATTGTCTGTACAGTGGCAGGATAAATTGAAATGTGGTTTTAGCTACGGTGTCGGATTCAATGTGTTCAACTATAAGGCGGTAGTTACAAAATATAATAACCCGGAAGGACTGCTTTTCAACAACCATACCGGCTTACCGGGGAATAAAGGATATTATGAAGGAATGGATTTGGGTGAAATATGGGGATATCAGGCAGATGACCTTTTTATGAGCAATCGAGAAGTGGATGAATACCTCAAGAAGGTGGACCTTAGCTTTTTCAAATCAAGCGACAGGTGGCAGCGTGGTGACGTGAAATACATTGATTCTGACGGTAATGGAAAAGTAGATCCGGGTAAAGGTACATTGGCAGATCATGGTGACCTAAAGAAGATTGGCAATGCTACTCCTAAATATTCTTTCGGTATCAACTTGAATGCCGGATACAAAGGATTTGAAGTGTCAGCTCTCTTCCAGGGAGTGGCTAAGAGACAATTCGCGATGGCAGGTGCCCAGTATCTTTATGGTGCAAACTGCTATTTCAAAGAACATCTTGATTATTTCAGCGCCCAGAATCCCGGCGGATATTTACCGCGCTTGGTTGACTCTAGTACTAAAGACTATGAAGCGAATGCAGGCTATAATACAACTCGTTATTTATTGAATGCGGCTTATATGCGTCTGAAAAATTTGACGGTTTCTTATAACTTTAAACCTCAATTGGTGAAGAATATGGGTCTGAGTGGCTTGAAAGTATATTTCACTTGCGACAACTTATTCACTGTCACTAAGTTGCCGAAACAATTTGATCCCGAAACAATCAATCAGGTGAACTGGATAGTTGGTGGTAGCAATGCTGCCGCTCCGGGACTTACTTCACCCTTGACTCAAAATGGTAATGGTAGAGTATATCCGATGAACCGGAATTTTGTATTTGGAATTGATGTCACATTTTAATTAGAGAGGAACTATCATGAAAAAGAAAATAATTATCCTGACAGCCTTCATGGGGCTGCTATTGTCGGCCTGTTCTGATTTTCTAGATCGGAAACCATTGACGCAGCCTGAAGATAAAGGCTTTTTAGTAGGTCGGGAACAGCTGGAGAACTACATTAATGGTTTATATAGCGCATTGCCGACACCCACTCAATTTGGTATGAGTGTCAGAGGAGAAGAAGTGAATAGTGACAACATTTTGGCAGAGAAGTATGACAAACGCCTGAATGGTGAGAATAATCAGTTCAGTGGTGCTACTGACTGGGAGAAGGGTTATCAAAATTTGCGTAATGTCAACTATTTCTTCTATCATTATGAGGTTCCGGAGAACTTGGAAACAGATGAAGTTCTTTCACTCAGGGGAGAAGCTTATTTCTTACGTGCATATTGGCACTTCTATTTGCTTACCCGCTTTGGAGATATACCTATTATGGATGATTTTTGGGATGGAAACGCGACATTGGAAGGTTTGCAGATTCCGGCTTCGAAACGTTCGGATGTTGCCCGGTTTATATTAAGCGACTTGAAGGCTGCTATCGGTGAGATTCCCGAAGCAAAGGCAAGTCTGTTTCCCCGTAGCAAATATTCGGGATTACGTATTAACAAAGAGGCGGCTGCTATTTTGGCTATGAGAGTGGCGCTTTATGAAGGCTCATGGGAAAAATACCATAAAGGGACTGATTTTGCTAAGGAAGATAATTCTGCCGAGTTCTTTCAAGAAGTATTGAACTGGGGTGACCAGCAACTTTTTCCTGCAGGTTTGACTTTGAATACAAAGGAGACTGATGATGAGGCTGTTAATCCGGAAGATGCGTTTGCACACTTATTTAATAAAGGGGATTATTCCCAAATTTCGGAAGCGGTATTCTGGAAGAAATATTCCGTGGATGGTGGTGTATATCATGTGTTAGGCCAATTGCTTGCCGGAGGAGTGATAGATAACCAGGGACCTGCAGGATTATCAAAATCATTGGTCGACAATTATTTGAATGCAGATGGTTCTTTTATTAATCCGGAGGATGAAAAGTATAAAGATTTCAATCAGATGTTCGAAGGCCGTGATGGGCGACTTCTTGCCACTGTGATGCATACGGGATCCAAATTTCGTTCAGCAGCCGGATCGAAAGCTGCTAAACCAATGAATGTGAAAGCTTATGATGCTACTGGTACTGAAGAAGAAATGAAAGAAAAAAATGCTGATATTGTTTGTCCGAACTTGACTGGTGACGGTAAATACAAAAGTGTTACGGGATTCCATATTAATTTGGGTATTGACACTGCTTATGTAGAGGGAAACTGTGAAACGGGTATTATTTTATTCCGGTATGCGGAAGGATTGCTCTGTTATGCGGAAGCTGCGGCAGAATTGGAAGGAAAATGGAACGACGCTGTATTGAATAAAACATTAAAACCACTGCGCGAAAGGGCAGGTGTGACATGGGTAGAGCCGAAAGCTGATCCTAATTTCCCATTTACCGGCCTTACTCCTTTGTTGCAGGAAATTCGCCGTGAACGACGTTCGGAACTGGCTCTTCAAGGATTCCGTCTGGACGATTTGATGCGTTGGGCAGAAGCCGGAACATTGAAAGGTATGAAAGGACGTGGCAGAGGTGCTTATTTGGGTGAAGACGGTATCCTGTATCAAAGTTACTCGCCCAAAGATCATGAGACATTGAAGTCTGTATTGGTAGATAATGACAAATGGATGGATCCGTTGCAACAGTATTTGCCGAATGGATATCTTTTTAATTTGAACCGGGATTATTTATTGCCGATACCACAGGATGAATTACAGATGAATCATCAGATACATCAAAATCCGGGTTGGGAGACAGTTAGCGAATAAATACTTAATGAACCATATTATTATGATAAAGAAAATACTATATAGATTTTTGCCCGTTTGCCTGCTAGTGGCAGGATTCTCGGGTTGTAAGGACGATACGATGGAGCCATTGCCGGAAACTGTGCCTTTGATAGTGGAAGCAAATGCGAAGAGCTTTGTAATGGGGGAGAAATTGATACTTACTGTAAAAGTGAATGATACAAAGAATCCGGATCGGGTTTCTAATGAGGATTTTGATATTTATCTCACTGCCAAAGACGGAGAGAAAGACGCTTCAAGAACGGCATTCAAATCTTTCCCTTCAATGGTTACTTTTCCAAAAGGAGAAAAATCATTCGATATAGAATTACCGATTATCGAGAGAGGATTGGAAGCTAAACAGAAGTTGTATGTGAATGTAACATCTTTTGTGCGTGGTTATGCCATGAAGGAAGCTACTCAATCTATTGTTGTCTCCGATCTCCATTATACCATAGTATCTTTAAAAAACAATTCGGATAGAGTGATAAATGAAGGTGACGAGTTTACTATTCAGGCAGAAGTTCCTGTTCCGGTAACGGATGATATGGATATTAATATCACTGTACCTGATGAGCAAAAAGATTTTTATGTGACGTTACCCCCTGCTACATTGACTATTAAAGCTGGAGAAAAAACAGGAGAAGTGAAAGCTAAGACCAAGCATAACACAGAACCTACCCAGACTGAAACACTGATTTTGAATTTTACTACCCTTTCCGGTATCCATCCGTTGGATAATGGAAAGTTGGAAATTACGATGAACGACCTTGAGGCTAAAAAGGGAAGTGAAATTGATGATGAACGATGGGTGTATGATCAGCCTGGGATTGCGTTTGCTTCAAGTGCTAAATTGACTGCAGCTAATGCACAATATGGACAGGCAAAGGAAATAAAGGAAATGGATCCGCATCCGAATGCTGAATTGGCCAAGGCAGGTTGGAAGTTTTATAATGCATGGGAGTTCCATAGTTTTGGAAATTCCGGCGATATGTGGAACAATACTAATAGCTATGGAAATAAGTTACCTCAGTTTTTGGCAGCACGTAGTACAATAATTGTACAAAATCATGCAGCTTGTATCAATGAGCAGTTCTCCAATATCACAGAACAGGGTTATCTACAGATGATACAGATGAAAGTTGCATCGCAGGCTACATCACCGGCAAAAGGGGCAAGAGAGTATGGAACTTCTGCTTATTATGGTTGTGGGACAGGTTCTGCATGGAAGTCTAATAGTCAGTTGATATCAGCAGGCTGCAGAATGGAAATCCGTGCCCGTCTCCGTGGACAGCGGAATGGTTTCAATATGGGTATCTGGCTGATGTCTGATGATGCTGCTACTCAAAAGACTTATTCGGAAATTGATATTCTTGAAAATCCGGTCGGTTCGGCTACCGGAAACAGGGCACATCAGACATTCCACGGTGGACCTACTACTGTTGATAAGAATAGCAAGACAGCCAATAACACTATAAATATGGAGAATTGGAATATTTATTGGTTGGAATGGCGTTCTGATACTGAAGTTGCATTGGGAATTAACGGAAAAGAAACTGTATGTCTGAAGAAGAGTGAGTGGACTGACGATCAGTGGACTTTTACAAATGAGAAGAATCCGAAGGGGCTTAAGTTTATTCTTACGATGGGAGCCCCCAGCCCATGGGCACTTGGCAAAGAAAATGGTACAGAAACAGGTGGCGTATGGAGTCCTAATCCTGAATTAAAGTGGGATGCTGGCTTTGCCGATTTTAATAATTATGAACGTGACAAGAATAACGATGCTATTCCCCGTATGGAGATTGATTGGATTCGTACTTATATAAATAAATCTTCGGTAGAGGAGTATGACAATAATAGAAATAGAAATAAAACGAAGTTCTATTAATCACAAACTGTCTTAATTAAATTTCGCAAGTGCCTTGTAAGGCTTCCATAAAAAGGGGCGGAAGAGGTACTTGCGATTTTTTTAACAACCAACTGACTATCAAACCATGACGAAATACATCTTAATCATTTGTATGCTGTTTGCATCCATATCGGATGCATGCGCGGACAACTTGACATCACCCCCTATTTCAATAGTCCCCCGTCCGGTGCAGGTTGTGCCGGGCGAGGGTAACTTCACCTTCTCCGCCCGAACCTTGTTTTCGGTAGAGAACCACGAGCAGGCTGTCATCGTCCGCAACTTTCTGAACTTATTGAAGAAAAGCTCGGGGATCACCCCGCAGTTGGCAATAGGTAGCAGTGAGAAGAGTCATGTCTGTTTTACGACTGACTCTTCTTTAAAAAGCGAAGCCTATCAGTTGGCGGTTACTCCTGAGCAGATTCAGATAAAGGCATCCGATATAAAAGGTTTCTTCTATGCACTGCAGACCATCCGCCTGCTGTTGCCGTCGGCTGTCGAAGGCAACCGTCAGGTTGAGAATATCCAATGGAGTATTCCCGCAGTAACCATTCAGGATGAACCGCGCTTCGGCTATCGGGCATTGATGCTGGATGCAGCTCGTTTCTTTATTCCCAAGGAAAACGTGTTGCGTATTATCGACAGTATGGGTATCCTCAAAATCAATACCCTTCATTTCCATCTCACGGACGATAACGGCTGGCGATTGGAAATCAAGAAATATCCCCGCCTGACGGAAGTGGGAGCATGGAGAGTGAATCGCATGGACGTTCCCTTCTATTTCCGCCGTAACGCCGAACCGGGTGAGCCCACTCCTATCGGTGGATTTTATACACAGGAAGATATTAAAGAAATGATCTCCTATGCTGCCGACCGCCAGATAGAAATTATCCCCGAAATAGATATGCCGGCTCACAGCAACGCTGCACTGGCTGCCTATCCGCAACTGGCCTGCCCCGTAGTAGACAGTTATATCGGAGTAATTCCGGGTTTGGGCGGAAGTAATTCGGGAGTGATTTATTGTGCTGGAAACGATAGTGCCTTTACATTCTTGCAAGATGTTTTAGATGAAGTGATGGCAATCTTCCCTTCGCGATATATTCATCTGGGAGGAGATGAGGCGCAGAAAGGATACTGGAAGAAATGCCCGCTTTGCCAGGAACGGATAAAGAAAGAGCACCTTGCCAACGAAGAAGATCTGCAAGGCTATTTTATGAAACGAATGAGCGACTATGTGCGTAGCAAAGGGCGTGAAGTGATAGGCTGGGACGAACTGACAAACAGCAGCTTCCTACCGGAAGGCGTTATTATCCAAGGCTGGCGCGGATTCGGTGCGGCTGCTCTGAAAGCTGCGGAAAAAGGACATCAGTTCATTATGACGCCTGCCCGCATCATGTACCTGATTCGTTATCAAGGCCCGCAATGGTTCGAACCCCAGACCTATTTCGGCAATAACACGCTGAAAGATGTCTACGACTACGAACCGGTGCAGGCGGACTGGAAACCGGAATATGCTTCTTTGCTCATGGGCGTACAGGCATCCATGTGGACGGAGTTTTGCAATAAACCGGAAGATGTGGATTATCTGGTGTTTCCCCGTCTTGCCGCCCTGGCGGAAGTGGCATGGACACAGCCCGCACACAAGGACTGGACTTCGTTCCTGAAAGGGCTGGATGCCTATAATGAACATCTGACAGCTAAAGGCATCGTTTATGCTCGTTCGATGTACAATATCCAGCATACGGTAACTCCAAACGACGGAATACTTGAAGTGGAACTGGAATGTATCCGCCCCGACATGGAGATACATTATACGACGGATGGCAGCGAACCTACGGCAACCTCACCGCTCTACGAAAAAATAGTGCTTGTAAAAGAGGCGCTTACTTTAAAAAGTGCTACTTTTACGCACGGCAGACAGATGGGAAAGACATTAATACTTCCTGTCCGGTGGAATTTGGCTACTGCCAAGCTTGTATTGACAACCAATCCGACTGAAAAGCTCCTGACGAATGGAATACGAGGAAGCTTGAAATATTCGGATTTCGAGTGGTGCTCATGGACGGACAATGATTCTGTCTCTTTCACGATTGACCTGCTGAAGCCGGAAGTGCTGAACACATTGACATTGGGATGCATCACGAACAATGGAATGGCTATCCATAAGCCGGCATCCGTGAAAGTGGAAGTTTCGGATGATAACTCCAAGTTCCGCGAAGCCGCCATGCAAAGCTTCACGCCTAAAGAGATTTTCCGCGAAGGGAATTTTATAGAAAACCTGTCATTGAAACTGGGAGGCATACAAGGGCGTTATGTACGTGTGACAGCCAAAGGCCCGGGAGTTTGTCCTGCATCTCATGTACGTCCGGGACAGACATCAAGAATCTTTTTTGACGAAGTGATACTCGAGTAAGACGAGTCAGGCTGATGTGAATAAAGTGGCGTTGGATAAGACGATAATCAAGTCAATATAAAAGTTATACGTATGAAGAACAAATTACCGGAAAACAATTCCACCCGCCTTGCCTCATTGGACATTCTGAGAGGTTTTGATTTATTTCTCTTGGTCTTTTTTCAACCTGTATTTGCGGCGTTGGTGCGGCAGATGAACCTGCCGTTTCTTAACGACATACTCTACCAGTTTGACCATGAGGTTTGGGAAGGATTCCGTTTTTGGGATTTGGTGATGCCGCTTTTTCTCTTTATGACAGGAGCTTCCATGCCGTTTTCATTGTCGAGATACATAGGGACTACCGGAAGTTATCGGCCTGTTTATCGCAGGATTCTGAGACGGGTCATCCTGTTGTTTGTCTTCGGGATGATTGTACAAGGCAATTTGCTTGGCTTGGACAGCCAACATCTTTATTTGTATTCCAATACGTTGCAGTCTATTGCTGTCGGTTATTTTATTGCTGCGGTTATTCAGTTGCACTTCCCGTTCAAGTGGCAGGTAGGGATAACGTTACTGCTCCTTCTCGTCTACTGGATTCCGATGACGTTTTTGGGCGATTTTACACCGGCGGGAAATTTTGCGGAACAAGTGGACAGATGCGTCTTGGGTCGTTTCCGGGACGGAGTATTCTGGAATGAGGACGGAAGTTGGAGTTTCTCGCCATCCTACAACTATACATGGATATGGAGTAGCCTGACATTCGGAGTGACCGTCATGCTCGGAGCGTTTGCCGGAAAAATAATGAAAGAGGGTAAGGCGAACCGTAGAAAGGTGGTGCAAACGTTGCTGGTTGTCGGACTTGTTCTTGTCGGTTTAGCGTTGCTGTGGAGTCTGCAAATGCCCGTTATCAAACGTATCTGGACAGGCAGCATGACTCTGCTTTCCGGTGGCTATTGCTTTCTGCTGATGGCATTGTTCTATTACTGGATTGATTATAAAGGACATACCCGGGGACTGGAGTGGCTGAAAGTGTATGGCATGAATTCCATTACGGCTTATCTGCTGGGTGAGGTCGTGAATTTCCGTTGCGTTGCCGCTTCGGTCAGCTACGGGCTCGAACAATATCTGGGTGGTTATTACTCCGTATGGCTTACTTTCGCCAATTATCTGATTGTCTTTTTCCTATTAAAGGTGATGTATAAGCACGGATTATTTTTAAAAGTCTGATAAATAAAAGAATAAAAATAGTATGATTAAACGAATATATTTACTGTTGATGCTGTTTGGAGGATGCTTGTTTTCCATGAGAGCGGCTATTAAGGAAGAGATTTATGTCAATCATATAGCAGATACTGTGGAGTTTGGCAATGAATTCCTCACTCGCAAGTTTCTGGTGAAGAATGATAAAGTCCGCACGTACATGATTGAAAATAAGCGTATGGGGAAGCAAGTTTCCCGTATCATTCCCGAAGCCACTTCAGAAGATTTTATCATCCGTACGCTGAGTGCGGATTCGGTCGTTGCGGATATTCGTTCTTCGGATCTTTTTTTGCAGAGAGTACAGGTCGCGGATGAAGGAAAGGATGGCAAGAAGCTGGTTTTCCATTATAAGAGCTTCCGCCACCAGAAGGTGGACTGGCAGGTGAATATGGTTCTCACATTGGAGGAAGGGAAGCACTATATGAGGAAATATCTGGAGATTACCGTCCCCGATTCGCAACGTCATTTGGCGCGTTTGGATTATATTGATTTCGAACCGATGAATCTTCCCGAAGGATATGCCGTTTGGACGCATCCGGTAATGGAACAGGGAGTGGGCGGTGTCAGCGGATATTACATCTCTTTGGGACAACCGGTGTATATACAGGGCATGTTCTTCGGACTTGAATTTCCGGCTTCGGAGACGGAGATTGAGGGAAATCAAAAGGTACGTATTCGCTATTATTCAGGAAAGAGCTTTGAAATGCTTGCTTCGGAAGGTCGTATGGTGGACAGCGGGACGTTTACCACCTGGAAAGAAGTAATCGGTGCTACCCGCAGTACGGATATGGATGTTATTCAAACGGACTTTTTCAGTTATATCCATGATATTTCCGTTCCGGTAGACTTCCGTATCCAGTATAACTCGTGGTATGACTTTATGCTCGACATCAATGAGAACAATATCCTCAACTCTTTCCGTGAAGTAGAACGCGGACTGACGCAGAATGGTGTTCGTCCGATTGACTCTTATGTGATGGATGACGGTTGGAATGCCTACGGTCCATGGCAGGAAGAGAACAAGGCCAAATTCTGGTCGTTCAACAGTAAATTCCCGAACGAACTGTTTACGCCTTCTGACTTGTCGCACCGCCTTTCTTCCGATTGTGGATTGTGGCTGGGGCCTCGTGGCGGCTATAATTATTTTATCAAGTTCGCCCGGTTTCTGGAAGAAAACGGGAATGGAAAGCTGAACCGCAATTCAAGTGATATTTGCACCAATCATAAGGTGTATTGCGAGAAACTGAAGACGTTCTTTCTGGACTGCCAGCAACGGTTTGACGTGAATTATTGGAAATTGGACGGATTTTCTGCACGTCCGCCGCAACCCGACCCGCAGGGGAATTATATTTCCGGAGGTTATCAGGGGATGTACTATGTCACCGAGCATTGGGAACGCTGGATTGATATATTTCAAGCCATGCGCAACCAGCGCGGGGAGAAAAGAAATGATTTATGGATTAACCTGACGTGTTATGTCAACCCCAGCCCGTGGTTCCTGCAATGGGGAAACTCCGTGTGGATGCAGAACTCGCAGGATATCGGACGGCTGAATGTAAAACGCCTGTCGCAACTCGACCAGCTCTTGTCTTACAGGGACGACCGCTATTTCGATTTTGTGAAGACACGTGCGTTCCAGTTCCCTTTGGCGCATCTTTATAACCACGACCCGATTTATGGCAATACCGCCAATCTTGCCGGAAAGATGAATGATGATGAATTCCGTACGTACCTGATGATGATGGCTACCCGCGGCACTGCTTTTTGGGAGCTTTATTATAGCTATAATATGATGAACGAGGGACAGAAATGGGTCATAAATGCCGATGTACTCCATTGGATTAATGATAACTATGAAATCCTGAAGCATGCCAAACTGATAGGGCAGACTCCTGCAAAAGGAACTCCTTACGGTTATTCGGCATGGTCGGGACAGGAAGGGATTATTTCTGTCCGCAACCCGTCTGATGAGGTGAAAGAGTTTGACTTCACCCTCGACCGTATTATCGGAATGCCCGAAGGGTTGAAAGGCTTGTATCGTACCTCGGTGTGGACGTATCGGGCAGGTGAACAAAAAGAGGATACAAAGGATCATTTGTTCGGCTATGGCGAACAAATCTCCCTAAGTTTGCAGCCGGGTGAGGTGCGGATTTGGAAATTCAGTACCGTGCCTGATAAGGAAGCCCCTGCCCTGCGGATAGTTAAGACGACCTCTCCGACTTCCCTGACTGTTGAGTTTAATGAACCTGTGATGCTGAAAGACGGAATATTCTCTGTTTCGGGGAATGAGATTACCGCTACTTCGATTTCTGCGGACAGGCGTGTTGTGACATTGGCATTGGCTCGTGAAATGGAAAAGGATAATAAATATCGTCTGAATATTTCGGGAGTAAAAGATGACGCGGGAAATACAAAAGAATTATGTACCTCTTTCCTTTATTTTGAGAATCAGGAAATACCTGTTTTGATGGGAATCAGTGGTGGCGGGGATTTCAACGTGTCTTTCCGTTTGAAAACTGATAAAAATGCCGTTTCCTTGTTGCGTCAGGGAAAAGATATTTCGGTAGATTTGGATGCGGAAGGACGGCTTACATTCGTGGTAAAAGGGTTGAAAGTCGTTTCCAGACAACCTGTTAATAATAATAAAGAGTGCATTGTGTCTTTATGTCGTGAGAAGAATGGAATGTTGAAAATCTATCTGGATGGTGAATTGGAACAGTCGGCTTATGCTGCGGCAATAGTGAATCCGAGTATTAAAGCAACTCCGGTTATTATAAATGCCTCATTGGAGAATGCTCTCGGACAGTTGAAGCTTATAAACCGTGCGCTTGATTATAAGGAAAATAAGAACATGGTTCTGAAATAAAAGAGGTGAGGGTGTATCAAATAAAGGTCAGCGTGGTAGAATAAATGATGATAATGTCCTGTTTGCAGGAAATATAGATGCTGAGTGTTGGGTAGATAGATCTAACACACAGCATCTATATGCCGTACACATTGGATCTATATGTCCAATACGCACGGTATATATAGCTTGCAAGTAGCTGATAAACAGCGTTATTCTACCAGACTTTTTGCTCTATCCAATGCTACGTTGATATTCGGGCAGATATTTTCTTTTCCCAGCAACTCGTAGAATCCGGCTTTTTCCAGTACATTATGCACGTTCTCGTTGACTCCCGAAAGAATAATGGTAGTCTTTTCCTTCTGCGACATTTCGCAGAGAGCAGTCAGGTTATGAATACCTGTGGAGTCGATGAACGGAACCTTGCGCATACGGATGATACGTACTTTCGGGCGGTCTCCCAGTTGTGTCATTGTTTCTTCAAACTTGGTAGCGATGCCGAAGAAATAAGGGCCGTTGATTTCGTATACCTCTATACCTTTGGGAATCATCAGGTTTTCTTCGTGTACGGTAATATCCGATTCTTTATTCGGGTCAATCTCATCGGTAATCACCGAGATTTCGGTAGTCTCCATGACACGTTTCATAAAGAGGACGCAGGCAATCACCAATCCTACCTCGATAGCGACAGTCAGGTCGAAGATAACAGTCAGGAAGAACGTGATAAGCAATACGGTGACGTCCGATTTCGGATTCTTCAGTAAGGCTCTGAATACACGCCATCCGCTCATGTTGTAAGATACGATGACCAGTACTCCGGCAAGGCATGCCATCGGGATATATTGTGCGAGTGGCATCAGGAAGAGCAGAATCAACAGTAATACTACTGCATGAATGATTCCGGCTATCGGTGTCTTACCTCCGTTGTTGATATTCGTCATGGTACGGGCGATAGCTCCGGTGGCAGGAATACCTCCGAACAGCGGAGCTATGATATTGGCTGCTCCCTGTGCAATCAGTTCTGTATTGGAATCGTGGCGGTCGCCTATCACACCGTCAGCTACCGTTGCAGACAACAGTGATTCAATAGCTCCCAATACGGCAATGGTGATAGCTACCGGAAACAATTCTCTGATAGCTTCCCAATCCAACGCAGGCACAACGGCATCGGGCAACTCCGATTTAATGGTGAAACGGTCGCCGATTGTCTGGATGCAGTCGATCCCTCCGAAAGTTTTCATCAGGTAAACGGCTACCGTGACTACGATGATGGCAATCAGCGAGCCGGGAATTTTCTTTGAGAACTTCGGAGTGATGGCGATGATAATAATGCTGACAATGCTTACGATGGTATTCCACCAGTTGATCGTATCGAAGTGACGGAAATAAATCATCCACTTCCCGACGAAGTCTCCCGGCACTTTCTCGTCTCCGAAAGATAAACCGAAAATATCGGCAATCTGGGTCGTGAAAATAGTGACGGCGATACCGCTGGTAAATCCGACGATGATAGGGTAAGGAATGAATTTGATGACCGCTCCCAGCTTGAACACTCCTAATAATACAAGGAGTACGCCCGCCATCAGCGTGGCTACAATCAGTCCGGCCTCGCCGTATTGTTGTATGATGCCATAAATAATGACGATAAATGCTCCTGTAGGACCGCCGATCTGGACTTTGCTGCCTCCCAACAGGGAAATGATGAATCCCGCAATGATAGCGGTGATAATACCTTTTTCGGGTGAAACTCCCGAAGCGATACCGAAAGCGATAGCCAGTGGAAGCGCCACGATACCTACGATGATGCCGGCCATCAGGTCCGCCATAAACGTTTCTTTCGAATAATTCTTTAGACAAGAAACCAGTTTGGGTTTAAATTCAAATAGCTTCATTTTTAGATGTTATTATACGTGTACTCTGTACTTTTTTGCAAACTAGAGGTTGCAAAATTAGATAAAATAATCGAAATAAGTATGTTTTTGAACATACTATTTGTCTGTTGATAGATTTCATCAATGAGGTGATAGTTTTTATTCATTAAGAAAAGGTGGTTTATTGTGAACAAATGGCTTATATTTGCGTTATAAATAGTACGACAAGTTACGTTTGGTAATCAACCAATTTAAAATATATATAGAATTATGGCTAAGAGTATTAAAGGAACTCAAACAGAGAAAAATCTGTTGACTTCATTCGCAGGAGAATCACAGGCAAGAATGCGTTACACTTATTTTGCAAGTGTGGCTAAAAAAGAAGGCTACGAACAAATTGCAGCTATTTTCACTGAAACTGCCGATCAGGAAAAAGAACATGCAAAACGTATGTTTAAGTTCCTCGAAGGCGGTATGGTAGAAATCACTGCCAGCTATCCGGCCGGTGTAATTGGTAATACACTTGAAAATCTTCGCGCTGCCGCAGCGGGTGAACATGAAGAATGGTCACTGGATTATCCTCACTTTGCCGACGTGGCAGAACAGGAAGGTTTCCCGATGATTGCTGCTATGTACCGCAATATCTCCATCGCAGAAAAAGGTCACGAAGAAAGATATCTTGCCTTCGTAAATAACATCGAAAATATGACTGTATTCGCTAAAGAAGGCGAAGTGGTATGGCAATGCCGTAACTGCGGTTACATTGAAATCGGTAAGGAAGCTCCTGAAGTTTGCCCGGCATGTCTGCACCCACAGGCTTATTTTGAGGTGAAGAAGGAAAACTATTAATCTACGGATGGATAGATAAATCTCGAATGATTTAGATAAAGGAAGAGGCTGTCTAACATGCCCCGAAAAAAAGAAATCACCCCTGTCAGAGTCATTGTTTGAACTGCTGATAGGGGTGAAATCGTTAAAAAGAGATTAATTAGACAGCCTCTTTTCGTTATCGGTTTGGTATACTGTCTTTATAAATAGTAATTGTCCTTTTTCTTGTTGAATCATTCTTGATACTGGTTACATCTCCCCGGGTCGTGAAATACACATAGTTTCCCAAATCGAGAAAACGGTACACTTTCACTCCGTCGTGCTCGAACAGATAACTGACTTCATAAGTCTGGTTATTTTCCGATTTTCCACTTTTCAGTGGAATACCTGCATAGCAGGAAGCTAGTCCCGTTATGCAGAAGAAAAGAATAAAGGTCCGAATCAATGTTTTCATAATCATTTCTTCACGTGAGGATAATCTATCGTATAATGTAATCCGCGGCTTTCCTTACGCTCCATTGCTTGGCGCATAATCAGATAACCCACATTCACCATATTACGCAATTCGCAGATTTCTCTGGACGCTACGCTACGTTTGAACAGGCTTTCAGTCTCTTCGTAGATAATATCGAGTCTGTCCCAGGCACGTTTTAGACGGAGGTCGCTGCGGACAATACCTACATACGTACTCATAATCTGGTTCACTTCCTTCATACTTTGCGTAATGAGCACCATTTCTTCCGGCGAACGGGTTCCTTCGTCATTCCATTCGGGAATATTTTCATTATAAGAATATTGATCGACCACTTGTAGACTGTGTTTGGCGGCAGCGTCGGCATATACGACTGCTTCTATCAGTGAGTTGGAAGCCAGGCGGTTGCCTCCATGCAATCCTGTGCAGGAACATTCTCCCACGGCATAAAGACGTTCGATGGAAGATTGTCCGTCCAAGTCGACAAGGATACCTCCGCAGAGATAATGGGCGGCCGGGGCTACCGGGATATAATCTTTCGTGATGTCGATGCCCAGGCTAAGACATTTTTCGTAGATATTGGGGAAGTGTTTCTTTGTTTCTTCGGGATCTTTGTGGGTGACGTCCAGATATACATGGTCGTCTCCGCGGTTCTTCATCTCGTTGTCGATGGCGCGTGCCACGATGTCACGGGGAGCGAGCGAAAGACGGGGATCATATTTCTGCATGAACTCTTTGCCGTCCATTGTACGCAGTACACCTCCGTAACCACGCATTGCTTCCGTTATCAGGAAAGAAGGGCGGTCTCCCGGATGATATAGGGCGGTAGGGTGGAATTGTACAAACTCCATATCCTTCACCGTACCTTTGGCACGGTAAACCATGGCGATGCCGTCTCCGGTAGCGACTAGCGGGTTAGTGGTTGTTTTATAAACGGCTCCTACTCCACCGGTAGCCATCAGCGTCACTTTGGCAAGATAGGTATCTACTTTTCCCGTTTTCGGATCGAGGATATAAGCACCATAACATTTGATGTCCGGTGTCTGACGGGTTACGGTTACACCCAAATGATGCTGTGTCAGGATTTCAATGGCAAACTGGTTTTCGATGACCGTGATATTCGGATGGCGTTGTACGGCTTTAATCAGGCTGTCCTGAATTTCCGCTCCCGTATTATCTTTATGGTGAAGAATACGGAACTCCGAGTGTCCGCCTTCGCGGTGCAAGTCAAATTCGCCTTTCTCGTTCTTGTCAAAATCCACTCCCCACTTAATCAGTTCTTCAATTTGTGCGGGAGCTTCGCGCACTACTTTTTCTACTGCGGCACGGTTACTGATCCAGTCGCCGGCAATCATTGTGTCTTCAATGTGCTTGTCGAAATTATCCACCAGAAGGTTGGTGACGGAGGCTACCCCTCCCTGGGCGAAGTACGTATTGGCTTCTTCCAGCCCACTTTTACAGATAAGAGCAACTTTACCTTTGTGCGCCACTTTCAGCGCAAAACTCATACCGGCAATTCCGGAACCGATAACGAGGAAATCGAATTTTCTTACCATAATCTTGTTATTTCTCACCGCAAAGCTACAAAATAAGTTACTTCGTTGTACTTTTCGTTGTCACTAATTCATAAAATTGCTACCTTGCAGGCAAAAATCTGACAAAATGAATCGAATTTTTCATGCCCGCATCGCCTGGTACCAATATTTCCTGTTGGTGGTGCTTACTGTGAATGCCGTCGGCGCATTGTGGTGTAAGTATATCTTAGTGGCGGTACTGTTTATGTTGATGCTGATTGTAGTGATCGAACAAATTATACACACTACTTATACATTGACAACAAACGGTGATCTGGAAGTCTCACGTGGTCGTTTTATTCGCAAGAAGATCATCCCGCTTTCCGAAATTACCGCAGTCAGGAAATACCATTCCATGAAATTCGGCCGCTTCTCGGTGACGGATTATATCCTGATAGAATACGGAAAAGGGAAGTTTGTTTCGGTGATGCCTGTCAAGGAACAGGAATTTGCAGAACTACTCGAAAAGAGAATGTTCGCAAAGAAAATAAAGGCCACGGAGGCAATAGACCCGGTAGACTCTCAAGCGGATGAATCGTAGCATGTTTTGATAATAATGAAAAGATTAACTGATTATATACTATGAAATATCAAGTAATTATCATTGGTGGCGGTCCTGCGGGATATACGGCTGCCGAAACTGCCGGTAAAGGTGGTTTGAGCGTATTGCTTATCGAAAAGAATAGTCTGGGTGGCGTCTGTCTGAATGAAGGCTGTATTCCTACGAAAACATTGTTGTATTCGGCAAAGACTTATGACAGTGCAAAACATGCATCAAAGTATGCAGTCAATATCCCGGAAGTCTCTTTCGATTTGCCTAAGATAATAGCGCGTAAAAGTAAGGTAGTGCGTAAACTGGTGCTGGGAGTGAAAGCGAAGCTGACTGCCAACAATGTTACAATTGTATCAGGAGAAGCGCAGGTCATTGATAAAAATACGGTTCGCTGCGGGGAAGAGACTTACGAAGGAGAGAATCTGATATTATGTACGGGTTCGGAAACTTTCATTCCCCCTATTCCGGGAGTGGACGCGGTGAACTACTGGACGCACAGGGATGCTTTGGACAGTAAAGAATTGCCGGCTTCTTTGGCTATTGTTGGTGGCGGGGTAATCGGTATGGAGTTTGCGTCGTTCTTCAATAGTTTGGGAGTACAGGTGACGGTGGTTGAGATGATGGACGAAATCCTGGGTGGAATGGATAAGGAGCTTTCCGCTTTGCTCCGTGCGGAATATACAAAACGAGGTATTAAATTCCTGCTTAGTACGAAAGTGGTCGGCTTGTCGCAAACGGAAGAAGGGGCTGTTGTTTCTTATGAGAACGCGGAGGGAAACGGCAGTGTCATTGCAGAAAAGCTGTTGATGAGTGTCGGCCGTCGCCCGGTGGCGAAAGGTTTCGGGCTCGAAAACTTGAATTTGGAGAAGACAGAGCGTGGCGCTATCAGAATTAATGAAAAGATGCAGACTTCTGTGCCGGGCGTGTATGTTTGTGGTGACCTGACAGGATTCTCTTTGCTCGCCCATACGGCTGTTCGTGAAGCGGAAGTTGCCGTACATTCCATCTTGGGAAAGGAAGATGCCATGAGTTATCGGGCTATTCCGGGCGTAGTCTATACCAATCCGGAGATTGCTGGAGTGGGTGAAACGGAGGAATCGGCGTTGGCAAAAGATATCACTTATCAGGTTATCAAACTTCCGATGGCTTACTCCGGCCGTTTTGTGGCGGAGAATGAGGGCGTGAACGGAGTCTGCAAAGTATTGTTGGACGAACAGCAACGGGTGATTGGAGCCCATGTATTGGGCAATCCGGCTTCGGAGATTATCACTCTTGCGGGCACTGCCATTGAGCTCGGATTGACGGCAGCGCAATGGAAAAAGATTGTTTTCCCGCATCCTACGGTAGGAGAGATTTTCCGGGAAGTGTTATAAACGGATTCCGATATCTGCGATCGTTCATTGATGCGGGTATCTTACTGATAAAATCAAATATATGATGAGAAAATATATAATCACTCCGGCCTTATTGGAAATAGTTTGTATGGTGATGTGTCATTGTACATTTGTTGATGTCATAAACTGTATTGTATGAAAAAAAGTCTTTTGTTGGTCACCCTTTCAGTTTGTTTGTTGCCACTTTGGGGACAACAAAATTTCTCCCGGATAGATTCGCTTATCAAGAAGATGCTCCCCGAAGCATCCGAGGTCGGCATATCCGTCTACGATCTGACGGCTAAGAAATCACTTTATAACTATCGTGCGGAGAAACTTTCCCGTCCTGCCTCTACAATGAAGCTGCTGACGGCTATTACCGCCCTCTCCCGCCCCGAAGCTGCCGAACCTTTCCGCACGGAAGTATGGCACGATGGCGTGATAGAACATGATACTTTGCAAGGCAACCTGTATGTGGTAGGCGGATTCGATCCTGAATTTAACAGCCAGTCGATGGATTCATTGATAGAAGAGGTAATCACTTTCCCTTTTTCGGTGATTAACGGACAGGTGTACGGCGATGTTTCGATGAAAGACTCTCTTTATTGGGGTAGTGGATGGGCATGGGACGATACCCCTGCGGGCTATCAGCCCTATCTCTCTCCATTGATGTTTTGCAAGGGGACTGTGCAGGTTTCTGTCGTTCCCTCTACAGTGCAGGGAGATACTGCAAGTGTTTCCTGTCAACCTGTATCCTCCTATTATACAGTGACGAATCAGACGAAAACACGTACCTCTTCTGCCGGAAGATTCTCTTTCACGAGAGACTGGCTGACGAATGGCAATAATCTCCTCGTTTCGGGCAATGTCACTTCGATCAGAAAGGACGATGTAAACATCTACGATTCTCCCCGTTTTTTTATGCATACTTTCCTGGAGCGTCTTCGTGGGAAAGGAATCACGACTCCCCAGTCGTATGGTTTTGCCGAATTGCCTCGTGATAGTGTGACTGTAGAACGGATGGCTTGCTGGAATACTTCCGTGCAGAAAGTGCTGAACCAGTTGATGAAAGAGAGTGATAATCTTAATGCGGAAGCATTGCTCTGTCGCTTAGGAGCCCAGGCTACGGGAAAGAAGCAGGTGGCTGCCGAAGATGGTATTGTCGAGATTATGAAATTGATCCGTCGCCTGGGGCATGACCCGAAAGACTATAAGATTGCCGACGGTTGCGGACTGTCCAATTATAATTACCTCTCTCCTGCCCTGCTGGTGGACTTTCTGAAATATGCGTACTCGCAAACAGAGGTGTTTCAGATGTTATATAAATCTCTTCCCGTTGGCGGGGTGGACGGAACATTGAAATTCCGGATGAAAGGTACTCCTGCCTTCCGGAATGTTCATGCCAAAACAGGCTCGTTTACGGCAATAAATGTGCTTGCGGGCTATCTGAAGATGAAAAACGGACATGAAGTAGCCTTTGCCATTATGAACCAGAATGTGCTTTCGGCAGCTAAGGCACGGGCATTTCAGGATAAGGTGTGTGAGGTGATTATCGGGAAATAGATGGTGTCATAATACCTAACTTGAAAGACTTATCCCTGCTAAAGCTCTGTGCAGCAGAAGCACTTTCCTAAAGAAAAGTGTTTTGACACCCCAAAACAACCCAAGTGGAATTTCGTTGTTGAATCCGATTTCTATGTTGTCATAGGTTAAGTTTCTACTCTCCATGGAGGGCTTATTGATTCTTCTATAACTTATTGATTTTTCTATAAAAAGATAATTGTATTCCCTAATAAGCAAAAATCGTTGGATTTTGTTTACCAGAGAATACAATTATACTTGTTTAGAATCGAATATTGTAAATCCTATATTCTATATTACTTGGCGTATTCAGCCCAATTGGTATTCTTCATATCGCCGCTTTTAGCCAACTCTGCGTGCATACCAAGTGCAGCCTGAATAGCGTGTGGAGTCTGCGCGCGGTTGCCGGCCAGTTTGAGGTAATCCCAAAGAAGCTCTTTGTAGTCAGGATGAGCACAGTTTTCGATGATGGCTTGTGCACGTTCTTTCGGACTCTTGCCACGAAGATCGGCAACACCTTGCTCGGTGATAACGATGTTAACATCGTGCTCCGTGTGGTCGTGGTGGGATACCATCGGTACGATTGCACTGATCTTACCTTCCTTAGCCACAGACGGACAAGTGAAGATAGAAATGTAAGCGTTGCGGGTAAAGTCTCCCGAACCACCGATACCGTTCATCATTTTTGTTCCGCCGATATGGGTAGAGTTTACGTTGCCGTACAGGTCGACTTCGATGGCTGTATTGATAGAAATGATACCGAGACGACGTACTATTTCCGGGCTGTTTGAGATTTCCGACGGACGGAGAACCAATTTATCGCGGAAGAAATCCATATCGTTGTAAATGCCTTCCAGACAGTCGTTTGTTACAGTCAGTGAGCAGGCACTACCGAATTTGATACGTCCTTCACGAATCAGTCCGATTACAGAGTTCTGGATTACCTCTGTGTACATTTCGAATGCAGGAATCGTTTTATCACGTCCCAAAGCACCGAGCACAGCGTTGGCGATGTTTCCTACACCCGATTGCAAGGGTAAGAAAGTAGACGGGATGATACCACGTTTCATGTCGGCAGCGAGGAAGTCGGCAACATTCTCTCCGATTTTGTCGGTCAACGGATCGGCAGCGGCGAAAGAACGGGCTTCGTCCGGCCAGTTGGTTTCTACTACGCCTATAATCTTTTTCGGGTCTACCTGAACGTAAGGCTGTCCGATACGGTCACTTGGTTTGTAAATAGGTATTTCGCGGCGGTAAGGCGGGTCGAGCGGTTCGTACACGTCGTGCAAACCCATGCAGGATTTGCTGTGTGCGCTGTTCAACTCTACGATGATCTGGTCGGCCAAACGGCAGATGGTCGGAGCGATACCACCGGCGGCAGTCAGATAAATCTTTCCGTCCGGAGTCACTTCGCACGCCTCGATGATGGCCACGTTCACTTTGCCCATGAATCCGTAGCGCACTTCCTGTGCCATTTGTGAGAGGTGTATGTCGTTGTAGGCAATCTCTCCGTTGTTCACAGCTTTGCGGAAATCAGCGTTGGTAGTATAAGGGGCGCGGTAGCGGATCGCTTTGGCACGTGACAGTACGCCGTCGCAGGACTCTCCTGTCGATGCTCCTGTGAAAATTCCTACTTGAAACGGGTTTCCTTTCGCATGTTCTGCTTCAGCAATTTTTGCGAGTTCGGCTGTTACAGCCTTGGCCGTTCCGGCGGGAGTAAATCCGCTTAGGCCGATGTTGTAGCCATGTTTAATCAGGCTTGCAGCTTCCGCTGCCGAAATACGATTGAGTGACATAAATAGTAAATTTCGTGTTAAATACAGTTGATATCTAATTAGTTGAAAATTCGCTCAAAATGTATGTATACAGGTTGACACCTGATACTCCATGTTTAATACTTAATACTTAAAAGAAGTCTCCTCCGACTGTCGGTCAGTATTTCCGTTGAAGTATTTCTCCCCAGATAATGGCTCGGCGTGCTTCTTCTGCCGAATGAATCGTAAAGTCTTCTTTATTGTCGGGTGAATCGTGAGGAGTATTATAGTGAGCACCTTGCCGACTGTTTTGTTCATCCTGTGCGACACTGTTCGCAAGAGATGCAGCCACGGATACTTCTTCTTTTTTCTTTTTTTGTTTCGAAGTTTGCTGTTTGGAAAATTGTTTGGAAGCCGGTTGTTCGCGAAGAATCGGCTGGAACAGCTCTTCCAGGGATTTGGGCCTGCCCCAAGCTTCGGGCATAGGAGCGGCATCGGGGTTTACTTCAACCGGAGATGGCATTGTGGGAACGGGGTGCTTGGCTTTAGCCTTTTTCGCCTTGCTGTTTTTATTCACCTCTTTGAATATTCCCACAAGAATGACGCCTGCTATCAAGAGAAATTTCAAAAAATCTTCCATTGTGCTTCACATCTAAATAGTTATCCGCCAAAGGTAGGCATTTTATCTGGTTTGAACTAACATTTGGGCATGAAAAAAGGGCAGCTTCACAGCTCCCCTTAATTTTTTTAACCTAAACCTTAACTATGAAAAAATCTAATGTTTCTTTCATTGCACAAATGTGAAAAATAAATTTAAATTTGCCAAGTATATGGATGGAAAATGTTTATCCTCTTAACATAAATTACAAATTTGCTTGCCAAATCATCAATTTTTGCGTTATTTCTGTGTCAATTAACCACTTATTGAAAGTGAAGCCGTATCTTTGCATCCGAATTTTTAAACTAAGATTTAAGTATGAACGAATTAACGGGAGCGGACTTTAAATCCGCAACTGAAATGACTGATGACAACAAGAAGTTGTTTATCGAAACATACGGCTGCCAGATGAACGTAGCCGACAGTGAGGTGATTGCATCGGTGATGCAAATGGCGGGTTATTCCGTAGCTGAAACGCTGGAAGAGGCTGACGCTGTGTTTATGAACACTTGTTCTATCCGCGACAATGCGGAGCAGAAGATCCTGAACCGCCTGGAGTTTTTCCACTCGCTGAAGAAAAAGAAAAAGCGCCTGATTGTGGGTGTACTGGGTTGTATGGCCGAACGGGTAAAGGATGATCTGATAACGAATCATCATGTCGACCTGGTAGTCGGTCCGGATGCTTACCTGACGTTGCCCGATTTGATTGCTGCCGTAGAGACTGGCGAGAAAGCAATCAATGTGGAGCTTTCTACTACCGAAACTTATCGGGATGTGATTCCGTCGCGTATCTGTGGCAATCATATTTCCGGCTTTGTGTCCATCATGCGCGGTTGTAACAATTTCTGCACTTATTGCATCGTTCCCTATACTCGCGGACGTGAGCGTAGCCGTGACGTGGAAAGCATCCTCAATGAAGTGGCAGATTTGGTGGCAAAAGGTTATAAAGAAGTCACCCTGTTGGGACAAAATGTCAACTCATACCGTTTTGAGAGGCCGACAGGAGAAGTGGTTACCTTCCCGATGTTGCTCCGAACAGTGGCCGAAGCCGCTCCGGGGGTGCGTATTCGTTTCACGACTTCCCATCCGAAGGATATGAGTGACGAAACGTTGGAGGTGATTGCACAAGTGCCGAATGTATGTAAACATATTCATCTGCCTGTGCAGAGCGGTAGTTCCCGCGTCCTGAAACTGATGAACCGTAAGTATACCCGTGAATGGTATCTGGACCGGGTGGCAGCTATCAAACGCATCATCCCCGATTGCGGACTGACTACCGATATTTTCTCCGGTTTTCATTCTGAAACGGAAGAAGATCATGCCATGTCGCTTTCGCTGATGGAAGCGTGTGGGTACGATGCTGCTTTCATGTTTAAATATTCCGAGCGTCCGGGAACGTATGCTTCCAAACATCTTGAAGATAATGTGCCCGAAGAGGTGAAAGTCCGCCGCCTGAATGAGATTATCGCTTTACAGAACCGTCTGTCTGCCGAATCCAACCAGCGTTGCATCGGAAAGACGTATGAAGTGCTTGTGGAAGGTGTTTCCAAGCGTTCGCGCGATCAACTGTTCGGCCGTACGGAACAAAACCGTGTGGTGGTGTTCGACAGAGGTACGCATCGTGTCGGTGATTTCGTCAATGTGCGTATCACGGAGGCTAGTTCGGCTACGCTGAAAGGGGAAGAAATCTGATTTCACCACAGAGGACGCAGAGGTCTTATTCTCATAGTCGTGGCTGTCTTGTAGTTGTGACTGCCTGTACGGTATGTGGTAACTGCGCTTATACAACACATCCTGTGGAGGCTTTGAGGATTAATATAAAAAATCAGTGTTCCTCTGTGTCCTCTGTGTCCTCTGTGGTGAAACTTACATCATCATGTGTCTCCTGATGGAGAACTTCACAATCGCCATTGCGTTGATGGACGCGAATGGAATATCCATCGGTTCGTGGTGTGTGTTGTAACTCACCAGTTTGAGATGACCTTCTTTCTCCGAACGGTTTACGTACTTTACTGCCAGATACTCGTCTCCGTCAATCATAAACGACACCAGGTATATCTCCCCGTAAATGACATTGTCGAAACTGCTGATTTCTTTATATCCGATAATGTCTCCCGATTTCAATATAGGGTACATGCTGTCTCCGTTGACGTAGACCGCCCCGTCGCAGACGGATATATTGGGAATCAATATCTTCCCCAGTGCATACTGCTTTTTATTGGTGAACAATGTTTTCAGGTTCGCTGCTGCCGTAATGTCGTATAATGTCACGCTACGGTCGTCTATTGGTTCGGGTGTTTTCGGATTGTGTATAATCTCGACTTCTCCCTGCACCAGTTCGCTTTCGCAATGTCTCGGCTGATGTTTCGGATTTCCTTTTCCCAATAATAGCCAGTTGTAGTCTACCTTGTCCCCCAATTTGTCGAGCAACAAGCGGAAATCGATGCTGTTTCGTGCGCCCCAATTGGTGACTGTGGCTCTCGAAACTCCCAGATATTCAGCTAGTTCGCTGTCTCTTTTTAGGTTTAACGCCTGTTTGGCACGCTTGATGATACCTAATACATCCAAATTTGTATCCATTCTGTTTTTTTATTTAAAAGACTAATCCCGGATTTATAAATGGCAGCTATAAAATGGCTGACTAAAAAACGTGTTTACTATATGTTTATAATCAATGACTTGTAAAATAATTAAGATTAAAAATGAAAACTAATGTTTTATTTATGAAAAAATATTCTATCTTTGTCCCATTGATTAATAGAAAACGTTTCAAAAATATAAATTAAAAACGGATATGCCATGCAAAACTTCAAGAAAAACACCGAAACCTTGAAAATTTCTCATCCGCCACCTGCGGAAAGCTTGCTGATACCTGTTAACAGCTATTTCCTCAAATGTTAATAGCTATTTCTCTAACCATTAATACCTGAAATGCCAGATGTTAATACCTGGCAATAGGATAACAAAAGGATAACATATTGTATACGAATACTCCGTATTTGGATGATTACAGACCTGACTGATAAAAACTAGCATTTATAATTTATAATTGGATAACAAAATGAAAAGTTCAAAAGTACAAACACTGTGCGTTTGCGGATGTTGCAAACGCTCTCTTCCGGCAAGTGCCTTTTATATCAATAAGAAAACCGGTCTTCCCGGCAACTACTGTAAGGAATGTCGTAAAACTGTCAGCCGGAACCACCGGAAGAACGAGAAACGCTCCCTGGCATGCGACAGGGAAAGCAGTTATCCGGTAATTACCTCTACGGAAGATCCCACGTTGCGGCGGGAACTTATTCTGCATGCCCTTGAAACCGTAGCTGCCAGCATTGAACGGAAAAGGCGGAAAGTCCGTGAATCGGAATTTGAATACGAATCAGGTTCTGAATCCCAATCCGGATCAGTCTTTGAATTGGAATTAGAATCAAAATCAGGATCAAAATTAGAATTGGCAGACTGATTTATAAAAACAATTTATATCATGGGACGAATAAAACAAGGGCTTGACTATTTCCCTTTGAATACCGATTTTATGCACGACCGTGTCGTACGCCGTGTGATGAAGCGTGAAGGCGATTCTGCCTTCACGATCCTGCTCTATACCCTGTCTTATCTATATTCGGGCGAGGGTTATTATATTCATGTCGACGATGACTTCTATGACGAACTCTCCGACCAGCTCTTCAGCACGGACAACGATAGTGTCCGCCGGGTGCTTCGTCTGTTTGTGGAGTACGGTTTCTTCGATTCCTCTCTCTACGAACGTTACGGCATCCTGACTTCCGCCGACATTCAGCGGCAGTTCCTTTTTATCACTAAACGTCGCAGCCGCCGTCATATTTCTCCGGACTACTGTCTGCTGCCGGATGAGGAAACCGTACACTCCACCCTTTCGGATGCTGTTGCAGAAACCCCGGATATTGTAACGCAAACCCTCGATACTGTAACAGAATCCCCGGATACTGCAACAAAAAGCACCCTCATAAAAAGAAAAGAAAAAGAAAGGAAAGAAAACATCCTCCCTAACCCTCCTTTGCCCAAAGGAGGGGATGAGGAAGAAGAGGGAGGAAATTTTTCTAACAGAAAACCGGCGAAGAAGAAACGTGAACTGACACAGTCGGATATTGACCGGATGCAAGCTCCTGCTGACGGACACCCGCGCAACCTTTCCGGACTGTTGGATAACCTTCGTCTTTATCATATTCCTCCCTCCGAACAGTATGCAATCGTGCTGAAAAGTAATTACGGAGAAATCGGTGGTAAGGTTTGGAAGGGTTTCGGTGTCATTCGGGCAAGTGCCGGAAAGATCAAACTGCCCGGTCATTATTTGTTGAGTGTCCTGAATAACTGAATTAATGAGGATTATGATGCTATTATATTATATAATGTATTGTAAATTAGTAGTATAGTAACGAATTTTCATATTAACGAATTTATTAACGCACACTTTTAAAATCTCTTGCACAGACAGAAATAAGGTCTTATATTTGCATTGTCGATAAGCTTAAAGACACAGACAAACTAGAATTATTAACGACTAAAAACTATTACAATTATGCCAGTATTGTACAAACCCTTCCAGTCAACTCTGGAAGACAAAAAAAGCGGTAAAAAACTCTTCTATCCCCGAGTTGTACGTTCGGGAAACGTAGATTCCGCACAACTTTCGAAAGAAATAGCAGCCTACTCTTCCCTCTCTCCGGGTGACGTAAAAAACACACTCGACAACCTAGTGACGGTGATGGGGCAACACTTGCAATCTTCGGAAAGCGTAAGCGTGGACGGTCTTGGTACCTTCCGTATGGTGATGGTGGCTCGTGGCAAAGGTGTGGAAACCTCTGACGAAGTGTCGGCTGCACAGGCTACACTTACCGTCCGCTTCCAACCGACAACGACTAAGAATCATGACCGTACTACCGCTACCCGTTCGATGGTGACCGGTGCGAAGTGTGCCCGTTATGATAAACTTGTTTCCGATGCAAGTAGTGCAGGAGGCGGTAACTCCGGTGGAAGCGACAAGCCCGGTGGAGGCGGTAATGAAGGAGGCGGAGAAGCGCCCGATCCGGCTGCATAAATGACGTCACGGCAGTGAGGAGTACACAAAATGTAAACGACAAACTTCGTAGGCTTAACTAAACATTTGGCTTTTAACTAAACTAGAAATCATCCACTAACATGAGGATTATTAACTTGATTGTGGTGTATTGCAGCGCCACGAGGGAGGATTGTACACTTTCTCCGGAAGATTTGGACCGGTTGCACCGGCGTCGCGGATTTAACGGAACAGGCTATCACTACTACATCCGGAAGGATGGAACAGTGCACCTTACCCGGCCCGTGGAACGCATCGGAGCACACGCCAAAGGTTTCAACGCTCACTCGATAGGTATCTGCTATGAAGGTGGTCTGGATTGCCGGGGAGGCCCGGCAGATACCCGGACTCCGGCACAACGGGCTACGCTCCGGCAACTCGTTGGGCAACTACAGGAGAAATTTCCCGGTTGCCGGGTATGCGGACACCGGGATCTTTCGCCGGATCTCAATGGAAACGGTGAGATAGAGCCGGAAGAATGGATTAAACAGTGCCCGTGCTTTGAGGTGGCAAAGGAATTCAATGAGTTCGGAGAGTCTGCTACCGGAACTAAGAATAAGAACACGAAAGAACACAGAGTAACACAACACATTAAAGAACAGAAAGGAGGTAAATGATGGCAATGAAGAAATCAGTATGGGATATGATCCTGAAGGTGGTTATCGCAGTGGCTTCAGCTTTGGCTGGCGTTTTGGGCGCTAACGCGATGAATCTGTAATTAGTTGAATTGTGGGACGTGCGCGCCGTCCCACAATTTTGATGGTTAGATAATTAATTGAACGATAGATAATTAGAAATATAAAAATATTTATTAAAATGCAGAAAACAATATATATGCAGAAGATTTTTTTACTCATTGTAATGACTTTCAGTTACTCAATTGCTATGGCGCAGCAGTTTAAGTCACCGGATGTGATACCGTCTTCTCCCCAAAGTCAGCTAATAGAAAATTTTTATGAGAAATATTTTAATAATAATATTTCATCCCGTGGAGAAAAGACTATTGATATCAATTTATATAATATTGAGATGAAAGATTTTAATGTTCCCATTAATATCTCGTACAACACTTGTGGAATCAAATATAAACAGCCGTCTGGTGATGTCGGAGTGGGATGGACGTTATCCCCTGCTGCAAGGGTGTCCAGAACAATTATTGGTTATGCCGATGAAGCAATGAAAAGAGTGCCTACATTATTTGATGATTTAAATAAATTGAATAATCATATTGATGTAGACAAATATCTGTCTGCTTTTTCGTCTGGAATAATGGGTAATGTCTCCTATTTCTCTGTCGCATCGCGGGACCAGGGATGTGATATTTTTACATTTAGTACATTAAGCGAGAGTGGACATTTTGTTTTTCCGGATCCGTCTACATTGGATAAGGTTGAAATCCTGGAAAAGATAAATTGCCAAATTACTCCTATCTTAACAGGAAGATTGTTGACTGGATTTCAAATTGTTGATGGACATGGTGTTACTTATAATTATGGTGGTAATGCCGGCGAACATGTTCATGAAGACGCGTATCGAACGGATATTTCGTCGGGAACTACAGGATGGGCTCTGAAAAGTATTGTAACGGCAAAAAATGATACGGTTCGTTTTGATTATGTCGAATATACAGACCGTTCTATTACAGAGTCGGAATATAAGACGTTGTCTGTAAGTGATTCTTATGCCTATCGTATGTACGTAGAAGATGAAGGAGATGTTCAGGTACAACAAGAATATGATCTAAGTACTACACTGAATATTAATATAACTTTGCCCAACTATACAACTTTCTTATTGTCAGGAATTGAGGCGAATGGAATAAAAGTGAATTTCTTTCGTGCGTCAGCAGGTGGCATTCATTCCAACGCGGTAGATAGTATAACCGTGGTCGATAAACAGTCTGGTGATGTTATTAAACAAATCAGCCTCTTATATTCCGGGATGAACAAACGACCGCATTTCTTTTTAGACAGGCTGGAAATGGATGGCCAAAAATATTATTTGTCGTATTATACGCCTTCTAATTTAGGATTGGGTGAATATGATGATACACATTATACATTTGATTTATGGGGGTATTATTTGTATTCTTCTGCACAACTGGATAAGGTTTATTTACCGATAATAAGTCGTGAATTTGTTGATGATAGTTTTGTGTTTTTTAAACCCGTCCCTGGAACAAATTTACATGGCGATGTAATCAAGAAGTTATCCCAGATTATTCCAAATGTGAACTTCAAAAATGATTCGGATAACACAAAAGCACATCTTTTTTCTTTGAAGAAGATATATTTTCCTACCGGTGGGTCACAAGAATTCATATATGAACCCAATGAGTATTTATTGAATTCCGCTCGTGTGAAGGGGGCCGGTATCAGATTGAGTAATGTTAAAACTTATGATGATAATGGCAATTTACATGAGCAAAGGTATAAATATGGAGAAAATGAGGATGGAATTGGTGTTCCTAGTTTTCATTTGAGTTGTGAAACCTTTGCAGATGTGAAACAGAACAGAATACAATATAGAACATCTCCAGGGCTTTATGATTATGTCTCATTTTGCTCACGTATTTATTCTCCGGTGGCTTTTGGAGATGCTAACATTAGTAGTAATTTTTTCGTAGAATATCCGCAAGTACATGTATATAATAAACAGGAAAAGGGTGAAAATAAGATTTCGTATCTTTTTAACCTGCTTCAACCTCTTTACATAGATGTGATGCCTGAAAATACTAATGAGAAATATGTAGGAAGCCCTGATTTACTGAATAACAGGGGATGGAAATCTTATATACACAGATATCAATATGGAATAAAGACTAACATAGCATCATGCCGGTACTTTAATTCGGACGGATGTTTAGTTAAAAAGGAAGATTATACCTATTGTAGAAGCGCTGGTTTGGTTATGGACGGAGGAATTAAAATGGAGCAAGTTGTTATTCCTGTTTATCAGGATACGTATGATTTTGCTCATACGATCGAGCTTTCCAGGCCATCTCTTTTCAAATATATGACTTACTCGGTCATGTCCGGAAGGGATTTGTTGAGTAAGAAAGTCGTTAGTGAATATTTTGATGGGGGAACAGTTGTTTCAGAGGAAGGTTATGTCTATGATGATAAGAACCAGTTGATAAAAGTTATTCGTACCTCTCAAAATGGTGGTGGTGATTGTAGGATAAAGAATATAAAGTACCCCTATAACTATACAGATGCCATAAGTAATCTTATGGTAGAAAGGAATATGCTCGATTATCCGGTTGAAACTATAACCGAATATAATGGTGAGGAAGTTTATCGTGAACAGATAAAATATGGACTGTATCAAAATCTGCTATTACCTGCTTATGTTGATGTATCTCACGATGGACCCCTTGGGCTGAAAAGAGAAATGACTTATGTTTCGTATGATAAAAAAGGAAATATATTAGAATATGTTGATAAAAATAATAATCATACCTGCTATATATGGGGATATAATTATAAATATCCTATAGCGGAAATACAAGGGGCGACATACGACTCTGTAAAAAGCGTTTTAGGTCATGAAAATAATGATTTATCCTATCTGCAAGGGTATGGAGAATATCAATTAGAGCGTGAGCTAAATAAACTACGGATGGCTTTTAGAGATAACCATCCGGTCTTTATTAAAACGTTTCTGTATAAACCGTACGTCGGGGTTACTTCAATAACTACTTCTGATGGCTTTACTACTAAATATGGCTATGATCAGTTTGGGTACCTTAAAGAATCTTATTTGGAAAGAAACGGAAGAAAACAATTAATTCAGGAATTTAAATACAATTATAAGCTATGATAAAACAACTTCGGATCATAATATTATTCATATTGTTGGGTACAGGCACTTGTCTAACGGCACAAAATAATACTGTCACTCCTTTATTTGCGGGAAAAATCGGCTATCATCAATATTTTGGGAATGATATTCTACTTAAAGACGTAGTTTCTCCTTCAGGGGGGAACGGGACTTATTCTATATCGTGGGAATACCGGTATACTGATTCAAATGAATGGAGTGAGATTACCCGGCTTGCTCAATCTGACTATGAGGGGGGATGCTTGGTTTCATCCCAACTTTTCAATACATACAGAGCGGAAGGGGTATATATCAGAAGAAAGGTTGTAAGTGGTACCTTGGTTGCATATTCTTCGGATATTAGAGTGAAAAGGCTCACAGAACCTTTGTCTTTTACCAATAGAGGCGGGGAGGCTTATATTGATCTTATCAAGCATTGTCCTTCGCTGCCTGGTGATTTTATCTGTACAGAATTATGGCTTGGAGAAAATACATCTGATTGGTGTAGTTTCCTGTATACCGGATGGGAAAATACTGATCATCCTGCTACTGTAAAAATAGAAGTTATGAGAAATTTTGGAGATCACCGTAGCGGGCAGATTGAACTTCTGTATCGTGGATTTTCACGTAATAGCAATTTTTCTGTAGACATGAATAATTACCAGAAGTATAAAGTTACCGTAAAAGTTGAACAGAACTGGAACTTTTTTGATGACGTATTCTTGTTTATTTCCTCTATGCATGAAGAACCGATTGATTCAGGTGAGACTTCTCGTGGCATTTGGGTCGAGAATGACGGGACAAGGGATGATTTGTTCAGATGGTGGCAATACAGTCATGACCAGATACATTGGGTGGATGTCTTTGATGTACCGGATTTGAGAACAGTATATCAGCCGGGTCCGTTGTATCAAACCACTTATTTCAGAATGATGGCTAATGACGGGGTTGATGTATATACTTCGAATATTGTGTCTATAAAGGTGCGTGAGAGATTGAATCTTTCGTCAAAGAATTACATACATACGCGTACTTATACTACTCCGGATGGAATGGGGTTCAGGGATGATGTTGAATATTTTGACGGTTTGGGGCGTTCTATTGAGAATGTCAAAGTGAAGCATAGTGTTGATGATACGGATCTGTTGTCAATTACAGAGTATGATAAAATGGGACGCTTGTTTAGAGAATGGCTGCCTGGGGTATCGGAACCCGGCAATTGTGGTGCATTTGTCGAAGCGGAAGAGTTGAAGAATAGTTCCGTCTTGTCTAATGGAAACGATGTTATGCCTTATACAAAAACGTTATATGAAAATTCGGCTATAGGGAGAGTGGAGAGCCGATATGGTCCGGGTATGGAATGGCATAATCGGGGAAAAGGGATTAATAGCAGATATTTAACAAATGTATCTAAAGATACTACCTTGCTGGACTTGTGCGATTCATTGGTGTGCTTGCGTTATACCGTGCCGACTGATAGAACACGACTTTTTGTTAGTTGTGCAGGAACCTATGCTTCCGGGGAACTATATGTCGTAAAAGAGGTTGATGAAGACAATTATGTAAGGTATGAATTTACGGATAAAGAAGGAAGGATCGTGCTGATTCGCAGTATAAATGGTAATGAAGGAATGGATGACACATACTATATATATGATATATTCGGAAATTTACGAGTTGTTCTTCCTCCGATGTGTTCTGCCAATTTTTGTTCAGGTTCTCTTACGGATAGTGCTTCTGTTTTATCCGATTATGCTTTCTTGTATAAGTACGATACCCGTAACCGTTGTGTTGGGAAAAAACAGCCTGGTTGCGAGTGGGTGGAATTAGTGTATGATCGTTGCGACCGGTTGATTTTTACTCAAAATGGAAAAGAACGGGCAAATAATGAATGGGCTTTTCATTTGGAAGATTTGTCGGGGCGCTCTGTGTTGAACGGTGTTTATCGCGGTACGCCTGATTTTCAGAATTGTGCTTCAGAGGATATTTATGCTGAATTTACTTCAAATATAGATTTGCCTTGCTATGGATATACTATTTATGGATTGCAGAATCATTATTTGGACATACAACAGGTTTATTTTTATGATACTTATGAATATCAGAACTTATTGCCGGATTCTTTGTCTTCACTATGGTATGTATTTGATAATAATTACGGGGAACGCTATGAGAATAGCCAGAGTTCACCTCATTGCAAAGAACAGCTAACAGGAAGTATCGTTCGAATATTGGGAACGGAAGAATACCAATATGCCAGTTATTATTATGATTATTATCATAATTTGATTCAGGAACGTAAGACGACATCGGGTGGAAATAAGAAAGTAAATAAATCGCTTTTTAATATTCTCAAGCAGCCTGTGAGTGTCTGCTCGGAATACGAAGGAGGAGTTTTAAATAAATTGTATAGTTATGATCGTGCAGGAAGGCTGATTCACGAAAGACATTGTGTCGTAGGTAAGGATACTGTCGATCTGTTGTATGGTTATGACAAGTTAGGAAGGCTAAAAAGACTGGAACGTATTCATGGAAAAGATTCAGTAATTACAGAAAATGCCTATAATATACGTAGCTGGCTGACCGGTATTGATAGTAATGCAGGGTTTGTAGAACAATTGCATTATGTGGACGGATTGGGTGATCCCTGTTATAATGGAAATATTAGTAGTATGACATGGGAGGCTGATGGCGTGAAAAGAGGTTATAAATTTATGTATGATGGCAGAAGCCGCCTGCTTCGTGCTGTATATGGTGAAGGTGAAGGCTTGAATGTCAATCAGGATCGTTTTAATGAAGAGATAACCGGGTATGATAAAAATGGGAATATCCTTGGTATTAAAAGATGCGGAAAGAGATCAGAGGATGAAGATGGCTTAATAGATAACCTTGTCATGAGTTATAATGGAAATCAATTGAAGGCTGTATCTGATAGTGTAACAGGTTCTGCCCATGCTGATAATTTTGAATTTAAAGATGGAGCAGATCTGCCGGTCGAATACTATTATGACTCAAACGGAAATTTAATACAAGATTTAAACAAAAAGATTTCTGAAATTCAGTATAATTGTTTAAATTTACCCAGCCGTATAGAGTTTGAGGATGGAGGTGTTATTTCCTATCTTTATGATGCCAAAGGAACAAAGTTCCGAACAACGCACGTAATAGCCGGAAAGACCACAACTACTGATTACTTTGACGATGCGATCTATGAAAATGGTGTGCTCACTACTTTGTTGACGGAGTTGGGATATATTTCCCTTGTTGATGGCAAGTATCATTATTACTTGAAAGATCATCAGGGTAATAATCGTGTGGTCGTGGATCAGAATGGTAGTGTAGAGGAGGTGAATCATTATTATCCTTTTGGTGGTACATTTGCTTTGACTTCATCTGTTCAACCTTACAAGTACAACGGTAAGGAACTGGATAGACAAGGTGGTCTTGACTGGTATGATTATGGGGCGAGACATTATGATGCGGCGCTAGGAAGATGGCATGTTGTAGATCCGTTGGCGGAGAAATACTATTCGATTAGTCCATATGCGTATTGTGGTAATAATCCTATTATGTTAGTTGATGTCAATGGTAAAGAGTGGGGTATTGTTTTGAATGCCAATGGAACTAAGACTGTAACTCTAGCTGTTAATTTCAATGTTGATTCAAGTCTTAATCTGACATCGTCTCAAATTAATGCATATAAAACAGCTATTAGTACACAGTTAAACAATACATTTCAAGAAGCTTCTGGAGGGATGGTATCAACTGCTGTTACTTTTTATAGTGGAAATGAAAACATATCGCAATCGTTGTCTTTGGGGAAAATGGATGGCACATTAGGAGGGGGCACTACCTATTTTAGTTCTTCTGTGAATTTGTTTAATCCTAAGGGGGAGTTGAGATCACTTTCCAATATAGCTTCGGATGCCACACATGAAGTATTACATACATTAAGGCTAGGACATCCATTTGAATTGACGCAAACAGCAGATACAGAGTTGGTAAGGGTAGCTCCTAACTCTTTTGTATCTACTTCTACAACGGATAAGAATATTGTGAATAATATTATGAACTATCCTCAAATTACTATTGATGGTATGAAAGGCTACGATCTAAATATGTTAACAAAAGGGCAGCTGAATTATATATTAAATGAGATAAACTTACAAAAACGAGGATATGGTTTTGTTCCAAAATATAATTCAGTGTTAACTCCTGAACAAAATGCTAATTTATATAAACAATATTATGAAGACTATTGGCTTAATTTCCCAGGAACTCCTGTTCAGAATCAATAAAACATATCTATTGATTGTTGTAGTGCTATGTATCTGCTCTTGTAATTTAATAAAAGGGCAACAAAAAAGTGATTTTGTTACATATGATAGTTTATCGCAGAAAGAGGTATATACTTTTGTTGAAAAAATGCCTTTTTATAAGGGAGGTGAAGCAGCTTTCATATCTGATTTTAGCAGAAAATTTCGTCCTGTTTATTCTGATACTGAACCTAAACAAACAATCTTGAAAGTTCAGTATGTTATAGATAAAGAAGGGCATTTGATAGGTGCTAGAATTTACAATAAGAAAGAGGGGGATAAGCTTTCGGCTTTTGAAGAAAATGGTTTGAAAGCATTAAATTTAATGCAAAATTGGCAGGCAGGAATTCATGAGGACAAAGCTGTGAATGTAATATTGACAAGAGTAATACATGTAGATATAAATCATACTGATTAAAATTTAGGTATTTTCTTGTTCATCTGTACTTGTAATGTGAACTGTTTTTGTCTTACCCTGGTATAAGTTGGCTAGAAAATAGTCAATTTGTATCAGGGTATTTTATATTATAACTCAAACGGAAATTTAATACAGGATTTAAACAAAAAGATTTCTGAAATTCAGTATAATTGTTTAAATTTACGCAGCTGTATAGAGTTTGAGGATGGAGGTGCCATTTCCTATCTTTATGATGCCAAAGGAATAAAGTTCCGGACACGTATGTAATAGCTGGAAAGACCACAACTACTGATTACTTTGACGATGCGATCTATGAAAATGGTGTGCTCACTGGAAGAAACTTATCATTTTCGTATAGCGGTGGTAATATAACTCATTCTAACCCTTTCGTTCAGTCGGTTATAACAGCGTATCAATATAATAAGGCGAATGGTATAAAAATGGGTAATGGAGGTGGAGCTTCAACAGTTGCAATAGTAGAAAATACTGATATAAAAGTGAATGTGATGGAAGCTATATATGATAACAAATATAGTCCGGATGCTGCACGTGGTACTGGATGTATTTATTGGAAAAGTGATTGGGGGGCACAACATGATAATGGTACTGTAAATTCTCCGGCTACTATATTTGATCATGAAGCAGATCATGCGCTAGAACATAAAATAAATGCTCAAGAGTATGAGGTAAACAGGGTACGTGGCAGCGACCTGCAGTATCAGACAAAAGAAGAAAGACGAGTGATAACCGGTTCAGAACAGAAAACTTCAAGGGCTAATGGTGAAACTCGTCCAGGGCAAGTTACAAGAAGAAATCATAATGGGAAAACTGTAATAACAAAAGGAGTTACTTCAAATGTAATTGACGAACAAAAAACACTGGAATATGAGAAAAGAAAGAAACCTGTATGGACTTCGGAGCCATAAAAGCAGTTATTATTCTATTTCATTATTTTTACTATTATTATTTGTGACATCTTGTAAAAGTAATCAATTATTAATTGATAATAACGATGTTGAGAATGTAAACTTTTGGTTTATAGGAGATGTAGATACAAATATTCCTATCACCGATTGTTTGCACATTGTATTTGGAAATGATAACCATAAAACGATTATTCGTGATAGGAAGATTATTGATCGTTTTGTAGCTCTGGTTAATCAGTTGAAACCTGCCGGACCTGATTCTTATATTGATCTTAGAGTAAGTTCGCTTATAAAACTAAAACCGATAAATGGTGAAAGGAGACCTGATATTAGGGTCTGTATTGGTGCTGGTGGTTATGGGGTGTTTTTAAATGATGTATTGATGAAAGGAAATTCTAAAGAACTTCAGAAATTTGTTCAAGAAGAATTGTATGATTCTCTTACTCCGTATGAATGGTTACCTGATTTTATCAAAGGGTATCTGAAAGATCATCCGGAAGAAAAAAGTAAATATTTGCCTGACGAATAAGAAGTGTCTTACCCTGATACAAATTGGCTAGAAAACAGCCAATTTGTATCAGGGTATTTTATATTATAACTCAAACGGAATTTTAATACAGGATTTAAACAAAAAAAACTGAAATTCAGTATAATTGTTTAAATTTACCCAGCTGTATAGAGTTTGAGGATGGAGGTGTCATTTCCTATCTTTATGATGCCAAAGGAATAAAGTTCCGAACAACGCATATAATAGCTGGAAAGACCACAACTACTGATTACTTTGACGATGCGATCTATGAAAATGGTGTGCTCACTACTTTGTTGACGGAGTTGGGATATATTTCCCTTGTTGATGGCAAGTATCATTATTACTTGAAAGATCACCAGGGTAATAACCGTGTGGTCGTGGGTCAGAACGGTAGTGTGGAGGAGGTGAATCATTATTATCCTTTTGGTGGTACATTTGCTTCGACTTCATCTGTCCAGCCTTACAAGTACAACGGTAAGGAACTGGATAGACAAGGTGGTCTTGACTGGTATGATTATGGGGCGAGACATTATGATGCGGTGTTGGGAAGATGGCATGTGGTGGATCCATTAAGTGAAAAATTCTACAATTGGAGTTCCTATACATATTGTTTGAATAATCCGATACGAAAAATAGATCCTACAGGTATAGTTCCAAGAGATTATAGAATCGATACTAATGGTAATATTAGGCCGGTTAATAAACCTGATGCCAAACCAGATCGATTGATTGGAACAAATCAATCAACAGGGGAAAGACGAAAATGTAACAGTGAGTGATAAAAATATCCTTCCAGTTTTAGCAGGAAAAAGTAATATTGAAAATAAGGCTGTTCCTTTGGAAGGGAAAATAATAAGAAGAGTGAGTAAAGGTGAATATAGTGTTGAAGTTGTTCCTACAATGAGGCAAGGACATGTAGCAATAATACGTTCGAAAGTAGATGCAAAGAATTTGTTTGTTTTTGCGTCAAAAACGTCTAATGTTGAATGGAGTTTGTCGCACTATAAAAATGGAAATTCTGTTGTTGGTACTCTTCATCAGAATAGTCAAGCGCCTAGTTTCTCTGTTTTAGGGGAAGATTACAAACTTGAGAATCAAGTATACGATGCTCATAGCCATACAGGTACGAATCCTAATGTGGACTTTGTTCCATCGGCACCTGATATTAATGCTGCAAGAAGTTTAATAATGGCGACACCAAATGCTAAAGTTTATATATATGCACCTTGGAAGCCTGGTAACCAATGGATAAATTTAAATAGTTATGCGAAATAGAAAAGTAGCTTGTTTATTAATCCTGTTGTTTTTTTCAATTATATATGGAATTAAACTAATAGTTGATGCAAAATCTCATCCTAAAATAGTTTTTACTGATTTACCTGGACTAATTCGTACTGGCTATGATTTTGTGGACGACAGTCATGCTTTCCCTAAATTATGTACATTATTAAATGATTCTTTGTTGCTTAAAAAAGGTGGCGTGAAAATGGCGGTATTTACTAATATTAATTTGTCAGATAGTACAATCGACTGGTGTTTGTCGTACTATAACGATGAAACTGAACTGTTAAGAGCAACTGATAGGTATTTTTTTAATATTGATCTGTATGAAGGGGGACATATAAAAGTACAAAACACCCCTACTCAATTATCTGATATCCGCGGTTTAGCTGTAGATTATATTTTTTATCCTGATAGTGCAAGTAGAAGACGTATTTTTACTAGGCGTAATATCAATCAGGAAGAAGAATTAGAAATATCAGGTGCCGGAGTGTATATGAAAGTACATATAGAAGATAATAATGGTTTCTCGATTTCTGATTGGCGAGTCTTTTATAATTGCTTGTATGACTTAATAAAGTTATTCGAAGATGAAAGAAATAAAATATCGTTGAAAATATGGGATAAGGACTATGATTCGCTTTCGTTTCAGGAAAAGGAAAAAATTGTAGATTTAGCTGGTTATCGTATTAATATAGAATTTAAATAGTTTCTGTTAACCTGACTTTTTGATCTTTCTTCAAAAAGATATCTTGTCCCGATATGAGCTGTAAAAACTACTCTCATCTTGCATCGGGGACAACTCTTCTATTAAAAGTCCTTAACGAAACCCCAATCCATCACTTTTTATTTGTTTCTTTGCACCAAATTCGGGTATAGTGTTGTCTTGTCATTCGAGGCAGCACTTAATTTTGCTTAGATAGTTAATGGAGAAACTCAGTATAAATGCTTGTCCGGTGTGTGGCGGTGCGCACTTGAAACGCGTCATGACTTGTACGGATTTTTATGCTTCGGGCGAACAGTTTGAACTGTATTCGTGTGAGGACTGTGGATTTACATTCACACAAGGAGTCCCCGTGGAAGCAGAGATAGGCAAGTATTATGAGACTCCCGACTATATCTCTCACACTGATACGCGCAAAGGCGCAATGAATAATATCTACCATTATGTACGTTCCTATATGCTGGGCCGCAAAGCGCGCCTGGTAGCTAAGGAAGCGCATCGTAAAACAGGGCGTTTGCTCGATATAGGTACGGGAACCGGTTACTTTTCTGATACGATGGTTCGCCGGGGCTGGAAAGTGGAGGCAGTGGAGAAAAGTCCGCAGGCACGTGAGTTTGCGAAGCTGCATTTCGATCTGGACGTAAAGCCCGAATCGGCTTTGAAAGAGTTTGCTCCCGGCAGTTTTGATGTCATCACCCTTTGGCATGTGATGGAACATCTGGAACACCTTGGTGAAGTGTGGCAGCGACTTCATGAGTTGCTGACAGAAAAAGGAGTATTGATTGTAGCTGTACCCAATTGCTCTTCTTATGATGCTCAACGCTATGGCGAGTATTGGGCGGCATACGACGTTCCCCGTCATCTCTGGCATTTCACTCCGGGCACTATACAACAACTGGCTTCCCGTCATGGTTTTATCATGGCGGCGCGTCATCCGATGCCGTTCGATGCGTTCTACGTATCCATGTTGAGCGAAAAACATCGTGGCAGTTCGTGCAGTTTCCTGAAAGGGATGTTTGCCGGAACGTTAGCATGGTTTAATGCTTTAGGACGGAAAGAACGCAGTAGTTCCATGATTTATGTATTCCGAAAAAAGAGATAACGCATGGGAAATCAAAACAAATATAAGTCAGGTTCAATCTTCGACATGCAGTTCATTACGTCGAGTATCAGTACGACACTGGTGTTGCTGTTGTTAGGACTGGTTGTCTTTTTCGTATTGACGGCGCACAATCTTTCCGTATATGTCCGCGAGAATATCAGTTTCTCCGTTCTTATCAGTGACGATATGAAAGAAGCGGATATACTGAAACTTCAGAAGAAACTGAATCAGGAACCTTTCGTGAAACAATCCGAATACATCTCTAAAAAACAAGCATTGAAAGAGCAGACGGAGGCAATGGGAACCGACCCGGAAGAATTCTTGGGCTATAACCCCTTTACCGCTTCCATCGAAATCAAGCTCCATTCCGACTATGCCAATTCCGACAGCATCGCGAAGATAGAGAAAATGATTAAAAAGAATACCAATATTCAAGACGTGCTCTATCGAAAGGAACTGATTGACGCTGTGAATGATAACATACGAAATATCAGTCTGGTGCTGCTCGCTCTGGCAGTGGTGCTCACTTTTATTTCTTTTGCCCTGATAAACAATACGATAAGACTGGCTATCTACTCGAAACGCTTCCTCATTCATACGATGAAACTAGTAGGGGCGAGTTGGGGATTCATTCGAGGGCCATTCCTTCGAAAGAATGTATGGAGCGGAATACTGGCAGCCATTGTTGCCGATTCCATATTGATGGGAACCGCCTATTGGGCCGTGACGTATGAACAAGAATTGTTTCAGGTCATCACGCCCGAAGTCATGTTGATTGTCTGTGCAAGCGTATTGGTATTTGGAATTGTAATAACGTGGCTATGTGCCTATTTCTCCATGAATAAATATTTGAGAATGAAAGCCAACAGCCTGTACTATATTTAGCGGATGGCGAATGGCTGGTTACAAACCTGTGTTTGTGTGTGATTAGCATCCGTAACGCCCTACTGATAGATTAAGGGAATGATTGTAATTAGTAATTTGTAATTAAATAAACTATGTCTGACAAGCAGAAATTTGCCTTTGATAAAGTGAACTTTATCTTGCTCGCGATAGGGATGGCGATTGTTATTATCGGCTTTCTATTGATGACGGGACCTACATCGTCCGAAACCTCTTTTGAACCCGATATTTTCAGTGTACGCAGAATCAAGGTAGCGCCAGTCGTTTGCCTGTTTGGCTTCTTGTCTATGATTTACGCTGTATTACGCAAACCTAAAACACAAAAAACAGAAGAATAAAGATGGGGGACTTAACGACATTTGAGACGATTATTATTGCTATTGTAGAAGGATTGACAGAGTTTCTTCCAGTTTCTTCTACGGGACACATGATTATTACGCAAAACATTTTAGGAGTAGAAAGTACTGAATTTGTAAAAGCGTTTACTGTTATTATCCAGTTTGGCGCGATTCTTTCAGTGGTTTGTCTTTATTGGAAGCGTTTTTTCCGGTTGAACCATACACCGGCTCCTGCGGGAGCTTCCGCTTTGAAGTGTTTTCTGCATAAATTCGATTTCTACTGGAAATTACTGGTAGCTTTTATTCCTGCCGCCATTTTGGGATTCCTGTTCAGTGATAAGATAGACGAGATGCTGGAAAGTGTAGCGATAGTGGCAGTGATGTTGGTGATCGGTGGTATATTCATGCTGTTCTGCGATAAGATTTTTTCGAAAGGAAGCGAAGATACAGTGCTGACAGAAAGAAAGGCATTCAATATCGGTTTGTTTCAGTGCATTGCCATGATACCGGGGGTATCCCGTTCGATGGCTACCATCGTCGGAGGTATGGCCCAGAAGCTGACTCGCAAGGATGCTGCCGAGTTTTCATTCTTCCTTGCCGTGCCGACCATGTTTGCGGCAACCGGCTACAAGGTGTTGAAACTCTTCCTGGATGGCGGTACGGAGATTCTTCTCAACAATATGCCGGCACTTATTATAGGTAATGTAGTAGCTTTTATCGTCGCTTTGCTGGCTATCAAGTTCTTTATTAGCTTTGTTACGAAATATGGTTTTAAGGCATTTGGCTGGTACAGAATTATTGTTGGCGGAACCATTTTGGTAATGCTGCTGCTTGGATACAACTTAGAAATTGGCTGATGAATTTTAAAAAAGGAGAAGTACTGTTTTTCAATAAACCTTTCGGATGGACTTCATTTAAAGTAGTAGGGCACGCCCGCTATCATATTTGCCGTCGGATCGGAGTGAAAAAACTAAAAGTCGGCCATGCCGGAACGTTGGATCCTCTTGCAACGGGGGTGATGATTGTATGCACAGGCAAGGCAACCAAACGAATAGAAGAGTTTCAATATCACACGAAGGAGTACGTCGCAACGTTGCGTTTGGGTGCTACTACCCCGTCATACGATTTGGAACATGAGATAGATGCCACCTACCCTACCGAGCATATCACAAGGGAGCTGGTGGAAGAAGTGTTGACGCGCTTTATCGGTGCCATCGATCAGGTGCCTCCTGCTTTCTCTGCCTGTATGGTAGATGGTAAACGTGCCTACGAACTGGCCCGGAAAGGCGAAGAAGTCGAACTAAAAGCAAAACAGCTTGTTATCGACGAGATTGAATTGCTGGAATGTCGCCTGGACGATCCGGAACCGATGATTCAAATCCGTGTCGTATGCAGCAAAGGAACATATATTCGTGCTCTGGCGCGTGATATTGGTGAAGCGCTCCATAGTGGAGCCCATCTGACAGGATTGATCCGCACCCGTGTAGGTGACGTCCGGTTGGAAGACTGCCTGAACCCCGAACACTTTAAAGAGTGGATTGACGGACAGGAAATAGAAAATGAGGAAGAAAATAATTAACGTAATAAGGAATAGATATGAAATTATCACAATTCAAATTTAAGTTACCCGAGGATAAGATCGCTCTACATCCTATGAAATATAGGGATGAGTCTCGTTTGATGGTATTGCATCGTAATACAGGTAAGATTGAGCACAAGATGTTCAAAGATGTGTTGGACTACTTTGATGATAAAGATGTGTTTATATTCAACGATACGAAGGTATTCCCTGCCCGTTTGTATGGTAACAAGGAAAAGACAGGTGCTCGTATCGAAGTATTCTTGTTGCGTGAGTTGAATGAAGAACTTCGTTTGTGGGACGTATTGGTCGATCCGGCACGTAAGATCCGTATCGGTAACAAACTTTATTTCGGTCCGGACGATTCGATGGTGGCCGAAGTGATTGATAACACTACTTCCCGTGGGCGTACGCTCCGTTTCCTTTATGACGGACCTCATGATGAGTTCAAAAAGGCTTTGTACTCTTTGGGTGAGACCCCACTTCCCCACTCTATCATCAACCGTCCTGTGGAACCGGAAGATGCAGAACGCTTCCAGTCTATCTTTGCGAAGAACGAAGGTGCGGTGACTGCTCCGACTGCTAGTTTGCACTTCAGCCGTGAGTTGATGAAACGTTTGGAAATCAAAGGTATAGACTTTGCATATATCACTTTGCACGCTGGTTTGGGTAACTTCCGCGACATCGACGTAGAAGACTTGACAAAGCATAAGATGGATTCGGAACAAATGTTTGTAAACGAAATGGCGGTGAAAACTGTTAACCGTGCCAAAGATAACGGCAGAAATGTTTGTGCGGTAGGTACGACCGTAATGCGTGCTATTGAAAGCGCAGTCAGCACCGACGGACATTTGAAGGAATTCGAAGGGTGGACTAATAAGTTTATCTTCCCTCCGTATGAGTTTACCGTAGCCAATTCAATGATTTCCAATTTCCACATGCCGCTTTCTACCCTGCTGATGATTGTAGCTGCTTTCGGTGGTTATGACCAGGTGATGGATGCTTACCATGTAGCTTTGAAGGAAGGTTACCGTTTCGGCACGTATGGAGATGCAATGTTGATTCTGGACAAATAATGGCAAAAGTATATTTGGGACTCGGCACTAACCTTGGAGATAAAGAACAGAATCTCCGGGATGCCGTGCAAAAAATAGAAGAGCAGGTAGGGAACGTAGTTTCCCTGTCTGCTTTTTATGTTACTGCCCCCTGGGGCTTTGCTTCTGAAAACAGTTTCCTGAATGCGGCCGCTTGTGTAGAAACGGAATTATCTCCATTGGAAGTATTGCAAGAGACGCAAATGATTGAAAGGGAGCTGGGGCGTACCAAAAAGTCCGTCAACGGAATATATAGCGACCGTCTGATTGATATTGACCTGTTACTTTATGAAGATTTAGTGCTTTCTGTGACCTCTGCTTCCGGAGCAGAGTTAACCCTCCCCCATCCGTTGATGGCAGAACGTGACTTCGTTATGAAACCACTGGCGGAAATTGCTCCGGACATCTTGCACCCTGTGTTGGGAAAGACAATGAAAGGTATTTTGAACGCACTCTAACCCCTGTTCGGTGGGCATATATACTCACCGTATTGGGCATATATGTACAGCGTATTGGATATATATATCCAGTATGGTGAGTATATATACGCACCAAACAGACTATTTATTTCTTTTTCTCCGCAATAAACACCGGCAAATAGGCGATGCATCCTATCAGTACTGCATACAGCAAATGAATCTCCTGAAACGGCTTGTCGATGAAATGGCAAACAATGGCATAGATAGCAATCGTGAATCCTACATAGAGCGCCAGCACCAAAAGCGTTTTTAATTTCTTATTTAGAATCATTATAAATCTATTTATGTGTTAAATACGTGGCAAAGATACTCATTATCTCCAAAATCTCTTTATCTTTGCAACCGAAATGAAAGTGTGGACAGATTTGAGTAGCTTGCAACCACGGAAAAAAATGCTAAAACACGTCTGATTGACGCCTTTCGGCTTATCCTTTGCAGCACTCGCCTCTCCTACTCTCTCATTCTTGATTCTTATTTTTTAATTCTTAATTTAAGAAAGATGGGATACTTATTTACATCCGAATCGGTGTCAGAAGGACACCCCGACAAGGTAGCCGATCAAATATCGGATGCCGTGCTTGACAAACTGTTGGCTTACGACCCCAGTTCGAAAGTAGCTTGCGAAACACTAGTGACTACCGGACAAGTGGTGCTAGCGGGTGAAGTGAAAACAAAAGCGTACGTTGACCTACAACTCATTGCACGCGAAGTGATTAAGAAAATCGGTTATACCAAAGGAGAGTACATGTTCGAAAGCAACTCTTGTGGTGTACTTTCCGCTATTCATGAGCAAAGCCCCGATATCAACCGTGGTGTAGAGCGTCAGGATCCGATGGAACAGGGTGCAGGCGACCAGGGAATGATGTTTGGTTATGCTACCAATGAAACGGAAAACTACATGCCGCTTTCTCTTGATTTGGCACACCGCATTCTGCAAGTGCTGGCCGACATCCGTCGTGAAGGAAAGGTAATGACTTACCTCCGCCCCGATGCCAAAAGCCAGGTTACTATCGAATATGATGACAACGGAACGCCTGTCCGTATCGATACAATCGTTGTTTCTACACAACATGATGACTTTATCCAACCGGAAGATGACTCTCAAGCTGCTCAACTGAAAGCTGACGAAGAAATGTTGTCTATCATCCGCCGTGATGTGATCGAGATTCTGATGCCTCGTGTAATTGCTTCTATTCATCACGATAAGGTGTTGGCACTGTTCAATGATAAAATCATCTATCATGTGAATCCTACCGGAAAATTTGTAATCGGTGGTCCTCACGGAGATACCGGTTTGACCGGTCGTAAGATTATCGTTGATACTTATGGCGGTAAAGGTGCTCACGGTGGTGGTGCTTTCTCCGGAAAAGATCCTAGCAAGGTAGACCGTAGTGCAGCTTATGCAGCACGTCACATCGCAAAGAATATGGTTGCGGCAGGCGTAGCAGACGAAATGCTTGTACAGGTGAGCTATGCTATCGGTGTGGCTCGTCCAATCAATATCTTTGTCGATACTTACGGCCGTTCTCACGTCAACATGACTGATGGCGAGATTGCGCGTGTTATCGACCAATTGTTCGATCTTCGTCCGAAAGCTATCGAGGAACGTCTGAAACTTCGTAATCCTATTTATCAGGAAACAGCTGCTTACGGTCACATGGGACGTGAACCGCAAGTGATAACGAAGAAATTCTTCTCTCGTTACGAAGGAGACAAAACTGTGGAAGTGGAACTCTTTACATGGGAGAAACTCGATTACGTAGATAAAATTAAAGCTGCTTTTGGTCTGTAAAACAGTCTGAAACAGGGCTTAACTTGTTAAGAAAGAGCTGCAATTTCAACTTCTTTTAATGGAAATTGAAGTTGTAGCTCTTGATTTTTAATAAGTTATATTTAAATAAATGTTTTTTGGCTACTAAGTATGTTTTATCGGAAATTGCTACTTTTGTATCGTAAAATAAAACAGACTGCTAAATGAAAACAAGATGTTGTTGTTCTAAACGCTATTTATTGGTGTTCTCTATTTTACTTGTCAGCGTAGGTAGCATTTTTATGTCTGTCTCTCTTTCTTCCTGTTCCTCTCCTTCAGTGAAGAATCCATTGTTATTATGCGCTGATTCATTAATGGAGACATGTCCTGACAGTGCCTTATCTATTTTGGAATCAATTACCTGTCCGCAGAAAATGCCACGTGCTGACCGGGCGCTTTATGCGCTACTGCTCACCCAGGCACGGCATAAAAACTATATTGCTTTAGAGGATGATTCATTGATAAAAACGGCTGTTGACTATTATGGTGATAAGAAGAAAAGTTTGCGTGCTGCAAAGGCTCATTATTACTGGGGAGCTACTTATCGGGAGATGGGGTATACTTCATTTGCTGTAGAAGAGTATTTGACAGCAATTCGATTGATGCCTGTTAGGGATGAATTCTTAGCAATGATTTATGATAATCTTGCAGACTGCTATGAAAAAGATGATTTGTATGATATAGCGATTGAGGCTTATCGTCAAGCTTATCAGATATTGGAGGGGGAAAGTCAGCAGACATACCCATTGAGAGGCATTGCGCGTATCTGTTTATTGCAAAATAAGAAGGATAGCGCATTGTTTTATTATCAAAAAGCTCTTGACTATGCATCAGCAGAGCAAGACTCTAGTTTGATAGGGGCTCTTTATCATGATCTTGCTATGGTTTACAATGAAAAAAAAGACTATGTTCAGGCCGATAAATATGTGTCAAAAGCAATGATGATACAAGGAGACGATGCTGTTAATGTCTGTTTGTCAAAAGCTCAAATTATGTTGAACTTAAATAGGCTTGATTCTGCCAGTTATTTCTTTAGTAAGAATATAGATCGACTTAATATTTATGGCAAGGCTGTTTGTTATGATGGAATGCATCAAATTGCAAAGAAAAGAGGTGAATGGAAGGTCGCAACAGAAAATATGGATGCATATAGAGTACTTTATGATTCTATGCAGATTATGAATGACAATGAAGAACTCAATCGGTTAATGGATAAGCATCAATTAGAAGAACATAAGAGGTTATTGTCGGAGCATACTAAAATGTTGGTTTTTACTTTGGTTTTTACATTCTTTTTCTTGATGATTATTTGTGTCTTTTGTTTTATGTGGAATGATAGGAAGAGGAAAAAGCGTTATATAGCATTGCAACGTGAATTAACCCAAAGGCGGGTGGATACTATGTTACTCAAAGAAGAAGAGGTTTCTGAATCTAATAAAGAAGATTTAGATAAGAAAAGATCGGAGTTGACAGAGCAACAAATTCAATTATGTATATCTGTACTTAAAACAACTGATTGTTACGATCAATTGGAAGCGTTGGAGAAAGCAACTCATAAGCAATTATTGGCAATGCGTAGCTTGAGGAAAGATATACGTTCTACCATTTCTAATGCATTTGTTGATGTGATGATGAATTTGAAGGAGCGCTATCCGGCTTTAACAGGTGATGATCTATTTTATTGTGTTCTTTCATTGCTTTGTTGTTCAAAAACTGTTATGATGGAGTTGATGGATGCCACGTCTGATGCTCTTAAGACACGCAAAAATCGTATAAAGAACAAAATGGATACTCAAATTTTTGATCGTGTGTTTGGTGTTGATCTTCAGTGATATATATAGGTTTTTCTAGCTCTGTTTTACATCTAAATGGAGAACTGTTACCATTGTTACCACATAAAAATCGTTTATTTTACTTCATCTGTGTATTTTTGAAGCGAAATTTTAAACCCATTTATTATGAAAGCTAAATTTTTACCTTTTTTGTTGTTGACTGTCTTACTTCAAGTAAGTATGTTTTCCTTTGCACATGAAATGATATCTGCACGTCAAATCAGGCTAAAGAATAAAACAGAGGTACAACATCGATCTGTCCCTGTTACTCCTGCTGCTTTTATTGAAAACTCATTGTTGTCTATAGACCTTCTTTCTACTGTTCCTACTGTAACTGTTATCATAAAGAATGCAGAAACAGATGAAGTTGTTTATACGTCTACTGATTTAAATGTAGATAAGATTTATATTGATCTTACAGGTGAGGGGAAAGGTAAATATACTTTGGAGATACAACTTCCAAAGGAGGCCTTTACCGGAGATTTTGAATTAGAATAAATCTTTGAAATATATATTATTTGCAACTAACATAATGATGATATACCTAAATCATTAACTGATGAAGCCCCGCTGTTGAAATATATGGCGCATTGCTGAAATGGCGATTAGATGACCGAAAGGGGAAAGATCGGTAAATTCTATCCGTGGGCTTAATAAACCTTGTGAAAGGCGCATAAAGGTATATTGAAACGTAGAATTAAAATCACTTTTTTAAATTGTATGCTGAATACTACTGGTAGGGTGTTCGAATGATTTTATGATTCGAATAATAAAGTTCATTCAGCAACAATTTGATACACCTGTTAGTAGATGAGATATCTGTGATAGATGTATTCTTTGTGAGAAAGGTTCTTGGACTTCTGGATAAGGAGTCCAAGATTTTTTTTATAGGGATAGATAAATGTAGAGATAAAAATGATCTCTGATTAAGTTGAATGTGAATAACGGAATTTTTTCGTAATTTTGCCTTCTCGATATAATAATGGATAGTGATGAAGATGAATCAGATAAATTCCGTATGTGTATATAGCGCTTCCAGTACCAAGATAGACGCTGTTTATTTCCAAGCAGCCGATACTCTCGGGCGTTTGCTTGCCGAACACCGTATTCGTTTGATAAATGGAGCCGGAAGTATTGGCCTGATGCGTTCTGTGGCAGATGCTGTATTGAAAAATGGTGGTGAGGTGACAGGTGTGATTCCTCGTTTTATGGTGGAGCAAAACTGGCATCATACGGGATTGACAGAACTGATTGAAGTAGAATCCATGCACGAACGCAAGCGGAAGATGGCAGATTTGAGCGATGGTATTATTGCTTTGCCCGGTGGATGCGGTACCCTTGAAGAACTGCTGGAGATTATTACCTGGAAACAATTGGGATTATATCTCAATCCGATTGTAATCCTCAATATAAACGGATTCTTCGATCCACTCCTCGAAATGCTTGAAAAAGCTATTGATGAGAACTTTATGCGCCGGCAGCATGGCGATATATGGAAAGTGGCGCAGACGCCGGAAGAAGCGGTTCAATTGCTTTATGAAACTCCTGTATGGGACATTTCCATTCGTAAATTTGCAGCGATATGATAGGCGACACACTAAGTTCCCGAAGTGCGGATACGCTGTCCCTTCTTCGGCAGAACCAGACTAGTCCGGCAAAGGCGGACACTGATAGTCTGCAGTTGGTTGATCTTCATGCTGTACAAGAAGTTGATTCCGGCTTTGAGGGGACCCCTATCTCCTACTCTCCCCGCACGGACGATGCCATTGCGTTGACCTTGCTGGCTTGCTTCTTTCTTTCCTCCATAGCCTTGGCGCGCGGAAAGAAATTTCTCTCCCAACAGGTGAAAGACTTTGTATTGCACCGTGAACGAACGAGTATTTTTGATAGTTCTACGGCAGCCGATGTGCGTTATCTCCTTGTGCTTGTGTTGCAGACTTGTGTCTTGTCGGGTATCACATTTCTCAATTATTTTCATGATACATGCCCTGCTTTGATGAACCAGGTATCCCCCCTCCTTTTGCTGGGTATCTACGTTGGATTCTGCCTTGCTTATTTCTTACTAAAATGGCTGATTTACATGTTTCTTGGGTGGACGTTTTTTGATAAAAATAAGACAAATATATGGCTGGAATCCTATTCTGCGCTCATATATTATGTCGGATTTGCCCTCTTTCCATTCGTTCTTTTTCTAGTTTATTTTGATTTAAGTCTCACAAATTTGGTCATAATTGGGTCTATTATTTTAATTTTCACTAAAATATTGATGTTTTATAAGTGGATAAAGCTTTTTTTTCATCAATTTAGCGGGCTTTTCCTATTAATTTTGTACTTTTGCGCTCTTGAAATAGTACCTTGTCTGCTACTCTATCAAGGTATGATTCGAATGAACAATATTTTGCTAATAAAATTTTAGGACGTTGAAAATTAAAAAAGTACTAGTGTCGCAGCCTAAGCCTGCGTCAGAGAAATCTCCCTATTACGACATAGCTGAAAAGTATGGCGTTAAAATAGATTTCCGACCATTTATTAAGGTTGAAAGTCTTTCGGCGAAAGAATTTCGGCAACAGAAAATTTCGATTCTCGACCATACTGCCGTAATATTCACTTCGCGCCATGCTATTGACCATTTTTTCACTTTGTGTACTGAATTGCGCGTGACAATTCCCGAAACGATGAAGTATTTCTGCGTGACGGAAGCTGTTGCATTGTATATTCAGAAATATGTGCAATATCGCAAGCGTAAGATCTTCTTCGGAGCTACCGGAAAGATTGAGGACCTGATACCTTCCATTGTGAAGCATAAAACGGAGAAATATCTCGTTCCGATGTCAGACGTACACAATGACGATGTGAAAAACTTGCTCGACAAGAATAACATTCAGCATACAGAAGCTGTGATGTACCGTACAGTGAGCAACGACTTTACACCGGACGAGGAGTTTGATTATGACATGTTAGTGTTCTTCAGCCCTGCCGGAGTGACTTCATTGAAGAAGAACTTCCCTGATTTTAATCAGAGAGAGATTAAGATCGGAACTTTCGGCTCTACTACCGCACAGGCTGTACGTGACGCAGGTCTCCGTTTGGACCTTGAAGCTCCTACGGTGCAGGCTCCGTCAATGACTGCCGCACTTGACATGTTTATCAGAGAAAACAATAAATAAACAGAGTGGGTATATATACTTTGTGTAAAGCCGAAAGGCTGAATAGTAAAATTTTGATCGGAAAGATGTTTGAAGGCGGCGTTTCGAAGTCGTTTTCCATCTTTCCGATACGCGTTGTATATATGCCTGTCGAGCAGGGAGAGGTTCCTGCTTCTATACTAATCAGTGTATCGAAACGTCGTTTTAAGCGAGCGGTGAAACGCAACCGTGTGAAACGTCAGATACGCGAAGCCTACCGGAAGAACAAATCTCTCCTGGTGGACGAACTGCAACGCCGGGAGCAACGGTTAGCCGTTGCCTTTATCTATCTGTCGGACGAGCTTATTGCAACTTCCGAATTGGAAGAAAAGATGAAAATAGCGCTTGCGCGCATCTCTGAAAAACTATCCTCATGAAACCTCGTAACTCCCGGATATCTGCCCTGTGGGTATTCGTAACGGGAATTTTGAGGAAAGTATTCTCTTTCTTGTTGCTTGTTCCCATCTACTTTTACCGGGTTTGTATTTCGCCTCTTACTCCTCCCTCTTGTCGATTCACGCCAACTTGTTCGGCTTATGCTGTCGAAGCAATTAAGAAACACGGTCCTGTAAAGGGGCTTTACCTCGCTGTGCGGCGTATTCTGCGATGCCATCCCTGGGGTGGTTCCGGCTATGATCCCGTACCTTGAAGCAATTAAAATGAGAAATAGAAGATGAAAAAGAATGTGACTGACATTTTGGATATTCATACTCATAAACTGGAGGCCGATTCTCTGGGAAAATCTATCGTGAATTATCCGCTGTTGGCGGACTCTCCATCGTATATGCCTTTCGCAGGAGATGTGGAAGTGGATAGGGGATATTATTATTCTGTCGGCATTCATCCCTGGGAGTTGACAGAGCATAATGCCGGACAGCTTTTGGATTATCTTAAGCAGCAGTTGCGGAAAAAGCAGTTTGTCGCCGTAGGAGAAGCGGGATTGGATAAATTGGCAGTAGCTTCAATGGAACTTCAGTTAACGGTGTTTAAAGCGCAGGTGAGGCTGTCGGAAGAGTATGGTTTGCCGTTGATTATCCACTGCGTGAAAGCGGTGGACGAGCTGTTAGCAGTGAAAAAAGAATTTCGTCTCCAACAAGCTTGGATATGGCATGGTTTCCGTGGAAAAACGGAGCAGGCGGTGCAGTTGCTAAAGAAGGGCTTTTATCTTTCTTTGGGAGAGTATTATTCTGATGAAACGATGCGGACAGTACCCGACGAACGGTTGTTTCTGGAAACGGACAACAGTTCGCTTGATATTGAAGATATCCTGTGCCGGGCAGCCAAAGTGCGTGGGGTAGAAGTGGAAGCGTTGCGTGAGACGATCCGCCGAAATATCCAAAATGTCTTTTTTAGGGCGTAAGAGTTGTATCTTCCGAGAAAGAGTCGTACTTTTGTCGCACATGGAATTGGAATACAATAAAAACCAAATAATTAAAGAGTAATACGATGAATTTTGTAGAAGAATTGAGATGGCGTGGCATGTTGCAGGACATTATGCCGGGAACAGAAGAGTTGTTAAGCAAAGAGCAGGTGACTGCCTATTTGGGTATCGACCCGACTGCTGATTCGCTACACATTGGTCACCTTTGTGGAGTGATGATCCTTCGTCATTTCCAACGCTGCGGTCATAAGCCGTTGGCACTGATCGGTGGCGCTACAGGTATGATTGGAGACCCTTCCGGAAAATCAGCAGAACGTAACCTGCTGAACGAGGAAACATTGCGTCACAATCAGGCGTGTATCAAGAAACAGCTTGCCAAGTTCCTCGACTTCGAGTCGGATGTGCCTAACCGTGCCGAACTGGTGAACAATTATGACTGGATGAAAGATTTCACTTTCCTCGATTTTGCTCGCGAAGTAGGTAAGCACATTACTGTGAATTATATGATGGCAAAAGACTCTGTAAAACGCCGTCTGAATGGTGAAGCGCGTGATGGATTGTCATTTACCGAGTTCACTTATCAGTTGCTTCAAGGATATGACTTCCTTCATTTGTATGAAACAAAGGGCTGTAAGCTTCAGATGGGTGGTTCTGACCAATGGGGAAACATTACTACCGGTGCCGAATTGATCCGCCGTACCAATGGGGGAGAGGTGTTCGCACTGACTTGCCCGCTGATTACAAAAGCTGACGGCGGTAAGTTTGGTAAAACAGAATCCGGAAATATCTGGCTGGACCCTCGCTATACTTCACCTTACAAGTTCTATCAATTCTGGCTGAATGTAAGCGACTCCGATGCCGAGCGTTATATCAAAATCTTCACTTCTATCGAAAAAGAAGAAATTGAAGCACTGATTGCCGAACATCAGGCTGCTCCGCACTTGCGTCTCCTTCAGAAACGTCTGGCTAAAGAAGTAACTGTGATGGTTCACTCGGAAGAAGATTATAACGCAGCGGTTGACGCATCCAATATTTTGTTTGGTAATGCTACTTCCGACGCTTTGCGCAAATTGGACGAGGATACATTGCTGGCTGTATTTGAAGGAGTACCCCAATTTGAGATTTCCCGTGATGCGTTGGCAGAAGGAGTGAAGGCAGTAGATTTGTTCGTCGATAATGCGGCTGTATTTGCTTCGAAAGGTGAGATGCGTAAGTTGGTTCAAGGCGGTGGCGTTTCGTTGAACAAAGAGAAACTAACGGCCTTTGATCAGGTAATCACAACTGCTGACTTGCTCGATGAAAAATATCTGCTTGTTCAGCGCGGTAAAAAGAACTATTTTTTGCTGATTGCAAAGTAATAATGCACGATTCACTCGATAGAATGTAAAAAAGTGAACGAAATATTTGGAGGTTTGCTTGCAAACCTCTATCTTTGCACCGCTTTTTAACAGAAAGCACATAAGTTTGGACTATGGTGTAATGGTAGCACAACAGGTTTTGGTTCTGTTTGTCCAAGTTCGAATCTTGGTAGTCCAACGAAGAAAAGCCCCGAAAGAGACATCTTTCGGGGCTTTTCTTTCGTGACTCTGAAGTCGTCGTTTTTGTATATCCTTATAAAATTGAAGTATATAGGGGATCAGCGTATATAGAATTCATTAATCTTATTTTATTCGTTATATTGACTATTTTAATGCTTATCGTGTTGGTCGTTGAATAGCTTGTATTTTATTATAGAAGGTTCAAAGTGTATTAGGTAGAAATCTCTCCCAAATCGTATTATAGTTCGTTAAAAAAGTGTACATTGCACAGATTCTGGACATTTTTGGTGGATAATTGGAACAAAATTGCAAGGTAAACCCGTTTTCTTTTGCTATTTTTGCATCGTGTACGTAAACGAAGTGCACGTAGAAAGAGAACTTATTCAATAACTATAAATAATGCGAATCAGTAGTTGAACTCTGATTCCTTGTTTTAGAAAATTAGATAAA
>NZ_QTNF01000013.1:105410-142603 GCF_003603455.1 Bacteroides sp. AM37-9 | reverse complement strand
CACTTTAAAGAAAGCTACAAATAGTTACCCCCAAGAAATTGCGGGTGAGCCGTCACTATCCCATCCGGATGTTTACCCTATCCCATGAAGATACCGTCACTATAATAAGCGGATAGCGTCAATATGTTTCAAGTTCCCATTCCATCGATAAAAATTAAAAGCTTTCGAAAAAAAATTCTTCCGTTTAACATTTGAAACATAGCAGGTTATCTCATTTTACAAAAAATAGGTAAAAAAAATCTTGCTAAAAGATTTGCGTAGTCCAAAAGTTCCCCCTATATTTGCACCGCATTTGAGAGAGAATGCGGGTTCAAGGAAGTTTGGGTGAGTGGCTGAAACCACCAGTTTGCTAAACTGACGTACTCGTAAGGGTACCGGGGGTTCGAATCCCCCAGCTTCCGCAAAAAATCTCAATATAAAAAAGAGCTAAGTTTTAAAGACTTGGCTCTTTTTAATCTATCAAACTCCGGTGGGTTCGTCTAACGGTTAGGACACATGCCTCTCACGCATGTAATACGAGTTCGATTCTCGTACCCACTACAAAGAAAAAGAGGAAATGCAGTTAAACTACATTTCCTCTTTTTCTTTATAGATCTCAAAGTAAGATTCTTTATCCATTCTCAACCGGACTCTTTCTTCCCTCTTCTGCCCGGCCAGGTTTACGAACAAGTTGAAATACAGTTGGCTGAAAGAAAGGTTGGAACGATCATAGGTTATATCAAACGTCCAGGTTCTACGGAAAGAATCGAAAGTAGCGAATGGTTGCTCACCTCCTTTACACATAAACACTTCCGGGAAAGACGTAGGCGGATAAGGCTGGAATAAGCCCGCTAATTGGGCATACACATAGTCAATCATCCATTCGTCTCCCGTCAAGGTCAATTCCCCTTTCAAGCGGAGTTTGATTGCATAACTGGCAGTCACGTCAGACGAGGTATAAACAGGGACTTGGCTTTCTGCCGAATAGTTACCGTCTTTATATCCAAGACTCATCGTTAGTTTAGACCGGCCGACGCCATTAAATCCATCTACTTCCCGATCCGCCGACTGATTTTTCAGGTTAATCATAAATGTCAGTTTACCGAGAGTCGGGTCACCCGGATATTGCGCAAGCGTGTCCAACACATAATCTTCGGTATTATAACTTCGGGCTATCAAATCTCCCTTTCCTGCTTCCAAAGCCGGACCGCCTCTTTCCACATCCACGTTGCCAACCGGATAATAAATAGCATCATTATCCCTAACGCAACCACTCAAACAAAACAGCAACACTGCCAAGCCTATTATCTTATTCATAATCACCTTACTTCTTGATTTTGCGGACAAAGATACATCTTTTTTATACCACCCTTGATTTATGTCAACCGTTTTTAGTATTTTTGCACACATCAAGACAGAAAAGACATGGATACACTATTAAGAGAGACTGTAAATGCTGTTGTCAATTCCCGCTTTCCGGAGATGAGTATAGAAGGAAGACGGCAGATAGAAAGCATACTGATTCGTGAAGAATTCCCCAAAGGAGCCATAGCGCTAAACGAGGGAGAAGTAGCCCACGAACTTGTTTTTGTAGGAAAAGGCATGCTTAGGCAGTACTATTACAAAAACGGGAAAGACGTGACCGAACATTTCTCATACGAAGGATGTATCGTGATGTGCATTGAAAGTTTTCTGAAACAAGTACCCACCCGGCTAATTGTGGAAACTCTTGAACCTTCCATTATTTATTTATTCCCCCGCGACATGATACAAAAATTAGCGAGGGAGAACTGGGAAATCAACATGTTCTATCAAAAGATATTGGAATACTCTTTAATTGTATCACAGGTTAAAGCAGACTCCTGGCGTTTCGAATCCGCTCGCGAACGCTATAACCTCCTGCTCGAAACACATCCGGAAATCATCAAACGCGCTCCTCTGGCACACATCGCTTCCTATCTTCTGATGACACCGGAGACACTAAGCCGTGTACGCTCCGGTGTTCTATGATTTTAGCGACTTTTCCGGTATTCTTTTGGAGACATACCGGTGTAATGCTTGAAATATTTCCCAAAGAAAGACTGGTTTGCAAAATTCAGCCGGTCGGCAATCTCCTGTATATTCATACTTGAAGAATTCAGGAGGGCTTTCGCTTCCAGAATCACCAACTCGTCAATCCACTCTCCCACCGTTTTTCCGCTGACTTCTTTCACGACTCCCGAAAGATGTTTCGGCGTCAGACACAGTTGGTCGGCATAATATTTTACGCTGCGTTCAGACTGGTAAGACTCCACCAGAGACTCATAAAAGCGTTCGAAGATATACTCTTTCCGGCTTTTATTCTTCATCGTAGTAGCGTTTGCAGGTGCATGATTAGTAAAAATAGTGCAAAGCTCGAAAAAGAACCCCTGCATCAGTCCCATTACCACTTCCCTACGATATAAAGCTTCCTTATTCCTCAACCGTTTCCTGATAAACGCGTGATACTCCTTCACCACCTCCTGCTCGTGCGGAGTGAGGTCGAAACACGGATAATCTTTCAGATAGAAAAACAAAGAAAGCACATTTCCGATCTTAGGCAACGTTTCCAGCAAGTTCTTCGACACAGCAAAGAAAATGCCTTTAAAATCGGGACTGAAATACCGCTGCTCGATAATCTGATTAGGCAGTGCTATCACCATCAATCCAGGACACAATTGAAATTCACGCAGACTAATCTTAAAAGTACCGGTACCCTCCAGACAAAGCCCCACCGTCAACACTTCCAGTTTGGTAGGCCCGTTATACAACGATATAACGCTCTCCGTATCGAAAAGCGCTATATCATTATCAACAACATCAATGTTGTCGGCATCTATATGTTTAGAATGAACTACCGAAGAAATACCTACTTTCGGAACACTTTGAATATCCATACTCTCTCTTTTTTTGGCGACAAATATACCAGCATTTAATCAGATATACAAGCCAATCGGGAGCATTATCGGACATAATGAACACTTTTAGATACTTATCGAACAGACCGGAACAGATATTCATAATCACGTTTGGCAGCCGGCACCGTCCACTTTTCCGGGACAAACTTCCACTGATTGAGCGCTTTCGGGTCCATCGTTCCTTTCTCCTCAATATAATTCATCAGATAGAAACGGAGATCCTTATCCGTAGAGAAAATAATGCGGTCTTTCAATTTCTCCTGCGGGATGCCCGACCCTTTCGTCAGCAATTCTCCGCCACCATTGCCACGGTAAGAATTCAAGGCCACCTTATATATCTTATCCATGCGGAAAGGAGAACCATCGGCCATGCTTGTGATCGTTATCTTCTCGCCCTGCGGTTTAGTGACATCCACCGTATAAATAATGCCCGAAGCCGAGTCAAAATTAAAACTATAATTCTGGAAAGACGCTCTATCCTCCGCACCTTCACGACGTTTCTCCTTGAACCAGAGCAGATGATCTTCCGGCGATTTCATCCGGTTCGTCCACATATAATAAGACATCTCCAAGAAATCCTTAATCTCCTTTCCGGACAGAGTCATCACATACAGCATGTTCTCATACTTATATAAATTGAACATATCACTCACAAATACATCCCCCTTCTTTATTTCCGAGTCAAACGAAAGCGGAGCGGCAAACGAGATGTCGGCACCGGTGATGTCGAGCTGCAAGGTATGTATCAGGTCGATAAAGGCAGAAGGGCCGAAGAAAGCAGGATGAGTGGAGATACTTTCGGTAAAAGTGCCGATCTTCTTCGAAACGAACTTCTGCACCGTTTCATATTGCGGGGCAAAACGCTTCATAAAGTCCTCGCTGATTCCGTAAGCCTCCGTTTCCGTCAAGACACCCTTAATATCCTTGCTCTGCACCTTTCCATCTTTCAGTTTCAAGGTCACATCTACATTAGACATAACAATCCCATTGCTAGCCGGATCGATAATCAACACCGAGTCTCCGGCAACATTCATCACCTTCTTACATTCGCGGGAATGATCGTGCCCCATCAATACGATATCGAATCCCGGCACATTCTTCGCTACGTTGAGAGAAGCGTTCTCGTTGTACTTGCCCGACATTTTGAAAGCCTCCTGTCCGGCATGGAACAAGCCGATCACCAAATCCGGGTTCTCTTTTTCACGGATAACCTTCATCCATTTGCGTGCCGTCTCTTCCATATCGTCGAAACGCAATCCTTTCCACAGGTTTTCGGAGAGCCATGCAGGGATGGCTGGGGTAATCATTCCCAATACCACGATCTTCACGCCCTCACGTTCCAACACTTTATAAGGAGCCAGATGGGGCTGTCCCGTAGATGTATCTATGATGTTGGCACCCAACACAGGGAAATCACAAGTGGCAATCCAACGGTCGAAAACGGCACGTCCCGTTTCCACGTCATGGTTACCCATGTTGCCGGCATCATACTTCATGTAATTCATCATTTCCGAGCAAAGATGGGGAGACACCGTATCTATATAATTATAGTAATAGGCAGTGGGCTGTCCCTGCAAAATATCGCCGTTATCCAGCAATATCAGATTCTCCTTATATTGCTCGCGCTCTTTCTGCACGAAAGAATAAACCCGTGCGAGACTCCCCTTCCACTCGTGGCGGGTTATAAAATTATAAGGATAATAATTGCCGTGTACGTCACTTGTTTCTACAATCTTCAGTTTCACCACCTTTTCCTGCGCCGCAACAGACAGAGCGAGGCAGAGAAGCAAGCCATAAATTAATACGATTCGTTTCATTCTTTTTCTATATTTAGATTTAACGGATGAGAGAATACAAACCGCGCCCCACCGGTATAGTCAGGATCGATCCATATACTTCCTTTCCATTTGTGCACAATCAATTTACAGATAGACAATCCCAGTCCGGTACCCTGGGCATATTCATTCAGTTTCTCAAAACGCTCGAACACAAGTCCCTGTTTTTCTTTCGGGATGCCGCATCCGGTGTCCGTCACCGAGAAGACAGCCATTTGCGTTTCCTCGTTCACAGAAAAGTCCAATGTGATCTTACCGCGTTTCGTAAACTTGTTGGCGTTGGACAGCAGGTTAATCATCACTTGCTGCATACGCTGCACATCCGTCACCATCCGGAAAGATTCGAAAGAAGTGGTAAACAAGAACTGGTTTTCCGACGACTGCCGCGAAAAACTAACAGACGCCACCACCTGGCTGCACAACTGCACCACGTCACATTCCTCCCAAGTCAGCGTCACCCGGTTGGCCTCCAGACGTGAAAGGTCGAGAATATCGTTAATCAGTCGAAGCAACAAATCCGAATTGGTTTTGATAATCTGATAATAAGACTGCTGTTCCTCCTCCGTGCTACCGCCAACGGCCAATACATCCGAGAATCCTACAATCGAATTCAACGGTGTGCGTATCTCATGGCTCATATTAGCAAGGAAAGCACTCTTCAGACGATTAGACTCTTCCGCCCTGTCTTTTGCTACGCGCAAGTCCTTCTCCGATTTCAGCAGCTCATCTTTCAGGCGTTTCGTACGGAAATAATAGAAGAGAGAGATGCACAAGCCGAGCACCAGTATCACAAACAAAGCACAGGCAGACCATATCTGATAAGTATATTGCTGATAGAACGAAACCGGCTGGTTGACAAGCTGCACTTTAAAAGGCAATACCGCCGGGTCCAGCCCCCATTCCTTCACCTTCCGGCTATCCAATACCGCTTTGCAGCCGATTACCGAAAGATGTTTCGCCGTATCCTGCGGGTGCGTATCCATCCGTACAGACTCCATAGCCATCTCTCCACCCACTTTCCGGTAGTCGGGCAACACCCCTCCTATCGCCCAATGACCGAGACTCACCGATGAAGGGGTAAAAGTCGGAATGGTAGGGGTAACTTCCATCATGGCATACGTGGCATTTCTCATGAAATACCCCTCGTTCATATCCACCCGCCATGTTCCCACCAGGATCACCGTGTTTTCGGGCAGTTGCCTCAACTCCTCAACGATGGTATAAATAGAATGTTTCCGTCCATCCATCAGAATCAAATCCAGATCGGGGAATTTCTTCATTTCTTTTCGCACCAATGCTTGCATGGTCACTCCGCCATACGTGTTGTCCGAAATAAAGGCAATGTGTTTCGTTTTCGGATAGAAGGCTTGAATCATCTGAATATTACCCTCTATATCATATTGGTTGATAAATCCCGATTTGAGTTCGGGGATATTCAGATGGTCATCGAAGAGATCGACAGATTCGGGCATCCAGCTATCCAGGCTTCCCACGGTATCTTCCGGCAATATCACCACGTTGCTACTCGCCAGACTGCACATCACGGGCACTTTCACCTGCATTTCATCCCGCTGAGACAAATAAGCGGCCCATGCTTCCTGACCTAACAAGATAATCTGCGCCGGATGCTTTTCTCCCTGGTATTTAGCAAGAATCTGTGTCATCATTTTGCTCCATAGCGGAGCTTCCGAGAAGCTTTTACAGTTCATATTCTCGATGATGATGTCGCGCTGTCCTCCCAACTTACTATATTCATCCATATAATCGGAAATAGTGACCGATGTTTGGTGCGCTGCCGGATTATAAGAACAGATAATCAGAATAGGTTTCTTATCGTTAGAGACAGCCAAGACCTTCGATGACTGCAGGAGCCAAAGAAAACAGATAAAAAAATATCCAAGACGTCCCAGCATAATAATGCAGTTTTGATGTGTTAATTCATTAATTGAGTTGCAAATATAGTAAAACTTGTCGGGTTTAACAGATTTATATGTATTTTTGTCGCTCATTTACTGTCAAAAAATACAAATTATGGAATTATTTCACAAGATGATTTCCGGATTTCTGGGCATACCGGAAAGACAAATAAGCAGCACGCTCCATCTTTTGGGCGAAGGTGCTACGATTCCTTTCATCAGCCGATACCGCAAAGAAGCCACTGGCGGGCTGGATGAGGTGCAGATAGAGCAGATCAAAGAGCAACACGATAAGTTGTGCGACATAGCCAAACGGAAAGAAACGATTCTCGGCACCATCACCGAACAGGGCAAACTGACTGCCGAACTGGAGAAACGCATCAACGACACCTGGAACCCGACGGAACTGGAAGATATATACCTCCCTTACAAACCCAAACGGAAGACACGTGCCGAAGTGGCCCGCCAGAAAGGACTGGAGCCGCTTGCCACCATCCTGCTGTTGCAACGGGAAAACAACCTTAGCGCCAAAGCTGCTTCCTTTGTAAAAGGTGAAGTGAAAGATGTGGAAGATGCGCTGAAAGGTGCGCGTGACATTATCGCGGAGCAGGTGAACGAAGACGAGCGTGCCCGCAACGCGGTACGTAACCAGTTCGGGCGCCAGGCAGAGATTACGGCCAAACTAGTCAAAGGAAAAGAGGAAGAAGCAGCGAAATACCGCGATTATTTCGATTTCTCCGAGCCACTGAAACGTTGCACGTCCCACCGTCTGCTCGCCATCCGCCGGGCAGAGTCGGAAGGGTTGCTGAAAGTGTCTATCAATCCTGACGACGAGGCCTGCATCGAACGTTTGGAACGCCAATTCGTACGTGGCAACAACGAATGTAGCCGGCAAGTGGGCGAAGCTACGACGGATGCTTACAAACGGTTGCTCAAGCCTTCCATTGAAACAGAATTTGCCGCCCAATCCAAAGAGAAAGCCGACGATGAAGCAATTCGCGTATTCACCGAAAACCTCCGCCAACTTCTTCTCGCTCCGCCATTGGGACAAAAACGGGTGCTCGCCATCGACCCCGGATTCCGTACCGGATGTAAGGTGGTTTGTCTCGACGCACAAGGCAATCTGTTGCATAATGAGAATATCTATCCGCATCCTCCGATCAACAAGACCGGCGAGGCTGCTTCGAAACTTCGCAAGATGATTGAGGCCTACCAGATAGAAGCCATCTCCATCGGTAACGGAACGGCAAGCCGGGAGACGGAAGATTTCATCAACAGTCAGAGTTTCGACCGTCAGATACCCGTGTTTGTAGTCAGCGAGCAGGGGGCTTCCATTTATTCGGCTTCCAAAATTGCTCGTGACGAGTTTCCGGATTACGACGTAACGGTGCGTGGGGCAGTCTCCATCGGACGCCGCCTGATGGATCCGTTGGCAGAGTTGGTGAAGATAGATCCCAAGTCTATCGGCGTGGGCCAATACCAGCACGATGTAGACCAGACGAAGCTGAAGAAAGCACTCGATCAGACGGTAGAGAATTGCGTGAACCTGGTCGGGGTAAATCTCAATACGGCAAGCAGTCATCTGCTCACTTATATATCCGGTCTGGGCCCCCAACTGGCACAGAACATTGTCAATTACCGGGCGGAGAACGGAGCTTTCAGTTCGCGGAAAGAACTGATGAAAGTGCCGCGCATGGGCGCCAAAGCCTTTGAGCAATGTGCAGGATTTCTTCGCATCCCCGGAGCTAAAAATCCGTTGGATCATACCGCCGTGCATCCGGAAAGTTACCACATCGTAGAGCAAATGGCCAAAGACCTGAAATGCACCATCGACGAGTTGATAGCCGACAAGGAACTTCGCCGGAAGATCAATATTTCCGACTACATCACTCCTACCGTCGGTCTGCCTACCTTACAGGACATTTTGCAGGAGCTCGACAAGCCGGGACGTGACCCGCGCAAGGCTATCAAAGTCTTCGAGTTCGACAAGAATGTACGCACCATAGCCGATTTGCGCGAAGGGATGATTCTTCCGGGCATTGTAGGCAATATCACTAATTTCGGGGCGTTTGTCGATATAGGAATTAAGGAGAACGGTCTTGTACACCTTTCTCAATTAGCGGAACGGTTCATTTCCGACCCGACAGAAGTGGTGTCCATCCATCAGCACGTCATGGTGAGGGTGATGAATGTAGATTATGACCGGAAACGGATTCAACTTAGTATGATCGGGGTACCGCAAGACTGATTGCTTCTCTTTTCTCTCCCCACCACACGATCAGAATCGTAAATACAATCATAAGTACTGTGCAAATGAGCGAGCCTTCAAAACCGAAGGCTCCGCCATTCAGCACGTTTTCTTCGGGCATACGCAAAGTCAGCATACTGGTAGTGAAGTTGTTTCCGCTTACCTGATAACCGAGGATGGGGCCTTGAATCCAATTCCAGAAAAGATGAAGCGAGATAGGGAAACACAGGTTGCGCGTATATAGATAGGAAGCTCCCAGCAGCATACCTGCCAGCAACAGGTTGAGCATAGGCAGGAAAGCGATTTCGGGATTGAAGATGTGCATAAAGGCGAATAACGCTGCCGAGACAAAAAGTGCCAGGAATTTATTCATGGTGGTATGCAATAGGCGTCCGAGGATATAGCCGCGCATCAGTATTTCTTCGAACAAGGCGACCAGCAGGAAAAATACCCACGAGCCCAGCAGGTCCAACGGCTTGAACTGGAAACCGGTGACTTCTATCTCTCCCAAAACGAACGAGATTCCGAAGCCGAACAGATAGAGCAGGATTGCCATCAGGAGGCCATACCACAGTCCCTTAACGTGTCCTTTTAAGGAGAGCCCCAAATCAGAAAACGGACGGCGTTCGAAGCGAAGCATAGGAATAGCGGCGGTCAGAACGGCGAGCAGCATACTGGCTTCGAGAATAATGTATCCCATCACTCCCGGATGGCGGGCTTCCACACCCAACACCAACGACAAACATCCGCGGGCCAGCGTACCATACAATCCAAGAAGGATGAAAAGTATCACAATAAACAGCGGGATACAAGCCCACACAGGAAGTCTTTTGGGTTCTTTGCCCCCAGCAATGTTGTCTGCCTCCATTTTTACAATTTGTTAATCCGGCTACAAAATTAGATATAAAACATAAAAAAACATCATGTATTCTCTATTTTTCCTATATTTGTCAGAACAAATCTACAAAATTATGAAAATTAAACTACTATTGATAAGTTTCTTATTGGCCGCTAATGCGTTAGGAGCAGCCGCCCAAGTGAGTAAAACGTATTATGTGAGTAAGCCCGGTACGCTGATTTCCATGATGACTGAAGAGGAAGCCAACAGTGTCACCCATCTCACACTGACCGGAAAACTGAACGCGGAGGACTTCCGCCATCTCCGTGACGAATTTGATAATCTGAAAGTATTGGATATTTCGAACGCTGAAATCAAGATGTACAGCGGAAAAGCGGGCACTTATCCCAACGGGAAATTCTATATTTATATGCCGAACTTCATTCCTGCATACGCATTCTCGAATGTGGTGGACGGAGTGACCAAAGGCAAAGCCACGCTGGAGAAAGTGATTCTTTCGGAGAAAACAAAGAATATCGAAGATGCCGCCTTCAAAGGTTGCGAGAACCTGAAAATCTGCCAGATCCGAAAGAAGACAGCTCCCAACCTGTTGCCGGAAGCGTTGGCAGACAGCGTTACCGCTATCTTCGTCCCCCTGGGCAGCAGCGACTCTTACCGCTACAAGGACAGATGGCAGAACTTTGCGTTTATCGAGGGGGAACCGGTAGAGACTACCCTGCAAGTGGGCGCCATGGGCAAACTGGAAGAAGAGATCCTGAAAGCGGGACTGCAACCCAGAGACATCAACTTCCTGACCGTTGAAGGTAAACTGGATAACGCCGACTTCAAACTGATCCGCGATTATATGCCGAATCTCGTTTCTGTCGATATTTCCAGAACGAACGCAACGGCTATCCCCGACTTCACTTTCGCACAGAAAAAGTATCTGTTGAATATGAAATTACCTCATAATCTGAAATCTATCGGACAGCGTGTATTTAGCAACTGCGGTCGCCTTTGCGGCACGTTGGAGCTGCCAGCCAGTGTGACGGCTATTGAGTTCGGTGCTTTTATGGGATGCGATAATCTCCGCTATGTGTTGGCTACCGGAAATAAGATTACGACACTGGGTGATAATTTATTCGGGGAGGGAGTTCCGAGTAAGTTGGTTTATAAGAAATAAATATACGATTTATTTTATGAGTAATAAAAAATAGAGAGGGTGAAATAGAAAATCTATGCACCCTCTCTAAAATAAACTAATCCTCTGTTTCTTACAGACTCATCGCATTAGCTCCAAATACGCCTGCTACTGCTGACGCCACCGCGATGACTACTTTCAAAATCATATCCCAAAGGGATTTCTTACTTGCCATAACTCTACACACCTCCTTTCCGAACTCTTTAAATGATTCATTACTTCCTATGACCTGCGCACTACTTCCTAAAAAAACGATTCTCACTACATGATGTCGTTATCCGGCTGAACGCATATCAGCGTTGTCTGGTTGGACACATATCGTTGTTGTCCTATTGAGAACTAAGCTTTTACTCATCAGGAGTTCAAAACTCCGCTTTCACCTCAAAACACGGACACGCCTTGATCCATTCTTCCGGTTCAATCTCCCCGTTTCCGTTGCGGTCGGGACTTAAATCCCGATGACCGCACACCCGGCTACCGGGGAAAGTCTCAAATAATTGATGTACCAGTAAGCGGAGTGCCGCCCGTTGTTCCGGTGTCCGCGTGTCTGCCGGACAACCGTGGGCATCCAAACCGCCTTCGTAGCAGATACCGACACTGTTCGAATTGAATCCTTTCACGTGCGCACCGATACGTTCAATCGGTCGGGTGAGGTGCACTGTTCCATCCTTGCGGATGTAGTAGTGATAACCTGTTCCGTTAAATCCACGCCGACGGTGTTGCATCTCCAAGTCATCCGGCGTGAGAGAACGGTCGGCACGGGTGGCGGAACAGTGGATCACGATCAAATCAATCTTTCTCATCATAGTGCCACTATTTTTCTTATCAGTTGTAAACATTATCTGCACTCTACGAATTAAGCTGCCGGATCCGGAGCTTCACCGCTACCGCCTCCGCTACCTCCACCGGAGTCTCCGCCACCTTCATCACCGGGATCTTCACCATCGGTTTTCTTTTTCTTGGGCGCGTCGAGATCCAGAAACTCGATTTTCTCACCGGCACGGGTAGACGTCAGATTAGGACGGACACTGCTCGAAGGACGGAAATTGATGTTCACCGTCTTGATGTTCTTCATCGTACACTCATCTTTCGTGTCCACTCCCCGCGTGGTAGCGGAAAGGCTGAATACACCAAAATCATGAATATTGACGGATTTACCGTCGAACAGCGCCGTACGCATCGCTTCTACGAGATTAGTCAGCACACTCTGAATGTCACCCAGCGACAGGGAACTTTTCTCTTTCATCGTGTAAGCAAGTTTATCCAGGTCTACACTCTGTCCCTGCGTCACAAGTTGCGGATGATACTTCACCACCCCATCAACCTTTCTCGGATCTTTACGACCCATTCTTTTAAATGGTATTGCCATGATAAATTAAAAATTGAGAATTAATAATTGAAAAATAAATATTACAGATTGCAGTTGCCGCAATCAATATCGGAAGAGAGGAACGAGCTCTGTTTCTTTTTCTTTCGATACCTCAAAGATAGTGTATTACAGGGGAATGAAATGACGTACTTTGTCTTAGTCTGACGTACTTTGTCTTACTTTCATCCAGAATGTATTTACTTTTATTCAGAATGATTTTATTTTACTTATACACTTGGAGGACCGGGAGATTTTCCGTATATTTGAAATACGATAAAATTAATTTTCCGAAGATATGAAAGCAGAAAAAGAAGAGATAGCAGAGGAGCCGTTTGTCATACGTCCGTATTTGAAATCGGAGCTGGCACATTTATATAATCCGTATGTACCATTGGTGTATGCCATGCGGAAAATGAGGGAGTGGATCAGAAATAACAAAGAATTATATGACGCAATGTATAGCGGCGGCGAAGGAAAAAACGACCACGCTTATAGTGCAAGACAGGTGCGGCTCATCGTGAGGTATCTCGATGAGCCATGAATCTCTTTAGGGCAAGTGCTGATTAGCTATAACGAAAATAAAATTAGCTATAATGAAATCGAGATTAGCTATAATGAAATCAGAATTAGCTATAATGAAATCAAGATTAGCTATAATGAAAACAAAAGCGGTTATGGGGGTATTCTGTCCGATATCTGTTTTATAATGCCAGCCCTGCAACTGTGCCCTGTCGATATTATGATGGGACTCCGTGTAATACATGGTATCTTGAGGACAAACAGACTGTGTGTTTTCTTATTGAATGCTGTTAGTTTTCTTATTTAATAATGTACACGTGCGCAGGCGCGAGAGAATATTCTTTTTATATAGAAAAAGCGTGTAATTGAGGTGGAGGGGTTCCACCTCAATTACACGCTTTTTCCATCAAATAAAATATATAAAGAGAATAAAAAGTATAAGTAAACGATAGAAACAAAATAAAACGTACCTTTGCGTCTTTTTAGACCAACATTTTTTAACACTAATCAAATAACACTTAAAATCATGAGAAAAAAGACATTTTTTCCGAAGGCTTCGTTTACCAGAACAAACAGGCTGTAACACTCGAAAAGGGAGAATTTCCCCAAGTATCCCAGTTTATCACGCAAATGCTTGGCACTGTCAACAATTTGTATACCAACAGAATAGAGGTAAGTCCAGGCGACCGCAAGAAGTATCTCCTTCCCTTTGTCCATCTCTGTTATGACCATGACTCTGTTTTTAACATTAAAAGCCCCAAATACTTTGCAGAGTTGTTGTTTATGACTGTTGATTTCAAGAAATCGGATGATTCGGACGAATCATTAAGCGTGGAAGAGATTGATTGCGAGATACAAAGAATGAAAAGAACGCTTCTTGAGGATTAACACGAAAGAAGCGACTGTTAAAAAACTGCTTTTTGAGTACCAAAAGCAGTTTTTTTATTCTACATGAAAAGCCGTCCTTTGCAGTGTGTTAATATTAACACGACTTACATTCATATCAATAATTTAAATGGAAAATATCTCAATAACGACATACAGGGGATTATCACTCGTATCAGGAAGTATCAGTATCCGGCAAATGTTCGAATTTATCCGGGGAGATATCTATCGCGACAGAATCCGGAGACTCCGGGAAGCAATGGATGCAGGAGAAACGGTGAAAGCAGACCACATGAAGAAGCAACTGCCCTACTGCACCATCACGGCTACTTACGCCAAGGAAAGGCTGGCTTACAGTCTGGACACGTATCAGGACATCATCACGCTCGACTGTGACGATATGCCGGCAGAAAAGATCCCGGAATTCCGCCAACTAGTGAACGATTGCCCCGACACGCTAGGCAGCTTCGTCAGCCCCCGGATGCACGGGCTGAAGATCTTCGTCTATCTTACCGGCAATGAAGCGGAAGCCTTACGCACCGAACTGAACGCATTGGGAACCGTAGACTTCCTCACCCTCGAACGCTACCACCACCGCATGTACGCCCTGGCAAGCAGCCAATATGAAAAGCTGCTCAATACCAAAGTAGACACCAGCGGAAGCGACCCGGGACGCGGATTCTTCGTGTCGCACGATCCGGACGCTTTCCTCTCTACCGAACGACTGGAAAACGTGAAGCCGCTGACCATAAAAGTGACACTGCCCACTGAAGAAGAATGTAAAAACAAGAAGCGCAAAAATCCGGGAAAACGATCCCCGCTCCTCCCCGTGCAGGAGAATGCGTCGCCCATCGACCTGCAAGTGCAACTCGACTTCCGCAAGGCGCTGGAGTACACCAAACGCAAAGAACGTCTCGAGATAGGCAACCGGGACAATTTCTTCTATTGTCTCGGCAATCAGTGTTACCACCGCCATATCACGGAAGAGGAATCCGTCAGTCTGGCACACAGTCATTTCGGCGACCTACCCGACTTCGACCTCACACTCCCCCTGCACAATGCCTACCAATACACCTCAAAGACCGACCAGGCAGAAGAAGAAAGCCAACAACCGAGAATATGCCAGATCATCAAATTTATGGACGAACACTACGAAATCAGGAGAAACGTGGTGAAAGAGCAAATCGAGTTCCGGAAAATAATACCTGATCTCCCTAAAACAGAGCAGCCGCCTTTCAGTACACTGCGCACAAAGGATATCAACACATTCTATATCAACGCACAGATGAAGAAGATATACAGTTCGCAAGCTAATTTGAAAGCACTGGTAGACTCGGACTATGCAAAGCCGTTCAACCCGTTTGTCCATTATTTCACCTCACTCCAGACATGGGACGGGAAAACAGACCACATCGGCCAACTGACAAAAACAGTGAAAGCGGCAGACCAGGCCTTTTTTGAAGACAGCTTCCGCCGCTGGCTGGTGGGAATGGTGGCATGTGCCATCGACGACGAAGCGCAAAACCACCAGTTGATGCTGCTCCACGGCGCACAGGGAAAAGGCAAGAGTACTTTTGTCCGCCATCTCCTCCCACCGGAGCTGAAGGATTATTATCGCAACGGCATGATTAGTCCCGACAACAAAGACCATCTCCTGCAAATGTCGTCCTGCCTGCTCATCAATCTGGATGAGTTTGATACGCTCTCTCCCGCACGCATGCAGGAGCTGAAAAGTCTCATCACGCAAGATGTGATGAACGAACGGAAGGTTTACGACATCCAGAATTACACGTTCATCCGCCGCGCATCATTCATCGCCAGCACCAACAACCCGCACTGTCTGCCGGACATCGGCGAGAACAGGCGCATCCTGTTCAATACGTTGCTGGAAATAGATTATCACACGCCTGTCAACCATCAGGGGATATATGCACAAGCATACGCACTCTACCGGCAGGGGTTTCAATATTGGTATGAGAACCAGGAGATTACGTTTCTCAACAACCGCAATGAGGCGTTCCGCCAAAAAGATCCGTTAGAGGAGAATCTCTTCTTCTATTTCCGGGCAGCCAGACCGAACGATATACAAGCAAAATGGTATCCTGCCTCCCAGCTGCTGTCAATATTGAGCATGAACGGGCGCACACAGGCCAACGCACAGATGAAACAAATGCTGGTCACGGTATTGGAAAACAACCATTTCCACTCACGAAAGACCTCCAACAACATCACGGAATATTGGGTGGTGGAGTATTCGGCCGAAGAGCGCAAAGAAAATTCAATACGCCCGCAGCTTCCGGTGCAGACGGGGTTGGAGTTGTAGTTTTCCCCGAAATGGCAGTTTTCCCACGGATAGTCGTTTTTCCACAAAATAGCTTTTTCCTCCGAATAGTCGTTTTTGCACGAAATAACAGATAAACGGATAAATTAGTGGCATTAAACGTGTCACATTCATCCGTTTTCCGTATATTTGCTCGATATGAATGATGAATAAAGAAAGGAATCGCAATATGATGAAGCAAATACCATACGGATTGACGGATTTCGGTCGCATCCAAAAAGAAAACTATTATTATGTGGATAAGACGATGTTTATCGAAAAGATAGAAATGCAACCGTCTTATCTGTTCCTGATCCGTCCCCGGCGCTTCGGGAAAAGCCTGACGCTGGCAATGCTGGAGGCTTATTATGACGTTCGGTATGCCGACCAGTTCGACGAATTGTTCGGCCATCTGTATATCGGGCAGCATCCTACGCCGATACATAACCAGTTTCTCATCATGAGATTCAATTTCTCGGAGGTGAGCTCGAATATCAATGAGGTGGAGGAATCTTTCCGGTTGCATTGTTGCGGGAAACTAAGACATTTTCTGCAAAAGTACGAACATATTTTGGGAAAGGAAATCTGGAACGTGCTGAACGAAGAAACGCTCGAAGAACCGGGAGCACTGCTATCCGCCATCAATTCGTATGCCACCCTCAAGGGAGACATCAAAATCTATCTCCTGATTGATGAATACGATAATTTCACGAATACCATTCTTTCTACTTACGGCACGGACTTATATCGAAAAGCGACGCATGGCGAAGGGTATATCCGCAGGTTTTTCAATGTAATCAAAGCCGCCACGACGGGAATGGGTTCTGCCGTCAACCGTTTGTTCATCACAGGAGTAAGCCCGGTGACGATGGACGACGTGACAAGCGGATTCAACATCGGAACGAATATCACCACCGACCCGTGGTTTAACGACCTTGTAGGTTTCAGCGAGAAGGAATTGCGCGAGATGCTGACGTATTATAAGGAACAAGGCGCTCTCCCGATGTCGGTAGACGATGCAGTGACAATGATGAAGCCTAACTATGACAATTATTGCTTCAGTAAAAATAAATTAGCAGATTGTATGTTCAACTCGGACATGGTGCTCTACTGCATGAAGTCATTGATATTGCACGGAGTAAAACCGGACGAGATTGTAGATCCCAATATCCGTACGGACTTTAACAAGCTTGCCTACCTTGTCCGTCTCGACCATGGACTGGGCGAAAACTTCTCCGTCATCAAGGAGATTGCGGAGCAAGGCGAGATAGTGACTGAAATAGTCACCCATTTCTCCGCACTGGAAATGACGGACGTGGGCAACTTCAAATCTCTGCTGTTCTATTTCGGACTGCTTTCTATCAAAGGGGTGGATATGATGGGGCGTCCCATCCTGCACATTCCCAATCTGGTGGTTCGCGAACAGCTATTCAATTTCCTGATTCAGGGATATGCCCGTCATGACATCTTCAAGCTCGACGTGAACCGCTTGCGCACTCTGTTTGAGAATATGTCTTTCAAAGGAGACTGGAAACCGTTGTTCGAATTTCTAGCAGAGGCCATTCGGGAGCAGAGCCGGATAAGGGAGTACATAGAAGGGGAAGCTCATATCAAAGGATTCCTCCTCGCCTATCTAAGTATGTTCCGCTATTATCAACTATATCCGGAATATGAGATGAATAAGGGTTTTGCCGATTTCTTCTTTAAGCCCAGTCCGGCGGCACCTGTATCTCCACCGTACACGTATCTATTGGAGGTGAAGTATGCGAAAGCAGGAGCATCGGAGAAAGAGATACGCGCGCTTGCCGATGATGCGCGGGAACAGTTGATTCGCTATAGCAAGGATGAATGTGTGGCAGAAGCTCGTGAGAAAGGGGGCTTGAAACTGGCAACGATCGTATGGCGCAGTTGGGAATTGGTGCTGATGGAAGAGGTATAATAAAGTACTTGTCACATTACAAACACCGATTTAGGTATGCACTCACCTCCACATCTGATATTGGGCTAAATAAATAATCTCATCAGAACAGGTGAATGGAATCCTATCTATAAAAATCAGGCGCGGATTGCACGAATTGCACGATTTCTTTAAAATCAGAAACGTGTTATCCGTGTAATTCGCGCCTAAGTTTTATACGATGGCTACGACGTCCAAGACGGGGAATTACTTATCCCCGTACATCTTCGCTCTCAATTCCTTGATGTGATCGGACGTGATATATTCGTCATACTCCATCATCTTGTCGATGATACCGTTCGGTGTCAGTTCGATGATACGGTTGGCAACCGTCTGGATAAACTCGTGGTCATGAGAAGAGAAAAGGATGTTTCCCCTGTATGTCTTCAGGTTGTTGTTGAATGCCTGGATAGATTCCAAATCCAAGTGGTTGGTCGGAGTGTCCAGAATCAGACAGTTCGCATTGCGGAGCTGCATACGGGCAATCATACAACGCATCTTCTCACCTCCGGAGAGTACGCTTACTTTCTTCAACACCTCTTCGCCGGAGAAAAGCATACGGCCGAGGAAACCTTTCATATACACTTCGTTTCCTTCACCAAACTGGCTCAACCAGTCCACCAGGTTGAGGTCGGTATTGAAGAAATCGGTATTATCCAGCGGCAGGTAAGCAGTGGTAATGGTTACCCCCCAGTTGAAGGTACCGGCATCCGGCTTCATGTTTCCGTTGATGATTTCGAAGAACGCAGTCATCGCACGCGGGTTGCGCGACAGGAATACCACTTTGTCACCTTTCTCTACGTTGAAATTGACGTCGTTGAAAAGCACTACGCCTTCCTCCGTCTTCTTGCTCAATCCGGAAACTTCCAGAATCTGGTTGCCCGGCTCGCGTTCGGGAGTGAAGATGATGCCCGGATACTTACGTGAAGAAGGTTTGATTTCTTCTACGTTCAGTTTCTCCAACATCTTCTTACGGCTCGTGGTCTGCTTGCTCTTCGCTACGTTGGCGCTGAAACGGCGGATAAATTCTTCCAACTCTTTCTTCTTCTCTTCAGCCTTCGCCTTCTGGTTCTGCTGCTGACGAAGAGCCAACTGGCTGGATTCGTACCAGAAACTATAGTTACCGGCAAACATATTGATTTTTCCGTAGTCGATGTCTACGGTGTGCGTACATACAGAATCGAGGAAGTGACGGTCGTGACTCACTACCAATACGGTATGCTCGAAGTTGGAGAGATACTCTTCCAACCAGGTCACTGTCTCCATATCCAAGTCATTGGTAGGCTCATCGAGCAAGAGATTGTCCGGATTTCCGTACAATGCCTGCGCCAGCATGACACGCACTTTTTCCTTACCGCTCAACTCACCCATCAATACATAATGCTTATCTTCTTTCACGCCCAGTCCGCTCAACAGCATGGCTGCGTCGCTTTCCGCATTCCATCCGTCCAACTCGGCAAATTTCTCTTCCAACTCGGATACTTTCAGTCCGTCTTCATCTGTGAAATCTTCTTTCGCATACAATTCTTCGCGTTGCTTCATGATGTCCCACAACACAGTATGCCCCATCATCACAGTATCCATAACGGTATAAGAGTCCCACTTAAAGTGGTCCTGGCTCAACACCGAAAGGCGTTCGCCCGGTCCGAGCGCAATGGTACCCGTTGTCGGGTCCAAATCTCCGTAAATCGTACGAAGGAAGGTAGATTTTCCCGCACCGTTAGCACCAATAATACCATAACAATTACCACTCGTAAACTTCAAGTTTACGTCATTAAACAACACTCTTTTACCAAACTGTACCGAAACGTTCGAAACTGTAATCATCTTCTTTATTTACTATTTTACTAGTTACTATTTTACTATTTTGCTAGCTACTATTTTACTATTTCGTTAGTTACTATTTTAGTATTAACTATTTTAGCGTGCAAAGTTAGACATTTAAAATGAATTATGAGCTATCTGATATGTGCCAATCTGACATAAAAGCGTTACCTTTGCTGCGTTTTTTGGCAAAACAGCCAACTTGGCAAAGTTTTTGCAGACAAAATCAATGACATCCGGTCAGCCCGGTATGTTTATTGGCGTTATTCTACCAAGTAAGATAACGTGTGTGTTAAATAGTAAATAGTAACTAGTAAAATAGTAAATACCAAGATGGATCCGAAAGAAAAAAAAGTGAAGGAAGAAGAACTGAACGTTGAGGAAACTCAAAACCATGCGGAAGAACAACCGCAAAACGAACAAGCGGAGGACGCCACTCCCCTGACTCATGAAGAAGAGTTGGAAAAAGAACTGGAAAAGGCCCAAGAGGAGATTGAAGAGCAGAAGGATAAATACCTGCGCTTGTCTGCCGAATTTGACAACTACCGGAAACGCACCATGAAGGAAAAGGCCGAACTGATTCTGAACGGTGGCGAAAAGAGCCTTAGCAGCATTCTTCCGGTGGTGGACGACTTCGAACGTGCCATCAAAACAATGGAAACGGCAACAGATGTCAATGCCGTAAAAGAAGGAGTAGAACTGATTTACAATAAATTTATGGCTGTCCTGGCACAAAACGGTGTGAAAGTCATCGAAACAAAAGACCAACCACTGGACACTGATTACCATGAAGCCATCGCGGTAATCCCCGCACCGTCGGAAGCACAGAAAGGTAAGATTCTGGACTGTGTGCAAACGGGATATACACTGAACGACAAAGTGCTCCGCCACGCTAAAGTGGTAGTAGGAGAATGAGGAGATTTATGAATTATGATTTATGATTTATGGCTGCGCTATTGACCTGCAGGGTAAATCATAAATCATAAATCAGAATTCATAAATCATAAATCTTTTCAATCATAAATCAATAATTGGGCATGGCAGAAAAAAGAGACTATTACGAAATATTGGAGGTGACGAAGACAGCCACAGTAGAAGAAATAAAGAAAGCATACCGTAAGAAAGCAATTCAGTATCACCCCGACAAGAATCCGGGCGACAAGGAGGCTGAAGAGAAATTTAAGGAGGCGGCCGAGGCATACGACGTGTTGAGCAATCCGGAGAAGCGTTCGCGTTACGATCAGTTCGGTCATGCGGGAGTGAGCGGTGCGGCAGGCAATGGCGGTCCGTTCGGTGGTTTCGGTGGCGAGGGAATGTCGATGGATGACATCTTCTCTATGTTTGGCGACATCTTTGGTGGCCGCGGCGGCGGTTTCGGGGGAGGCTTCGGAGGATTCAGCGGATTTGGCGGCGGTGGCGGTTCACAGCAACGCCGGTATCGCGGCAGTGACCTCCGTGTGAAAGTGAAGCTGACATTGAAGGAAATCTCTACCGGAGTAGAAAAGAAATTTAAACTCAAAAAATATGTGCCGTGCGACCAGTGTCATGGCACGGGTGCCGAGGGTGACGGCGGATCGGAGACTTGTCCTACTTGTAAGGGTAGCGGCTCGGTGATTCGTAACCAGCAGACCATTCTGGGCACGATGCAGACTCGCGTCACTTGTTCTACGTGTGGCGGTGAGGGAAAGATTATCAAGAATAAATGTAAGAAGTGTGGTGGCGACGGAATCGTTTACGGTGAGGAAGTGGTATCGGTGAATATCCCTGCCGGAGTGGCAGAGGGGATGCAGCTCTCTATGGGCGGCAAAGGAAATGCCGGCAAGCACAACGGTGTGGCAGGCGACTTATTGATCCTCGTTGAGGAAGAACCGCATCAGGACTTGATTCGCGACGAGAATGATTTGATTTATAATCTGTTGCTTAGTTTCCCGACGGCTGCACTGGGCGGTGCTGTGGAAATTCCGACAATCGACGGCAAAGTGAAAGTGAAGATTGATTCGGGTACTCAACCGGGTAAAGTGCTTCGCTTGCGTGGCAAGGGGTTGCCGAATGTAAACGGGTACGGTACGGGAGATTTGCTGGTCAATATCAGTATCTATGTGCCGGAAGCTCTCAACAAGGAGGAAAAGAACACGCTCGAAAAGATGGAAGCTTCGGACAATTTCAAACCTAACACGTCGGTAAAAGAGAAGATTTTCAAGAAATTCAAGAGTTTCTTCGATTAGTCTTTTTGCTATCATATTATCATATATAAGGTATAAGTGGGCTGCAATCTTTTTGTGGCCCACTTTTTTTATGATATTCTCTAAATAGCCCCCCCTCTCGCACAATCTTTTCATATAGTTTACCTAAATAAGGCGCGATATAGGGCTATCCTAAAAAAAATGGCATATATTTGTATAACAAACAAATAGATCGGCATAAAATAATTATCAACACTTTAAAGTTCAAATTATAAAAAACGAATTTATCAAAGAAACATTATTTAGTCGCTCCATAAAAAAAACAATAACTGTTTAACTAAACTATATATTTAAAGAATGGCAGAACCTTTTAAAAACATGTTTAACGAGCAATTTTTCGATCTGTTTACGAAAGATTTGAAACTTGTTATCAACGATTTTGATGCTCGCGAGTTTGTATCTCAAGTGATGGACGATGAATGGGAAGGCAGGGAACTTAAACAACGCTGCATGCACATCACAACGGTGCTAAGAAAGTTTTTACCGGCAGATTACAAAGAGGCGATTGCTAAGATACTTGAATTGTTGGATCATATAAAAAAGACACGGCCTGATTTCTCGGTGATAGACGACACGAAGTTTGGTTTGACTTTAGAGTATGGGGGGATTCTGGATAATTATGTCGAACAATATGGGCTGGACGATTACGAAACTTCTGTCAAGGCGATAGAGAAAATCACGCAGTTCACAAGTTGCGAGTTTGTGGCTCATTCTTTTATTATCAAATATCCGGATCAGATGATGAAACAGATGTTGGTTTGGTCGAAACACGAACATTGGGGAGTCAGGCGGCTTGCGTCAGAAGGTTGTCGTCCGCGTCTTCCCTGGGCGATGGCGTTGCCGAACCTGAAAGAGAATCCTGCGCCTATCATTCCTATTCTGGAAAATCTAAAAAATGATCCGGCAAGATTTGTGCGTTTGAGCGTTGCCAATAATTTGAATGATATTGCGAAAGATAATCCCGAAATCGTCATTGATTTAGTGAAGAAATGGAAGGGAGAATCGAAAGAGGTGGATTGGATTATTAAACACGGTTGCCGGACGCTCTTAAAACAAGGCAATCCGGAGGTGATGGAGTTGTTTGGCTTCAACTCTACTATCAGCAATATCTGTGTGGAGGATTTCCAAATTTCAAGCCCGGAAGTGAAAGTCGGGGATTCGTTGGAGGTTAGTTTTAAACTGTTGAACAAAAACGATCAAACGACCAAGATACGACTCGAATATGGGATCTACTACCAAAAAGCAAATGGAACGTTGACGAAAAAAGTGCATAAAATCAGCGAGAAAGAATATGCCGGGAACTCGACCACGCGAATCACCCGAAAACATTCTTTCCGGGTGGTTACAACGAGGAAGCTCCATCTCGGACTTCATCAAATTGCTATGATTATCAACGGGAATGAATTTGAAAAATATAGTTTTGAGTTGATTGAATAATAACTGCTGTTAATACCCCGGATTCTGCTTCAACTTTGTATTCATCACCCGTATTTTCTCCGGTATAGGGAACACGGTAGTATATCCGTTTCCCTCATCCGGCAATTGCGGACGGCTACTGTAAGCTCTTGTAAACTTCCCGAAGCGAACCAAATCTTGACGTCTCCAACCTTCCCAAGCCAGTTCCAGTTGGCGTTCGGCAAGGATATTCTCTAAAGTGGCAGGACGAGAGGAGGCATTGACGCGGCTACGGACTTCATTCAGTTCTTCATCTCCACTAGCTCCATTGCGCACTTTCGCTTCACTCTTCATCAACAGAGCATCCGCGTAGCGGAACAGTACAATGTCATTCTCCATCAATTTACCGTCTTTTGTGGCAGTCGGGTCGACTTCGTACTTCTTCATACGGGCTCCTGCTGTTTGTTCATACGGGGTATCTGTAATATCCAGAGCTACTTTCCAAGGCAGATACTCCAATACGGTGCCATCATCCAGCTTGATGATGTTTCCTTTCAGGTCGCGCACCACTCCCGCAAAATAGCAAATATCAAAGCGGGGATCTTGTTCGGCTGTTTCATAACCGAAGGTTTCGAGGGCTTCAATGGTTGCACTGGGGCCGTTCTCACCACTTAGACCGTACGCCTTGGCATGATTGTAGTGGCGGGAGCGGAATAGATATTGCATTTGATTGGTGTACAAGGTTTTATTCATCGGAATAGTAAAAATATTCTCTATCGATGATTCATTAAAAATGGAGAAATTGGTTTCGTATTTTGATTCCAATTCGTTGTAGCCCAGCGTCTTTAGCTGGTCACAGTAGTAGATGACTGTTTCCCACGCATTGAGTTCGTTGCCGTTCACTGTAAACTTTATGTTTTTTCCGTCCGGACGTTGTCCGTCTGTCCAATCATTGTCCGTATAGACTTCGGAATTCAGAGCCAGTTTAGCCAATAGGAAAGTGACTACCGGACGGGTGATACGACCATAATAAGGACCGGACTGGTTGCTGTGCGCATCGTTCAACAGAGGAGCCGCTTCCTGCAATTCCTTGAATACAAACTCAAAAACCGTTTTCCGTTCACTCTGGACAACCTCTTTCATTGCCACTGAAGAGGATTGAACCAACGGGATGCGTCCGAACAAATCCATCAGATAATAATAATACATGGCTCGCATGGCCTGCACTTCCGCCCGGTATGCCGGAAGTACAGCATCGGAATGGGTTTCGGCAAACTTGTCTATCCGTTCGAGCGATTTGTTGCTTAGCATGACGACTTTGTAAAGATATTCCCATGTAGTTTGGATAGCGTCATTCTCTACTCCCCAATCGTGCAGGTAAAGTCCTTGCCAGAAACCGCCATCGTACCAGTCGCCTCCACGGGTGGGGATGATGGCTTCGTCGGAAGTGAAAGTGTTCAGGTCGTAGACTCCCCTACCCGTTCCCTGCAATCCCTGACTGTCACTATAACCGCCTATGTAGGTATAAAGCGAAGCTACCGCATTGAGATATACTTCCGAGATCGTATTGTAGACATCCTCTTCCGGTAGTTTGTCTTTCGGATTTTCCTGTAAGAACTTATCACAGGAAAATAAGGTCAGACTCGTCACCAGAAAAAATAATAATATTCTTGAAGGGTAGATTATTTGCTTTGAGATCTGCAAAAACTGATTTCTATTTTTCATATATCGTTTCATCCTCTCCTCCTCCATTAAAAGTTAATACTCAATCCTAAGGTGTACGTCCGTGCCAACGGATATCCCCGTTTATCGTCCACGCCCAACGTTGAGTTCACCGTGGAACTGTTAATCATGGGCGAAAGTCCCGAATAACCGGAGATGGTTGCCAGATTGTTGACAGTAAATGCCAAGCGCAGGGAACGGACATATTTCTTTAGTTTCTGCACCTTTTCAATCGGCACGTTCCAGCCCAGCGTCACATAGTCGAAGTTGACGTAATCTCCCTTTTCCAGCCAATAGTCGGTGGCGGTCTGATCCTTGATGTTCTGTTGCGGAGCTTTCTTCATTACGTTGTAGTCGGGGAATATATTCATGTTCATATAGGTCAGGGAAGTTCCGTTGTAGATTTTATGTCCGAAAGCTCCGTTGATCTGCAAAGACAGGTCGAAACGCTTGTAACGGAAACTGATGTTAGATCCCAGAATCGTTTTGGGTACGGCTTGCCCTGCCACGTAGCGGTCTTCACCATCTTCCAGACTGACGCCTCCGCCATTCAGGTCGGCAATGCCATAGGTATATCCACCGTTTCCGTCGGACTCCAGTCCGGTGCTGTGAGGAAGATAGAACACGCCCAACGGTTGCCCCACCATCTGATAAACGATGTGGTTGTAGCCGCCGTGGAAGCCGGCTCCATCAAGGCTGGCAAGACTTTTATATTCGGAAGCGGAAAGCATTTCGCCGTTATACATACCGCTCAATGAAAGCAGTTTGTTGCGTTGAAAGGTGATGTTGGCATTGATATTCAGTTCCATGTCCTTCGTTTTCAAAGGGGTGATACCGATGGCGATTTCCGTACCCCAGTTGCGCATGGAGCCGATATTGGCAAGCAAGGTGTTATAGGTGAAAGGGGGCACGCTTACGTTGTAAAGGTAGAGCATATCCGTGGTGCGGGAGTTGTAATAGTTGGCGGAAAGCAACAGGCGGTTGCCGAATAAAGCGATGTCGAAACCGGTATTAAAGGTATGTTTCACTTCCCATTTCAGATCGGGATTCGTATTCCGGAGATCTCCCAAAGATACAATGGCAGAGTTTCCGACGGGGACGACACCGTTCGGCTTGACGAGATTCAGCGTTGTGTATGAGTCAATCCCGCTCTGGTTACCTGCCAGACCGTAACCGATACGGAATTTCAGATTGTCTATCACGGGGAATTGCTTCATAAATTCTTCTTCACTAATCACCCATGCCGCGGACGCAGAGGGGAAAAAGCCCCATTTATGGTTGGCTCCGAATTTGGAGGAAGCATCTGTACGGGCGTTCAACGTCAGTACGTAGCGGTCGGCGTATGTATAATTGAAGCGTCCCATGAAAGATGCCAGGCGCGGTTGCTCGTAGTAGGAATTAGTGCCTTCCCACAAACGGAGCGCTCCTGCCTGAAGGTTATTATACCCGAACTTATCGGTGCTGAAATTGCTGACTGTGGTATAATAGCCTGTGTAAGTCTCTTTCTGAAGTTCGGCAAGTGCCAGTACGTCAAAGAAATGCTTTTTCCAGTTTTTCTTATAGGTCAGCATCATGTTTCCCAATAAGGATTCGCGCTTTTTGGTTCCTTTGTATGCCTGACCGTTCGCCCAGACGGAAGTGGGGAGGTATTGCGAATTTTCTACGATATTGTAAGTGTAGGCACCGAACAGGCTTAGTTTCAGTCCTTCCATCAGATCGAAAGTGAGACGGGCGTGCGTACTGATGTGCGAAGTGGCATCATCGTCCTGCACTTCCATCCATGCCAATGGATTGGTGATTTGGCTGGCGGTCGTTATTCCGTCCCACGAATTGGTGACGGGGTCTTTATGATTGGGATAGGTAGGATTGAACGTAGCTGCCGAATAGAACGTTTTCTGATAATCTACCAGGTTATGATTCTTCTGAATGGAACCGAACATTCCCAGTTCGCAGTTCAGGAAGCCGTCGAACATTTTCTGATTCATGTTCATATTTGAAGTGAAATTCTTCATGTCTTCATTCAGAATCACTCCCTGACGATCCATAAAACCGAGGGAAACACGATAACTGGACTCACTGGAACCGCCATAAAAAGCGATGTGATGATTCTGTTGCAGTCCTGTCTGCTCAATCTCTTTCTGGAAATCGGTATTGTTCCCTTTGTCCAGAATGGAAATGCCGCGTTCCGATGCTACGCGGCGGAATTCATCACCGGACAGCATTTTCAAATTCTTGTAGACGGTGGAAATCCCGAAGCTACCGTTGTAAGCCACCTGTGTCCTGCCACTCATCCCTTTTTTGGTGGTGACTTCTATCACACCGGATGCACCTCGCGAGCCGTACTGTGCGGTTTCGGAAGCGTCTTTCAGAATGGTAAAACTCTCAATGTCCGTAGGGTAAATGGAGGTAAGCATACTCAAGTCGCCAAATACTCCGTCGACGATAATCAAAGGGTCGTTGCCGCTGGTCAGTGAAGTAGTTCCCCGCAGGCGCACCGCATCCAGAGCCGCCGGTCCGTTGGAGCCCCGCTGGATGGTCAATCCCGGCACACGTCCACGGATTGCTTCCAAAGGGTTCGTTATCTGGTCTTTGTTCATCTGTGTCTCCGTGATTTTCTCTACGGAACCGGACAGGGTTTTCAAACTTCCGGTGGCATATCCTACGGTAATCAATGAGTCTATGGGCGCGACGGGAATCTTCTGTGCCAACGTGCCCTCGCACGGGATTACCAAAAGAAGAAGGCTGTAGAAAATGAGTCTAGCGTGTTGTACCATATTCTTAGTTTTTAAGGTAATAATACAAATATAACAAAAAAAGAGGGAATCTGGTTGAGTAGATTCCCTCTTTTATTTAAATGATATTGACAGGTTGAAATCAGCAAGTCCGGATGATACGGATTACACGGTTGCTTTAGGCCGGAATAATCCTAAAAAAACGCATCATACGTATTATCCTTATGCCTTCAATATTTATTTCACAATAATCTCATCCGTAAATATCCAGCCTCCGAATTCACTTCCGGCCTGTGCCTGATAGCGTACGTATCTTCCTTTGGCTTCGCCCTGCCATGAAATATCCGTAAAGCGGATGGGTGTTTCTTTGCTCACTTCAAAGTGTTGTTTTCGCAACTCGGTGAAATGGGTTCCGTCATCGGAAATGGAAATCACCACAGTCTCCGGCAGGAATACTTCCGCGCCTACCACCTGCATAAAGGCGGCAGTGACGGAATGGATGGAAGTTTCTTTTTCCATATCAATCGTCACATCGAGGCGGTTGTCCGAGATGAATCCTTGCCACGAGCCATCACCATAGGTCCAATCGCCACGTATGCCGTCCGTCAGAGCAGTGTTTCCCTGTGCCGGATAATGGGAACTGTAAGGTGAATTATAAATCACCTTTTTACCCAATGCCAAATGGCTTACCGGTTGAAGCGACTCGGGACGACTGCCGATTTCTTTTTTCAAATCGAAAGGATGATATCCTTTTGCCTGCAAATCGGCCACTGCCGACAATGCACGGGTATGGAAATCCGGCCATGACTTACGTTCCGGAGCCGACCAAGCTGTTTCCGCCAATGCCAGGATTCGGGGGTAAATCATATACTCCACGTGTTCGGGAGTGGGAATATATTCCACCCATAGGTTGCCCTGCACACCGTAGACCAACTTCGCCTGTTCCGCAGTTAAAGAAGCGGGAACAGGATTGTAAGAATATACTTTCTTCAACGGCAGGTATCCACCGATGGCTTCCGGCTGCGAATATGGAGCATCCTGATAACTGTCCAGATAGCAGTAGGCACCCGGCGTCATGATGGCACGATGGCCGGAGGTTACGGCAGCGATACCACCCTCTTCTCCACGCCATGACATGACGGTTGCGTTGGGAGCAATGCCTCCTTGCAGAATCTCGTCCCACCCCAGCAGATGACGTCCATGATTGTTCAGGAACTTCTCAATGCGGTGTATCAGGTAGCTTTGCAGCTCGTCTACATTGGCAAGATGCTCGTCTTTCATTCTCTTCTGACATTTCGGGCAGGTCTTCCAAGCCGACTTTCCGGCCTCATCGCCACCGATATGAATGTATTCGGAAGGGAAAAGTTCCATGACTTCGGTCAGCACATTCTCCAGAAACGTGAAGGTTTCTTCATTGCCGACACAGAAATCGGAGTTCTTGTAAGGTTCGCCCGAACAGGATAACTGCGGGTAGGCTGCCAGCACTTCTTCCGAATGGGAGGGCATCTCAATCTCGGGAATCACCGTGATATAATGCTGACGGGCATATTCCAAGATTTCACGAATATCATTCTGGGTGTAATAACCGCCGTAAGCTCCGGGAGCATCGAAACGGACATATTTACGTCCGCCGTTCCACCATTGCTTCCAGGTGGGATCTGTACGCCAGGCCGCAAATTCGGTCAGCAAAGGGTATTTCTTGATTTCTAGCCGCCAGCCTGCCGCATCGGTCAGATGCAGGTGCAGACGGTTGATTTTGTAATACGCCAGTGCGTCTATCTGTTTCTTTATAAACTCTTTGGTAGAAAAGTGGCGGGACACATCCAGCATCAATCCACGGTAAGCAAAACGGGGAGTGTCTTCTATTTCGACAGAGGCTATGGAATAGCTGCCTGCCCCCGAAGGTTGTGCCAACTGCAACAGGGTTTGCATACCATAGAATAATCCGGCTCCCGAAGTGGCGCGTATCAGGATTTGTTGCGGAGTAACGGAAAGGGTATAGCTTTCCGGCGATGGCAACTGGTGGTTCTTGGGGGTTATCAATAAGAGAAGCATCTGTTTCCTGTCTTTCTTTCTCGCTTCCTTTAATTGAACGGGTAATGCCTTCAGGTATTTCTCCCAGAGCTTCGCTTCTCCACCTTGTAGGTTTGTATAAAGTCTTGTCTTTTCTGACAGTAAAAAAGAGCCCGTCCCCTTCTCCATTTTTAATGGGACAGGTATGACGGACTGTGCCAGAATGGGATGTGCATGAAAGCACATCCCCAGTATACATAAGAAAAGACAAACTTTAGTGTATTCTTTTCTTATATTCATTAATCAATTTTGATTTCGTCTACAAATAAAAATGCGTTTTTGCCTTTTCCACCATGCCATTCCGGAAGCGTTTTCTCCGGTGAAGCAATGACTCTCACGTATCGGGTAGTCACAGGAGCAAATGTAAGTTGATGGTCAACAACTCCGTCTTTGTCTATTTCTTTCATTGCCGGATATTCTTCGGAAGCAATCTTTTTGAAGGTCTTTCCGTCATCTGAAACTTCTACGGACAGGTTTCTGGCGTCAAACACCCAGTCGCCCTTTGCAATATTGACAGAGATGGCCACACTCGAAATTTCAGTGGGTTGCTGAAGGTCGATCGTCATGTCCATGTCGTTTCCGTTGAAGGCGATCCAACGGCCTGACCGGTAACTGCTATTTCCTTTCAAACCATCGTTTAACGTGGAAGCTCCTTTGAAGAGGTATTGTTCATTGATTGGTTGATTGGCTACAATCGGCTTCATGCTGGATTTGCTGAAATCAATCTTCTCTGTCAGTGTCTGGCTCTCGCCGGTAGGACGAATGGCTTTGGCGGACAGAGTGGCATTTTCTTTAATTTTCAACACTCCTTCGTAAACGGGAGAAGCAGTAGTGGGTTCTGTGCCGTCCAAAGTGTAGTGGACAGGGGCATTGTCGATAGTAGACAAAGTAACGTCCATCGTTCCTTCTGCCGGATTCGGTTCAAACTCGGCTTGTACGCCGAACGCGTGTTTAGCGTAGTTGTATCCTTCGGCATCATACCACTTAATCAGTTGAGGAAGACGAGACAGGAAGTCGGCATAGTTTTTCTTTTCAGGGCTGGACCACTGAATTTCACACAATGCAGCCCAACGAGGCAATACCATGTACTGCGCGTGAGGGAAGGTAGCGATGTATTCTGTCCAGAGGTTGGCTTGCACACCCTTGATATATTTCTGTTCTTCCGGAGTCAGAGAAGCCGGCATCGGTTCGTAGCTGTACACTCTTTCCAACGGCAGGTAACCACCGATACCAAATGGTTCGTTATCTACGTCTTTAGCTTGGTAATAGTCGAAATACAGGTATGTGTTCGGTGTCATGATGACATCGTGTTTCTGTTTCGCTGCTTCGATACCGCCCTTTTCACCACGCCATGACATAACAGTAGCGTTTGGAGCAAGTCCGCCTTCGAGGATTTCATCCCAACCGATAATCTGACGTCCGTGGTCGTTGAGGAATTTCTCGATATGGTTGATAACGAAGCTCTGCAGACGTTCTTCCTTGCTATGCTTATCATCCGACTTCAAGCCCAGCGCCTTGATACGTGCCTGGCATTTCGGACATTTTTCCCAACGTACTTTCGGACATTCGTCACCACCTACATGAATATATTCTGAAGGGAAGATTTCAATCAGTTCGCTATATACATCTTCGAGGAATTTCAAGACTTGATCGTTTCCGGCACAAAGCACATCTTCTGATACTCCCCATTGTCTCCATACTTCGTACGGGCCACCGGTGCATCCCAATTCGGGGTAAGCGGCAAGGGCAGCTTGCATGTGTCCCGGAAGGTCGATTTCGGGAATAACTGTGATATAACGTTCGGCAGCATACGCTACTATTTCTTTCGCCTGCTCCTGAGTATAGAAGCCACCGTAAGGTTTGCCGTCGTATTCACCGGAGTTACGTCCGATGACTGTTTCTGTTCTCTTGGAACCTATTTCTGTCAGCTTCGGATATTTCTTGATTTCCAGACGCCAACCTTGGTCTTCGGTAATATGCCAGTGAAAACGATTCATATTGTGTAAAGCCATCATATCAATATAAGTTTTCACTTCATCTACTGTAAAGAAATGACGGCTGGTATCGAAGTGTGCACCACGATAGCCAAAGCGGGGAGCGTCATTGATTTCTACAGCGGGCATGGAAATGTCTGCGCCGACAGCCACAGGCAATGATTTGCGCAGGGACTGGATGCCATAGAATACACCGGCCTCGGTAGGACCGGCAATCGTGATTCCGTCACCGGTTACTTTCAACTGATAGGATTCCGGATTTTCGTTTGCCGTGCCCAATGTCAGTACGATTGCATTCTTACCTTCCGTTCCGGCTTCGATAGCGAAATCTTTTCCGGTAGCGGTTTTCAGATAGTCGGCTAGAAATTGTGCGTTGCGCTGCATCTTCTCGTTTCCTTCCGGATAGAGGATTTTCACACCGCTCTTCAGAATGAAGGGATTTCCTTGAGCTGTTACAATTTCTTGTGGCATGGGGATGATCTGGTAGTTGGCTTCCTGTTGCGCCGATTGGCAAGAGGCAAAAAGTCCTGCTAGTGCCAGACATCCGGTTAACTTTAAGAGTTGTTTCATAAACTAAAAAATTAAGTGTTAAGTTATTAATAAATTAATTATAGGTTTCACGAATATGTTTGATTGTCAAAGGGATCTCCTCTCCTTTCTTTATTTGGGGAGAAGTGATAACAACTGTCTTACGCTCTCCGGGAAGGAGGTCGAAAAAGTTGTCACTGAAACGGGCTCCCTGCAAAGGGATTTCAATAAAGACGTCTTTTGCAAGAGCGGGAGAAAGCAGAGTCAATTCGCACACGCCGTCTTTCTGTTTTATCTTGCAGGAAACGGTTGTCTTGGGCAGAAGCAGGTCTTTCGTCTTTCTAAAGAAGTAGACTGTTTCGGCTACCGTATGCCCGGATTTGTCTTTCAAGGTCAGTTGCATGAAGCAATGGCGCAGGTCATCCGCAAGCGGGCGCTTTGCAGGAAAAAACAAAGTGGTGAGCGAAGTGCGATATACACATTGGGAAGTGTTGGCCGGAAGAGTCAAAGAAGGAAGGACAACCGTTCTTCCGACTTTCTTTCCTGCAAAATTCGTCAGTCTCATTTCCAGCGTCAGTTTCTCCCGGGTGTCAAGATGATCGGAAAGCAGGTAAACACACAGGTTGTCACCTTCCAGCAAAGGGTTGATATGAACGGGAGCAAATGCACGCTTTGCCTGATAATGCAAGGCTTTCCAGTTACCGTAGTAATCAATACCCGACCATGACACTACCGGCCAACTGTCATTCAATTGCCAATATAATGTACCCATACAATAGGGACGATTGCGGCGGTGCGCTTCCAGACCGTGACGTATGCCATGTCCCTGCAATACTAGTCCGACATAGACAAAGTCTTCAAATTTTTCGGGAATGATATAGTCACGTTCCATATAGGTGCGAATCAGGGCATTGCCGATGCTGCTTTTCTGATGGGCATTCATCACCTCCGATTCGATTTGATAATCTTCAGGAGCCGCAAAGGTGGCAATAGTCTTCATCTCCGGGAAGGACTGGAAACCGAATTCGCTCATGAAACGAGGGAGGTCTGCATCTAGTGATTCGAAAGTTTTCCGCCCATACCATACTCCCCAGTTGTGGCTGTCTCCTATCCCCCATGATTCGGGGCGTCCCCAATTGGCTAAATATGGGGAGCTGTGTATATAAAAACGGTCGGCATCCAGCTCTTTTACCTTGGTAGGAAGGAGTTGGCGGAACAGTTTGTCATAGCCTTGGAACATTTCCTGATAGATTTCCGACGTGAATTTCTTGTCGAATCCCCAATATTTCAAGGCTTCCAGTATTTCATTATTGCCACACCACATCGCCAGGGAAGCATGATTGCGAAGACGGCGAATGTTGTAGCAGGCTTCTGCTTCTACTCTTTTCAGGAAGGTTGGGTCGGACGGATAGGGAGTGCAGGCAAACATAAAGTCCTGCCATATCAGTATTCCGTTTTCATCTGCCAGGTCATAGAAACGGTCGTCTTCGTAGGTTCCGCCTCCCCACACACGAATGACATTCATGTTGGCTTCTTTGATGTCCCTAAATAAGGTTTGGTAGCGTTCGGTAGTGACGTTAGTCAATAGAGCATCCTGGGGAATGTAATTGGCTCCTTTGGCAAACATCGGAACGCCGTTTACTTCAAAATAGAAGGATTCTCCGTCCTGATCTTTTTCATTGACGAGGCGAACGGTGCGCAGTCCTATCCGGTGGGATTGTTGGGCTACGACTTTATCTTCTACGATTATTTGAGCGGAGAAATCATACAAAGCGGGCTTTCCCCAGCCATTCGGCATCCAACGTACCGGCGACAGCACTTCGGAAGGAATAGATATATGATTGATTCCGGGCTGTAGGGTGATTGCCTGGCTAATGCCTTTTTCTGTGTTTCCTTCGAAGGAGGTATTGATTCTCACCTCTGCTTGAAGTGCTTGAGGGAGGATATTATTTATTTCCAATTCATTGGATAGTTTTGCCTGCTGGTCGGTCAACGAGAGTTGCTTTACGTGGTAGTCGCTGATAGAGGCTGCGTCGTAAAAACGGATGGTCACCGGACGCCAGATACCACTAGTCACCATGCGGATTCCCCAGTCCCAACCATAACTGTAAGGGGCTTTACGGGAGAATACGCTTACATGTTTTTCGTGATGGTCGTTGTCTGCCGGATAGTTGAATCCGTTAGAGTTATATTGAGGCATTGTCTGCCGGATGGGTGAATGAAAATAAATGTGAAGAAGGTTTTCTCCGAGACGGAGTTGTGACTTGACGGGTATCGTATAGCCGACGAACATGTTATCGGCTTTCAACAACAGTGCTCCGTTGAGGTATACATCGGCGTATGTATCAAGACCTTCAAAGACTAATTGGGCGTCGTCCCGTTTCAGTTGCTCGGGGGTAACTGTAAAAGCAGTCCGATACTCCCAGTCTTCATTTTCCACCCACTGAATCTTCTGTTCATTGATACCGTAAAAAGGATCGGGAATTTGTTTATGATAGATAAGATCCTGATGAACGGTGCCGGGAACCTGTGCCGGTCGCCATAGCTCCGTGCCTGCCTGGGAAAATTCCCAACCTGCATTTAAAACCACAACTTCGGAATTGTCATTGCTCTGCGCATATGCCATACTGCAACAGCATAGTAGTCCACATGCTATTTGAGTCTTTTTTCCGATTAAATTAATCATCATAGTGGGGGCATTAGATATTAACGGTTTCAAAGATATTACTTTTTCAGCAAATTTCACTGATAATTTAACAAAATATGTTGTTTTAGCGTGAGCTGTCCAGAAAGCCACAATTAAATCGCCTAAAATTTCAGCTTATAATTAGTTAAATAAAGAGTAGTATTCTGTCCTCAAATGTATGCTAAAATGGCGTTTTTTTTATTATAACGATATTCTTTTTCATTATAGCTAAATCTTTCTACCTATAAATCGTAAGCATAGATTTAAATCTTCGGACTTTCGGGACAGACTCTTTATTCCTTTATTATATCTGTCAATTTTATCGCTTGAAAGGTTATATGTGCGACGCTACTCTCATATAGTATACCAATTGTCTCTTTATCAATCATTGTCAGACAACTATACCCCCATCCTTCTGCCTCGTCGAGCATTAATTGATGTTCCGGCAACCAGGTAAGTCCTTTGTCCAGACTTGCTTTTATTGTTATATGATTACGTCCTTTGGTCGTATTCGGGTTCGAAAACAGCAGGATATCTTTATTTAATATGTTGTCTTTGGCATCTACATGAATCAGACTGGCCATGCATACCGGTTCCTGAAGTGCTTGGCGGGAAGATGGGTGTTCTGTCCATGTTTCTCCCAAATCTTTCGTTATGGCAATAGCCCGGCTTCCTCCTCTATTATCACGCATATTCAGCATCAATACTCCCGGTTCTATTTCCGCCACTTGCGCTTCCGTTGTATTGGTTCGTGCCATATTGTGCATTTTCCATGTTTTCCCCCGGTCTTTACTATACATGATTCCTGCATTCGGAACACGGGTAGAGTCTATAAATTGCGTTGGAAATACCAATGTGCCATCACTCATCGTTATTCCACGTCCGGGACCTTGAAGCAGGAAGTACCAGGAAGGATCTTTCATCTGCTCTGTTATATTGATAGGCTTCGACCAGGTTTTACCATCGTCTGTGCTTTTTGCCAATACCAACTGTGCCGTATGATTCAGATCCATTCCCGGATGGGAACTCCACCAGGCGCGTTGATTACCCATACCATGTGTCCATGCGGCAACCACCCAGACGGTATTCGTCTTAGTATCTACTAAAATAGAAGGGTCTCCTACCCCATTCTGTGCTTTAGGCAGACCACCATACTCGCCAAATGAAAGCGGAAGACGCATCTTCTCCCAATTCTTTCCTCCATCGATGCTACGGCTCAAACCCACGTCAACATATTCCTGTAAATCGACACTACTGTTGTATCGAACATCATACACGCCTAATAAGGTTCCTTTATTGGTAGTCACCAACCCGGGAATACGGAAAGAAGCAGAACCGTCATCACCGGCATGACGAACTCCAACTGCCATCCGGTGAACAATATTCTTTGGAGAAATAGATTTACAACATAGTTCTTTCCCATCTACTTTAACGGCACATAAGTCAGAGAGTATCTTAGTCTGCAAAGAGGCATCTTTTTTCATCTGCAAACTGATCCAAAAATAATTTACACCCGGAAATAAATTGTAATTACCTTTTAATACTACTTTTTCTGATGATCCCACCTCTGCACATTTGATCGAATAGGAAGGAATAGCCGCCAATGTCCCACCCGGACGGTGGCTGGATATGTACTCTACTGGAGCAAAGCGATTTTTGTCTTTGTCCTGCAACGCCTCTGTTCCTCCATAATAGAGTTTGATTGCCTGAATATCAGTCAGATTCGTACTTTTACTAAAATCTAAAATGATTTCATCGAGCTTCTTGCTTTCTTTTGCATCCAAACGAAGATAGAACAGAACATTGTCTTGCCGCTCTATCAAAACCGGGATTTGTGTTTCATGGATAAATACTGTGTCTGAAGCTTTTACGTCAAAAGAATATCCTAAGAGGATAAGGAAAAGTAAATAATAAATTCTTCTCATAATGGGGGTATTAGTTAGTTTAACGCGATAAAGATAAAACTTTTCTACTATAATATTACTATGCAAAC
>NZ_QTNF01000013.1:0-105400 GCF_003603455.1 Bacteroides sp. AM37-9 | reverse complement strand
TATAATATTACTATGCAAACAGTAAACTTTGATTTTACCAAGTTCTGGTAGGACTAGTCAATACTTTGACCACCGTTCTGGCTCTTGTCATCATCGATAAGGTGGGCCGCAAGAAACTGGTTTATTACGGAGTTTCGGGCATGGTGCTCTCTCTGGTCCTTATCGGTCTTTACTTCCTCTTCGGAGATTCCCTGGAAGTATCCAGCCTCTTCCTGCTCATTTTCTTCCTGTTCTATGTATTCTGCTGTGCTGTATCCATCTGTGCCGTGGTGTTTGTACTCCTCTCGGAGATGTATCCCACCAAGGTTCGCGGACTGGCCATGTCGATAGCAGGATTTGCTCTGTGGATCGGAACGTACCTGATCGGACAGTTAACCCCCTGGATGCTCCAGAACCTTACCCCCGCCGGAACATTCTTCCTGTTTGCCGTTATGTGCGTACCGTATATGCTAATTGTCTGGAAACTCGTGCCGGAGACTACCGGGAAGTCGCTGGAAGAGATTGAAAGATATTGGACCCGTTCGGAATAGTAAAACAAAAAGACCTTAATAACTTAATAATAAAAGATGTATGGATTTTAAGAAACTGGCAAATCAATACAAGGATGAACTCTTGGATAATGTTCTTCCTTTCTGGCTTGAAAACTCACAAGATCATGAATATGGAGGCTACTTCACCTGTTTGGATCGTGAAGGAAGAGTTTTCGATACAGATAAATTTATCTGGCTGCAAGGCCGCGAAGTGTGGATGTTCTCTATGCTTTACAATAAAGTGGAAAAACGTAAGGAATGGCTGGATTGTGCCGTTCAAGGTGGTGAGTTTTTAAAAAAATATGGACATGATGGAGACTATAACTGGTATTTTTCCCTTGACCGTTTGGGTAGACCATTGGTAGAACCATACAATATCTTTTCATATACATTCGCTGCCATGGCTTTCGGGCAATTAAGCCTTGCAACCGGTAATCAGGAATATGCTGACATTGCCAAGAAAACCTTCGATATTATCCTTTCCAAAGTAGATAATCCGAAAGGTAAATGGAATAAACTTCATCCGGGCACTCGTAATCTAAAAAATTTTGCCCTGCCGATGATACTATGCAATCTTGCTATGGAAATTGAGCATATTTTAGGCAAGGACTATTTGGAACAAGCGATGGATACTTGTATTCATGAAGTTATGTCTGTCTTCTATCGTCCCGAACTTGGTGGTATCATTGTTGAGAATGTAGATGTGAATGGTAATCTGATAGATTGCTTTGAAGGACGGCAGATTACCCCTGGCCATGCGATTGAAGCCATGTGGTTTATAATGGATTTAGGGAAACGCCTAAACCGTCCGGAATTAATCGAAAAGGCTAAGAATATCACTCTTACAATGCTTGAATATGGTTGGGATAAAGAATATGGAGGTATCTACTATTTTATGGATCGTAACGGTTGTCCTCCCCAACAACTGGAATGGGACCAGAAACTCTGGTGGGTGCATATTGAAACACTCATATCTCTTCTGAAGAGTTATCAATTGACCGGAGATAACCAATGTCTGGAATGGTTTGAAAAAGTACACGATTATACATGGACCCATTTTAAAGATAAAGAGCATCCCGAATGGTATGGATACTTAAATCGGAGAGGTGAAGTGCTACTACCACTCAAAGGAGGAAAATGGAAAGGATGTTTCCATGTACCAAGAGGGTTATACCAATGCTGGAAAGTATTGGAACAGCTATAAACAATAATGGATATGTTAACCAATCTATATTAATAATCTAAAAATTAATTCTATGACAGAGTTTAACTCAAAAATCAAGAAGAACTCTCGTATATTGAAAATATTTATGTTTTCAATCTGCGCGCTATTTGCATGTGCTATCAGTAGTCATGCACAGAGTTTAGTGAAAGGAACTGTTACTGATGGTATAGGAGAACCGCTACCAGGAGTAAGTGTTGTCGTAAAAGGAACTACTAATGGCACTATTACAGATGTAAATGGAAAATATAGCATTCAGGCCACCGCAAAAGACATTTTATCATTCTCATATGTTGGAATGTCAGATCAGGAAATAAAGGTAGCAGGTCAGACGACCATTAATGTGGTTATGAAAGATGATGTGGCAGCTTTGGATGAAGTGATTGTGGTAGGATATGGTACTGCCAAGAAGCAATCTTTAACCGGAGCCGTATCTGCGGTGAAAGGCGACGAACTGCTGAAAGCACCGGCAACCAATGTGTCGAGTCTTTTAGGTGGACGTTTGCCAGGTATTTCATCTGTTCAAGTATCTGGTGAACCCGGAGACGATCAGGCTACATTACGAGTTCGTGGCTCTATTTATAATGTTACTTATATAGTAGACGGAATGCCTCGTTCTATTAATGATATTGACCCTAATGATATCGAAAGTGTATCTGTTTTGAAAGATGGAGCTTCTGCAGCTGTTTATGGATTAAAAGGAGCCGGTGGTGTTATTATTATAACTACAAAAAAAGGTCAGGAAGGAAAATCCAAAATCACTTATAATGGTTCAATAGGAGCATCTATGAATGCAAACTTCCCGCAGTTTATGAATGGACCTCAATTTGCATATTATTATAATATGGCTGACATGATGGATAAAATGGCTAATGGAAGCATTTCAAACATTAGTCAATATAATCCCGTTTTTACAAAGGCGAATGTGGAAGCTATGTTGAATGGTGATCCTACTGACGGATGGGATAATGTTAACTATATTGATAAAGTATTCGGAACCGGTATTAATCAGAAACACAATGTAACAATACAGGGAGGTAGTGATAAGATGCGTTACTTTGCTTCTGTGGGTTATTTAGGTCAAAAAGGTAACATTGACAATTTCTCTTACAAGAGATACAATTTAAGAACTAATCTTGAGACCCAACTGGCTAAGAACTTCCAGTTAAGTTTAGGTATTGCAGGAAATGTCGGTAAACGTGAAACTCCGGGATATGCTTCAGGCGGTACGGATTCTAATTCCGAATTGGGTGAACAAGGTTGGTTGTCAGTAGCTCATCAGACTATAATGATGCATCCCTATTTGCCGGAAACATATGACGGACTTTATACTGCTACTACACAGAATAACACAAGTCTGCCCAACAGTCCGTTGGCTGCTATTTATGAATCCGGATACAAGCATACCAATAGCTTTGATTTGCAGACCAACATCTCATTGCAATACAATGTGCCTTGGGTTAAAGGTTTGAGTGTAAAAGTAACCGGAGCTTATGACTATACAACTTCTCATAATAAGAATTTGAATACGCCTTACTCCACATATATACATAAAATGCCGACTTCGACAGCAGATTGGACTTGGTCTAAAGCAGACGATCCTCGCGGCACAGCAAATGGAATAAATTTAGGTGAAGGACAGTATAGTTCTCATCAAATGGTAGGCCAAGGAAGTATAAACTATGCAAGCTCCTTCGGAAAACATAATGTAGAAGCAATGGTATTGGCAGAAATCCGGGATTATAAAGAAAACAGTTTCTCCGGCTATAATAAGAACATGAGTTTCTCTGAACTACCGGAATTGAGCTTTGGACAACCGGCAGACTCTCCAATCTCGGGATACAGTGATGCAAACCGTAGTATTGGTTATGTTTTTCGTTTGAAATATGACTATGACAATAAGTATTTGGCAGAGTTTACAGGTCGATATGATGGTTCTTACAAGTTTGCCGGCAATGTTAGTGGGAAACGTTGGGCATTCTTCCCGTCAGCATCAGTAGCTTGGAGAATATCTAAAGAAGATTTTATGTCTAGTCTGACATTTCTGGATGATATGAAGATACGTGCATCTGTCGGTTTATTAGGAAACGATGCAGTGAGTCCGTATGCTTTCCTTAGTACTTACAATTTGATGGATGGTAACAAAAATGCATACCAAACAATTCTGAATGGAAAAGTAATGCAAGCATTACGCGCCTCTGTAATTGCCAATCCTACTCTAACTTGGGAGAACACTTTAACCTACAATGCAGGATTTGACTTTACAATGTGGAATGGTCTGTTGGGAATGGAGTTTGACGCATTCTATAATTATACCTATGATATTTTGACAGCAATGGGAGGCGATTACCCCCCATCTATGGGAGGATATTATTATACTTATGCCAACTATAATAAGGTCGATAGCAAAGGCGTTGAAGTAACGGTGAGCCATCGTAATAAATTAAACTTGGCAGGCAAGCCATTCTCCTATGGCGCAAGCTTCAATCTGACATTTGCAAGAAACCGTTATCTCCGTTATCCGGATAGTCCGAACACAGTAGAGTGGAGAAAACGCACAGGACGTAGTGTCGATGCTTCTGTTGTGTGGGTTGCAGATGGCTTATTCCGTTCAGAAGAAGAAATAGACAATTCAGCCTGGTATGGCACTCGTCCTAATGTCGGTGATATCAAATACAGAGATTTAAATGGTGATGGCAAAATAGACGAAGATGACAGAACACGTGTTGGACGTGGCAATCGTCCCGAATTAACTTACGGTTTGAACCTGAATTGTGTCTGGAATGGATTCGATTTAAGTGCACAATTTACTGGAGGTGCACTGTTCGACGTATCATTGACGGGTACTTATTATAATGGTTATGACGACAACACTGTATGGACACAGGCATTTAAAGAAGGTGCCAACTCACCATTATATTTAGTTCAGAATGCATATACAGTAGAAAATCCGAATGGAACATTCCCACGACTTACACTGGGTAATCAAGGACATGGAGGAGATAATGGATTAGCTTCCACTTTCTGGTTACGTAACGGTAGATACCTTCGTCTCAAATCCGCACAATTGGGTTACACATTCCCCAAGAGATGGATGAGTCCTGTCGGCATTCAGAATCTTAGAATTTATGTAGAAGGTTCTAATTTATTTACGCTCTGCGGTCTTCCTGATGGAATCGATCCTGAATCTCCGGGAGTAAATAACGGATATTATCCTCAACAACGCACCATTATGGGCGGTATAACTTTGACTTTCTAAACCTTTAAAAGTTCTATTATGAAAACAAAAGTATTAAGTATCATATTGTTGGGAGCCTCTTTAGGGCTTGGCTCATGTAGTGATTATCTGGACATGACTCCAACGGACAGAGCATCAGATAAACTTGTATGGAGTAAACTCGACTATGCAGAACAGGCAGTCAACGATTTCTATCGCTATATAGATTATTTAGGAGTCTATCGGGACGGACAATGTTTGGCAGGAATGACAGAAGCTTTGACAGACCAGCTTAAATATGGTTCCTACAACTATATGGCTAAATGTCAGATCCCTAGTGAAATTGCTTATGGAGGTTCTGTTCTTACAGTGAATTATGTTAGTACTTACCTGGGCAACTGGGGGACGATGTACGAATATGTACGCCGTGTCAATGAAGGCATCAACAAATTAAAGAAATATGCTTCATTTGGTCAGACGGATGAAGAACGCCTGGAAGCTGAAATGCGTTTCTTCAGAGGGTATCTCTATACTGATTTATTAAAGCGTTATAAAGAAGTGATTATATACGATGAGAATCTGGATAATATAAAAAAGGATATGCCGGTTAGTTCGGAAGCTGATGGATGGAACTTTGTATATAATGACTTAAAATATGCCGGTGAACATTTGCCTGTTGATAAAACTCCTAACGGACGTCTTACTAGCGGAGCAGCTTATGCAATGTTATCAAGAGCCATGTTGTATGCAGAAAGATGGGATGACGCTCGCATCGCAGCGGAAAAGGTGATGGGAATGGGCTATGAACTGGAAGCAAAAGAAGACTATTCAAATGCCTTTAAAGCAGGAAGCAAAGAAGCCATTTTACAATATTGTTATGATAAGAGTTCCACTGTGACTCATGACTTTGATGGATATATGGTTCCTGGAGGTGATAAAGCATTGGATGGCAATTCCATGACTGGTGGATTCGGTACTCCGACACAAGAGATGGTTGAATCGTATGAATATGCAGATGGTAGTGGCTTCCCCGATTGGAGTGCATGGCATACTGCTGAAGGTACTACAACGACTCCTCCTTATGATAAACTAGAACCACGCTTTAAAGCTACCATTCTTTATAATGGAGCAACATGGAAAGGCAGAACAATAGAATCTTTCGTAAACGGTACTGATGGTTGGGCTGCATGGAAAACAGATACTAAACCAGAAGGACGTTCTACTACCGGGTATTATTTACGTAAACTGGTAGATGAAGCTCATAATTTTACTTCCATACAAGCCAGTACACAGCCATGGACCGAAATTCGTTACGCAGAGGTATTACTGAATCATGCAGAAGCATGTTATCATCTGAATGGCTATACGGATAAGGCAAATAAAGACATAAAAGATATTCGTAACAGAGTGGGATTGTCTTACACAGACAAAAGTGGGGATGATTTAATGAAAGCCATCCGTCAGGAACGCAAAGTAGAACTTGCTTATGAAGGACATTATTATTGGGACATGCGTCGTTGGAAATTATCTGCGACAGCATTTACCGGTATTCGTCTTCATGGAATGAAAATAGAGAAAAATGCAAATGGGTCTTTCACTTACATTTATACAGAATGTGATGATAAAGATCGTAATTTCCCGACTAAGATGTATCGTTTCCCAATGCCACAGGCAGAGTTGGACAATAACGGTGCGGTAACTCAATATGCAGAATGGCAATAAATCTAAAATGAAAACATTATGAAAAAGAATATATTATATCTATTATTAGGGATTTTGGCTCTCACGAGTTCTTGCCAGGATCCGGAATATGTGCTTCCTACTGCGGACAGACAGGGAATCACGAGCTTGACTGCACTCTTTACTTCTGGGCCATACGTGGATAAAGAGGCTGTGGTATATACTATTGCAGATGCTTCTGTAGATAAGTATGTAATTCCTATGCCATGGTATTATCCGGAAAATAGTGATAATGAAACTTCAGAATATATGAAAGCGATGAGGATTCAGGCAAAGTTGGCACCAAACTGTACTATTGAACCGGTTCTTTCAATTCTCGATCTGACTAAAGAGAATTATTTCACTTATACAGACGCTCAAGGATATAAGAAACAAATCTGCATCACAAGCGAAAGAGTTAAGTCTACTAAGTGTCAGTTATTAAGTTTCTCAATACCGTCTGAAGACATTACAGGTATTATTGATGAAGACCACAAAACTGTATCTTTAATCTCTGCGGAAGATTTATCTTCTTGCTTGGCAGATTATTCACTGTCGGCTCATGCGACCATGTCACCGGATCCTAAAACAGAGCCTCTTAATTTTAATTCACCTGTTGAGCTTACAGTGATTGCTCACGATGGAGTGACAAAGCAAACTTATACTATTCAAAAAGCAGTACCGGATAAGATTCCTTACGGATACAGAAAAGGTAGTGAAACAGAATTGTTTAAATTGGATATGGGAGTCATCGGATTACCTTGGACTGCTGCAAATGCACCTTCTTTGGCTGTTACCGGAAATAATTTGGTGGTTTGCCTGGGTGATGGTGCCACAACTCCTGCATATTACAATGCGTCTACAGGAAATAAGGTTGGTAATGTAACTTTGGGTAGTGTGAATGTTGCATCTTTAGGATGTATGACAAGTGATAGTAAAGGAAATATATTATTAGCAACGAAGGCTACTAATGGCAAGTCTTTCTCTATCTATAAGACTTCTTCTGTTACGACAGCTCCGACTTTATTGACTACTTATACTAATAATACAGGTTTGGATATGGGTACGAAAGTATCTGTTCAAGGAGATATTAATACTAATGCCTCTATAATTGCCACTTGTGATGGAACAGCCAGTTCAGGTTCCAATAAGTTTGTTCGTTGGATTATAACAGATGGCGTATTGGGAAGTCCTCAAGTTATTTCAGTAAACGGTGTAGGTAATTGGGGAGCACCTGCATCAAACACTAAAGTTGTGACTAAAGGAACTACTGCTCAAAGTGATTATTTCTTGTCATATTATGATCCTAACATACTTCATTGGGTGAATGGAGCAAATAATAATGCAAGTAAATCTTTGGAAGACTCCGACAATGGTAATTCTTGGGCAATGAATAACAATTGTCTGGATACAAGAAGCTTTAATAATGCACAATATCTTGTATTGGTATGTACAGCTCATTTCCCGCAATGGGGTGGAACTCCATGCTTATATATGTATGATGTAACGTCAGACGGCTCATTCACGGGTACGATATCTACTTCGGATGCTCTGTCATTCAATCCTTCACTTTCCTCATACAATTCATCCGATGGTATAGCTGCAACAGGTGATGTACTGCTTGCTCCGACAACAGATGGATATAAACTCCGTGCTTACTACGTGGATAACAACTGTAAGGTTATCGGAGGATATGAGTTTGATTGTATCGACAAATAATTAATTGATCTCTTTATTTCATATATGATGAGAAAGTATCCACTCATCATATATGGGATAAAGAAATCTGTAAATCATTTAAAGGAGTAGCTATATGTCAACAAAGAAAAAAATGTTATGGCTATTATCATTACTGCCTTTTTTCATAGCATGTGGTGATGATAATACTGATATTCCGGATTGGCCATGGGCAGAACCGGAGACTCCAACTGAACCTGTTGAAGCCAATCCTGATATTGTAAATTTAGGCTGGACCAATGTGAAAGACACTTATGGAATTTTGCCTGAACATATTAACGTATATAAGTCACCGGAAACACTGGAAGGTAAAAAAGCGATAGCCTATATTGCAGTAGGTGATATGAGTAAGGCAGCATTTGGTGTATTAGGAGAAAAGGCAGGATTGAAAAAGCCAAAGAAATTTTATGAAGAGAATAACTCCACAATTGTAATCAATGGAGGTTTCTTCTATGAGGGTTCATTAAGCCTGATATGGCGTAACGGCGAAATAGTATGCAAGAACAATGATGTAACAACAGAAGATTGGGTTAACGGCCCATTCTGGTATCCTGTATTAGCTGCATTCTGTGAAATGAATGATGGTTCATTTAAATCAATGTGGACTTACACTACACTATCCAATGTTACTTATTGGTATTCGGAGCCATCACCTGTGAAATCAGAAACAACTCCTAATGAAAGCTTTCCGTCTACAGGAACTGTCTTAAATGCTAAAACAGGAATAGGCGGTGGACCTGTACTTCTATTGGATGGGAATATTAAAAATACATATGAAGAAGAGATCTTATCAGACATTGGCGCCACTGCAAACAGACCACGCTCTGCCATTGGTATCACAAATGATAAAAAAATGATTCTTTTTGTATGTGAAGGAGATGGAATGACAACAGGAGTTGCTGGTATGACTACCGAAAATGTAGCTAACATTATGAAAACACTGGGATGTACGGATGCTATCAATCTGGACGGCGGTGGTTCTAGTTGCATGTTAGTCAATGGGCAAGAGACTATCAAGACAAGTGACTCTAGCGGAGACGAGAGATCCGTAGCATCAGTAGTTACTCTTAAATAAAAAAATAGTACTGCGGATCTATCGGCAGTATCTACCTAATAAAACAAGTATCATATGAGAAAATTTCTAAAAATACTAGCATTGACTTTCTTGGGAGCGGTTACAATAACCTCCTGTAGTGACGATTCTGATGGAATTCCCGGATGGCCGTGGAATGATAATTCGACAGAAAAGCCGGAAGAGCCAGATGTCACAGAAGCTAAACCACGATATATTTGGATTGATGCGGCTGCCAATTTCCCGGACTATGCCAATAATAAGGAAAACATAGCCAAAGATATGGCAAAGATAAAAGCGGCAGGTTTTACTGATATTATTGTCGATGTGCGTCCCACTACGGGAGATGTGTTATTCAATACTGATGTCGTAGATCAGGTGAAGCGCATGGATGTATGGGGAAATTCAGGGTATAGTTATTATGAACGAACCGAAACTTGGGATTACTTACAAGCATTTATTGATGAGGCCCGTAAACAGGAATTAAAAGTGAATGCTTCTATCAATACATTTGTAGGTGGTTATTTATGTCCATATAGTTTAGGACATGATGGAGTACTATTCCGTGATGATTCTAAAAAGGGATGGGCTAGTGTAGCTAATCTGGCCGATGGGCTAACGAATACAATGGATTTGTTGGATGATGGAGTTGATTATGGAGCGAAGTTCTTCAATCCGGCTAATGACGATGTACAAAACTTTGTTTTACAGTTGTTAGCCGACTTGGCTAAATATGATTTGGACGGCATCATACTAGACCGTTGTCGTTATGATGATTATGGTTTAGAAAGTGATTTTTCAGATATCTCCAAACAGAAGTTCGAAGAATACATCGGTGAAACTGTAGCCAACTTCCCGGCAGATATTATGGTACCCGGTACGGATGAAATACCTTCTGACCAGCCTGTTTATTTTAAGAAGTGGTTGGAGTTCAGAGCAAAAGTTATTCATGATTTCATAGTAAAGGCACGTGAGAAAGTTAAATCAGTCAACAACAATATCAAATTTGGAGTTTATGTCGGTGCCTGGTATTCAACATACTATACATCAGGTGTAAACTGGGCCAGCCCTAAATACAACACCTCCGCTTATTATCCGAAATGGGCTACTTCCGATTATAAGAATTATGGATATGCGGACCATTTGGATTATATCTTTTTGGGTGCCTATGCTTCCGTGAACAATATATATGGAAGCGGAGAATGGACTATGGAAGGTTTTTGTAAGAATGGACGTGAACTGTTACAGGGAGATGTACCTTTTGCAGGCGGACCGGATATAGGTAACAGTACCGGATGGACTGACGGAGGACAATCCGCAAAAATACCGGATGCTATTGATGCTTGTATCAATAACAGTGACGGCTTCTTTGCCTTCGACCTTTGTCACGTTAAGAAATACGACTATTGGAACGCTTTTAAAACAGGCTTTGATAAATATCTGAAATCTATCGAAGAATAAGGTTTGGACTAACCAACTAATTATGAAAATATATTTATTACAATTCTTTTTATTAATGGGTCTGGGCTTGAATTTGCAAGCCCAAATTCCTTCTAACCCTATTCGTGGGAAAGTGACTTGTAATGGGACAGGAATCCCGGGAATAGTAGTTACCGACGGAATAGACTGTACGCTGACTGACCAACAAGGCCAATATACTCTTCCCCCTAACAGGGATGTTCGTTTCATTTATTTATCCACTCCTTCCGGATATTTACCGAAAACAGAACAAACACTCCCTTTATTCTATCAAAAGCTGGATTCGGCCCAGCAAGGTGCTTACGACTTCGAATTGGTAAGAAATACGCAAAATGAGAACAATCATCTGTTTTTGGTACAGGCAGATGTACAGGTAACTTCCAAGGATGATGTAAAAGCTTATGCTAAATACCTGCAGGATATGAAAGAATATATTCGTCCGTATACAGGCAAAAAAGAAGTATTCGGCATAGATTGTGGGGATATCGTAGGAGATACTCCTTCTTTATATCCTTCCTATATAAATACGGTATCATCACTAGAGATTCCCATTTATCGGGCAATCGGTAATCACGACATGACGTATGGAGGACGTACTTTTGAATACTCTTATCGCACTTTCGAAAGTTATTTCGGTCCTATCTACTATTCTTTTAATAAAGGAAACGCGCATTATATCGTGCTTGACAATTGCTTTTATGTCAACCGTGACTATCAATATATAGGTTACATCGATGAACGTACTTTCCAATGGCTGGAGAAAGATCTCTCTTATGTGTCCAAAGACAAACTTGTCTTTGTAGTAATGCACATTCCTTCCAGTCTTGAGAAGAAGCTAAGGTATAACACGCTGGATCAAGATGAAACGGTCAATACAGCTGCACTATACAAATTATTGGAGGGGTACAATGCCCACATCATTTCCGGACATACACATTTCAATGTGAATGTATGCTTTAATGACTCATTAATGGAGCATAACACGGCTGCTGTATGCGGTACCTGGTGGCGTGCGGACATCAATGTGGATGGTACTCCGAGGGGGTACGGAGTGTATGAAGTAGACGGGAATCAAGTGAAATGGATCTATAAAAGTGCAGGTTACCCGAAAGAGCATCAGTTACATGTATATCCAGCCGGTTCATCTGACGAGCACCCTTCCGATATAATTGCTAATGTATGGAACTGGGATGAACAGTGGAAAGTGGAATGGTATGAAAACGGAAAACGAATGGGAGAAATGCAACGCTACAAAGGATATGATCCTGCAGCCAAAGCAATCTGTTCTGACAAAGAAAAAGTGAAATATGAATGGATTTCCCCGGTTCTTACCGAACATCTTTTTCATGCTACTCCCCGCAATAAGAATGCTAAAATGGAAGTGAAAGTGACAGATCGCTTCGGCAACGTGTATACTAAAGTTATAGAAAACAAATAAGGATCATATGTTGAAAGCCAAATATTTTATATTATTGATATGCTTGTCGTTTCTCCTCAAGGCAGAAGCGAAAGTAACCCTTACTTCCATTTGGGGGGATAATATGGTGTTACAGCAACAATCGGAAGTTACTTTTTCCGGAACAGCAACTTCGGGAAAACGTGTACAGGCTACCGCTTCATGGAATAATAAAAAAATCCAAACGAACGTTGATGCAAAAGGTGAATGGAAACTTTCTCTCCAAACACCGGTAGCTGGAGGTCCGTATAGTATTACGTTCTCGGATGGAGAGGACCTCACATTGCAGAATATTTTAATAGGAGAAGTCTGGTTCTGTTCCGGACAGTCGAATATGGAAATGCCAGTGAAAGGATTCCGTGGACAGCCTGTGTTTGGTTCCCAGCCGTACATTGTATCTGCTAATCCCAAACGTCCACTGCGTCTCTATACTGTAAAAAATGCTTGGAGTACCATTCCACAGGAAGCTGGGGTGGACGGAGAATGGAAAGAAGCCTCTCCGGAAGATGTTGCTGATTTCAGTGCAACTGCTTATTTCTTTGGCAATCAGTTACAGCAATCTTTGGATGTTCCCGTCGGTCTGATACATTGTTCCTGGAGCATGTCAAAAATAGAGGCTTGGATGAATAAAGAGACTTTATCGGGCTTTCCGGAAATAGCATTGCCTGATGTAGCACAGAAAGAGTTCGGGTGGACGGCAGGGACTCCTACATTGTTGTGGAATGCAATGGTGAATCCATGGAAAGGATTTCCTGTTAAAGGAGTGATTTGGTATCAAGGTGAAGCAAACACACCCGATCCCGGATTATATAAGAGATTATTTCCTGCAATGGTTTCTCAATGGAGAACATTCTTCAACAATCCCCAAATGCCATTTTATTACGTACAGATTGCGCCATGGAAATCGGAAGGCAATGATAAACTGGATTGGGCTTGGTTCCGCCAGTGTCAGTTGGAGTTGATGTCAGCTGTTCCAAATGTTGGGATGGTGACCACAGGTGACGCCGGGAGTGAAAACTTTATTCATTCGCCCTATAAGATAAAGGTCGGTGAACGACTGGCTTATTGGGCATTGGCAAAAACGTATCATCGTAAAGGTATTCAATATTCGGGTCCTATATACAAATCCCACCGGGTAAAAGGGAATGTAGTAGAAATAGACTTTGAACATGGTGAAGAAGGATTGACTCCGGAAAATCAAAACGTGAAAGGATTTGAAATAGTGGGGACGGATGGTATATTCCGACCGGCCAAAGCGGAAATTATCAATGGTTCTTCTACTGTAAAGGTCTGGAATAATTCGATCAATGACCCCATAGAGGTACGTTATTGTTTCCGGAATTATATGTTGGGAGAATTATGCAATAATGCGGCTATTCCTGCTTCTCCTTTCCGGATTGTAATCAAAAAGAAACCTGCACTGATGTGGTTCGATGCCGAAGCTAATTTCGAACGTTTCAGCCATAAAGACTCAATTGACTATTATTTGGAGAAAATCAAATCAGTTGGTTTTACCCATGCAATAGTGGACATCCGACCCATTACCGGAGAAGTACTTTATCAAAGTCAGTTTGCCCCACAAATGAAAGAGTGGAAAGGCGCAAAGGCCGGGAATTTTGATTATTTGCAATACTTCATTAAAAAAGGGCATGAATTGGGGATTGAGGTTCATGCTTCATTAAATGTATTTTGTGCCGGGCACAATTATTTCGATCGTGGAATGGTGTATAGCGGACATTCGGACTGGGCATCCATGGTATATACTCCCGAGAAAGGCATTATTCCGATTACGGAAGAAAAACAGAAATATGGTGCTATGATTAATCCTTTGAACGAGGAATATCGTACGCATATTCTAAATGTACTGAAAGAAGTAGTGACCAAATATCCTGATTTGGATGGCCTGATGCTCGACCGTGTACGTTATGATGGTATAACAGCTGACTTCTCGCTGCTTTCACGTGAAAAGTTTGAAGCATATATAGGTAAAAAAGTGGCTAAGTTCCCCGAAGATATTTTTGTTTGGAAGAAGAATACGGACGGAAAGTTTATCACACAACCGAGAAAGTATTTCCATAAATGGATTGAATGGAGAACGAAAAATATTACTGATTTTATGGCATTGGCACGTAAGGAAGTGAAGGCTGCCAATCCAAAAGTTTCTTTTGGCACATATACCGGAGCTTGGTATCCATCTTATTACGAAGTGGGAGTTAATTTCGCTAGCAAAAAGTATGATCCGGCTCAAGACTTTAGTTGGGCCACTCCCGAATATAAAAATTACGGATACGCAGAACTAATCGATTTGTATGCAACTGGAAATTACTATACAGACATAACGATAGAGGAATACAAAAAAACGAACCGCAACATCTGGAACGAGACAGACTCGCAAGCTCAAGCCGGTACATGGTACTGTGTAGAAGGTTCCTGTCAGCACTTGCGTCAGATTCTTAAAGATAACAAGTTTATGGGGGGTATCTTGGTGGATCAATTCTATGATAATCCGGGGAAATTGTCCGAAACAATAGAAATGAACCTTCGTCGATCGGATGGACTAATGGTGTTTGATATAGTACACATCATCCAAAAGAATCTTTGGAAAGAAGTAGAAAAAGGAATGCGTGAGGGAGGATCTTTATGAACAACAGAGCTTTAGCTTTAGATGCCTTACGAGGATATGCAATTATTACGATGGTACTTTCGGCTACCATCGTAACGCATGTTCTTCCCGGTTGGATGAGCCATGCTCAAACACCTCCGCCGGATCATGTGTTTAATCCTCTGTTGCCCGGTATTACTTGGGTAGATCTTGTGTTTCCTTTTTTCCTGTTCGCTATGGGAGCTGCGTTTCCTTTTTCCATAAGGAAACGTGCTGAAAAAGGTGATTCAAAGCTAAAACTCGTTTATGAAGCTGTCAAACGAGGGATTCAGTTGACTTTCTTTGCTATTTTCATCCAGCATTTTTATCCGTATATGTTAAGTTCCCCGCAAGATATGAGGGCATGGCTGCTGGCTATACTCTGTTTTGCTGTTCTATTTCCCATGTTCATGCGTATTCCTTTGAAAATGCCGGATTGGGCACATACTTCAATAAAAGTTGGAGCTTACATTGTTGCTGCTATTATGTTGGCTACCACTTCTTATGCGGATGGGAAAACATTCAGCTTATTCTCCAGCAACATCATAATTTTACTGTTAGCCAATATGGCTATTTTCGGTTCTATCCTTTACATTTTCACAATGCATAATCGTTGGATGCGTTTAGGAATTCTGATATTGTTGATGGCTATGATATTAGGAAGTACAGTTGATGGTTCGTGGACACAGAGTGTGTTTAATTATACTCCTTTGCTGTGGATGTATCGGTTTGACTATTTGAAATACTTATTTATCGTTATTCCCGGCAGTATAGCCGGTGAGTATTTAGCGGAGTGGATGAAAGCATATCAAAAAGAGACGGATGATTATGCTACATCTCCTTATCGTAAAATGAGTATTATGCTAATGATATTATCCGTTGTTATCATCATTGGCAATCTTTACGGTCTATACACTCGTAATTTGGTTGTTAATCTGGTGATTACTGTTTTATTGTTATTAACTGGCAAGTGTGTATTTCCACATAAGGTGGATGGAATAGCTTTATTATGGAAAAAGTTGTTTAACGCAGGAGCATATTTACTTCTTCTGGGTTTGTGTTTTGAGCCTTTCCAGAATGGCATTAAAAAAGATCCAACTACTTTTAGTTATTTCTTTGTAACTTCCGGGTTGGCTTTTCTGGCTCTTTTATTTCTAAGTATCGTTTGTGATTATTTCCGATGTGTCAAAAGTACTCGTTTTTTGGTGATGTCCGGTCAGAATCCGATGATAGCTTATGTGGTCGGCGATTTGTTGATTATGCCATTGGCTAATATACTTGGAATTGCTTCATTATTATCTTATTTTCAACAAAATGCCTGGTTGGGATTTCTTCAAGGAGTAATCCTTACTTCTTTGGCTGTTTTAGTAACTATGTTCTTCACAAAAATCAAATGGTTTTGGAGAACATAAATATCAATGTGATTATTTTATATTAAATTGATCGACATATTATCGTTTTTTCTTTGATTCTACTATTTTTCACTTTTTATGAATGAAAGAAAGTAGAGCGAGAAAACAATAAAATACGGTATTTATATGCATAATTGCGAATAAAAGAACGGTCGTTTGCATATAAATTACCGTATTGTTTGTGGAAAATACACGGTTGATTGTAATGAAACGTACGGTTCGTTTTAAAGAAACATACGGTTGGTTTATAAGAAACGCCACGTACGTTTAAAAGAAAGCTATTTTGACTCATAAAAATAGGATTTATTGATTTATTAGAAGTACTTTTATGAACTTGTTTTGTTGAACAAAAAGTATAAATAGATTGAGAAATACCTTCACTATGCAATGTATGATATCAAATAATAATGATTGTGCTCCATAAGGAAAGAATTTCTTTAATTTCTGAATAATACTAATGGTTAATCCATGCGATTCTTATCTATATCCGGCTGTTTGCCTGAATAAATTCAATTATAGCATCATTCAAATACCAAAATGATATTTTACCATTTTGATATTTGAAGATTTGTTTTTATTGATATAACGTACAAAAAGCCATCTATCAGAAGTCTTGAAAATAGTGACGCTATGTCAACAGAATAGTGTCACTATAAGCTACATATAGTGACGCTATACCGAGTCGATAGCGTCACTATTTTATTTGATTGCTTTCTTAATGATTGGACAAACTAAATCAGCATATCTCATCATGCCTAGATCTGTGAAATGAATACCGTCTATAGTAGCTTCTCCATCTTCTCCCAGCATATTTTTGGAAGAGATAAAAATGATATTCTTTTCATTTTCCTTCTTTAGCCGGTTGAATATTTCCTTTAACGTGTCATTCTTTCTTTGCACTTCTTTAGCAATTCTTTCATCATAAAGTGTATGAGTGAAAATCGGATCTTCTATAAAAATGACTGGCGTATCCGGATGTTTACTACGAATGATACGATAGAATGTTTCCATTCGTTCTTTCATCTGTTCTACAGAAGCATTAGGCACAAAGTCTAAAACAAAAACACTGGCATCTACTTCGGCTATCACTTTGGCCACTTCCAAGTCTAAAAGTGCATTTCCGCTAAATCCCAAGTTGATACATTCACGGTTCAATCTTCTCGATATGATATTGGTATGTGCCATCCCCGGACGTGAAGCACAACCTCCTTGAAGAATACTGGTGCCATAAAATACAACCGGCTTTTTGCGGATCGGATAATCAATTAAAGGCTGATCGATGGTGGCTAATGAATCCACTCCTATAGCCAAAGAAACAAGACCATCGTAAAGAGGAAGATAAAGCATATACTCTCTCTCTTCCGGTTGCATATTGGCAATGATCGTTACTTGATTTATCTTTCCTGTTGGTCGGGCACTGTTCACAAATCTCCATAGACAATTTCCCTCCAAACAATATAAATCTAGGCCTTTTACTCCTGTATCAGTCATATGATTCATATGATTATTAAAGAGATTTTCCCATTTCACCGCTATTTGAGTAGAATTGCTACGAAACCGTATGGCCATTCCTGCCGAATTACGGCTCAAATACCAAAGAGGAGAACGAGATATATTCCTTAGTGAATCTGGAAACCTTTCGTATCGTGCACTATTAGTTTCTGTAGCTTTTCCCAATAAAGGGAAGTTTGATGCATCGTGATATATAATTTGGGCAAAGCTTATAGTTTGTCCACAAAGTAAAAGTCCAATCAAAATATATCTTATCATAGTATTTAATTTGCTGGGAATTTAATCTTCTGGGAATATGTCTGTTTTAAGACTTCTCTAACAGAAAGATTATCAATCCCCTTATTATAAAAATAAATCTCACTATTAATCCCCAACTCCCGGTTTACACGGAGCTGCTCCCGTAACAGTTCCGGTGACATTTTGGAACTACTCCCTTCCATCAGAATCATACCAGGTGCAAATAATTGGTTTGGATTATTCTGATGTATATATTTCAATACTTCTGAAACCGTAGCACGATACGCTTCGATACTATAACGATAACACTGAACAGCCAACAAATCACAAACTTTCTCTTTACACCAACGAGGCCATTCCTGCATCAGATTCTCTTCACACCAGGGATAAGGATTTGGGGCGAAACTAATCATAACATTCGGACTCTTTGCTTTAATCCTTTTATATAATCGTTTTGCAAAGGTATTTAAAATATCCAAACGCCAACGTACCCATTCCGGATTATTATAATCTGCAGGAGGATTTTTTCCTTGATGTTGTGATTGATAAAGAGAGACTGTATAGGTATCATATCCAGAGTTTCGAGGCATAGCAGGTAAGCGGTCATCACCTTGAATACCATCTAAATCAGGATAAAGCGTCAATGCCTCTTCTATTAGTTCTATTAAGAAGTTCTGTACAGCAGGATTATAGGCATTGAAGTAATAATCGTGTTGATTGTAATTGGCGGGGTGTTGTTGATTGTCTATTCCTAACCAGTGAGGATTCTTTGCTAATAAAGGATTATCGAGTGATATCGGACGTCCTTCCCCCATAAAACCATATTCAAACCAGAAAAACACTTTTATATCATGCTTATGAGCCTCATCAATCAAATCACGTATCGGGTCATTAGTTAGACTTTGATATTGTTTAGAATATCCGCTTAGCAGATAGCCTTCTTCTTGTGTCTTATAAGTAGAATAATGCATCAATACATCACTCTTATATATTGTTTTAGTTTCCGCATAAGATACAAGGAATATAGAATTCATATTCAACTCATCTAATGTTTTTACAAAGTTCTTCACTCCCTGATAAGTATGTAATACAGAGGTGAAACGAGGAGCAGGAACCCAAACTCCGCGGATTCCTTGCTCTGTTGTTTTTGCTATGCTTTGCAGGCTTATAAATAAAATTGCAAGACACAAACAAAACTTCAATTTTTCACTCATGAATAAAAAATGATTAATTGATAATTTAACTATTCTTTCTTATTATAGTTTTTAGATTACATTATCTTGCAAATAATACAGTAGCAACTGGTCGTTGTTGATGTTCTTTATTACACGGTTTTATAGTCTTTTTACCATTAATCAACATACAACTCGAACCTCCGCCATCTAAATTAAGCGCGTCTACACATCCAAATGCTTTCATCAACCGGGCAAGTTGGTCTAAAGTCATACCTGGAACATCCGGTGTTTGTTCACGTCCTTCACAAACGAACAAAATTAGTTTCCCATCTTGCGTGATTCCTATCGCAGAACGAGGTTGACAAGTCTGTGGATTTATGCCACTTGCAACATCTAACAGTTCTTCTACCCAACTATTACGAATCATTCCATCCTTGATTAACACAGGACCTGCACCAATTCCCATTTTGGCGCTCCAGACTTTTGCTCCTCTCGGAAAACCTTTTGATGGAACCGATAGTGGAGGGCGTGTAGAACTGTTCAAGGCTGGCATATCATATGCATAGGTCTGTTGATCTGATTTATATATCCAGTCAACATGATATGTTCCATCTTTATAAAGACTAAAAACAGAACGGGTAGGATAATATGCAGTCTTTTTACCCTCTAATATACGATTCACAACAGATATGTTGTCAGATAATATTTTTCCATCTTTACATATGAGACTAACAGTTTTTCCATTGGCAAAATATCCTCCATTTAATACAATCACTGGTTTTCTTTTTTCTGACTGGTAAAATTCAGTCGGGGTCTTTACCCCACTTTCTTCACCTCCGACATCTAAACTTCCTCCTTTCTTTGTATCTATAACTGCTATATAAGCATTTGTTCGTGTACTTTCAATCCATTCTGGAGAATGATAAACATTAACGTATTCAGGTAATTTACCAAAAGTAGTGACGCGAGTCCATCCTAGATTTTCAGGATTCTGAAAATCTAATTTTCGCAAATCCATTCGGAAAGGAGCTGCCGGTAATCCGGCATTGTTTATCAGGTTTCCACGCAAAAAATTACGAAAAGCGTAGCGTACATAAACCGGCTGAATTACTTTGTCATTCCATACTTTTACTCGAGAGGTTCCATTTATGATTTCGGCATTGGCAGGATAAAATATACTATCATCGCTCGCAACCTCAAAGCCCACTAAAGGTTCATTCTCCGGGTTTAGTCCATCATCTGCATGATCAAAAAGAATCTCAATAACCTTTCCATTTTTCATATATGAACGATGGATAGGACCACTATATTCAAATCCCTCTAACTGATATGTTTTTGCTAATGCCCAATATGCTAAACGCTGTCCAATTTCTCGTTTTTGGGGAGCATGAATGAATTTCTCCGAACCAAGATCGTTTGTGAAAGCCATACCTGTATTAGAGATTTCATACATGCTTTCCAACTGTGCTTCTCGGAAAATTGCCCTTTGAAACGGTCTGTCTACAGGGGATGCAACAGGAGCAATTTCTGTATAATAAATGGGAAAGTCTTTTGAACGGAACAATGTCCTGTTTTGTTTAGCCCACACAGCAAACAAACGCTGATATTGTTCCGGACGTGCAGAGTTAGACTCTCCTTGGTACCATATCATTCCCTTAATATTATAATTCTCCAGCGGTTTAATCATGGCATTATACAATACAGTAGGAGTACCATTTGCATATTTCGATTGTGGATTTGCTGCCGGAGTCAGATCTATTTCAGGAAATTGTAGAAGGTTTTCTTTACTAATCCATGGCTCAATTGAAGAACCACTCCAAGAAGCATGAATCAGTCCCACCGGTATTCCTAAAACTTTCTGTAATTGATCGCCATAATAATAAGCAGCGGCACTAAAAGTAGAAACAGACTTCGGAGTATTCCTTTCCCACTGGCCAATAACATTCTCCTGTGGAACACTGCTGTAGGCACGCTGCACTGTAAATAATCTTAACAAGCGATTAGGATTTGCATTTACTATCGTATTCTGTGATTCTGCGGCAGGTTGACCACGAAAACCTTTCACTGGCATTTCCATATTTGATTGTCCGGAGCACAGCCAGACTTCTCCAATTAAAACATCATCCAATATCAGTTCTTCACCATCTGAAATGCGAATAGTATATGGCCCTCCAGCTTCTGGAGTTGTGACAGCCACCGACCAATCCCCCTTTCGATTACTATCTACTTCTTGCTGCTGTGCGTTCCATGAGGTATATACAACAACTTTCTTATTAGGTGTAGCTTTTCCCCATAGCTTTACCTCCGACTTTTGTTGAAGCACCATCCCATTACCTAAAATAGAAGGGAGCTGAATTTTTGCTTCACCATAAGAACAATAGGAACACAGGATTAAGATGACATATGTTATTCTTTTTATTAGTAGTTTCATATTTCTATTATGTTCTCCAGAACCATTTAAGTTTTGTAAAAATGATAGCTATTAATGCTGCCAATATGGTGATAATAATTCCCCGTAAGAAACCAAGCCAGGCATTTTGTTGCAGATAGGATAAATATGATGCTACCCCTATTAAATTCAGCACGGGCATTACTACTAGATTAGTGGCCACATAAGCAATCATTGGGTTTTGTCCCGCCATTTCCAATGGACGTGTCAGCTGTCGGCACTTATAAATATCACATAGTATTGAAAAAGCAATCATAGCCATAAAAGCAAGGCCGGCAGTAACAAAATAGTAACTATAGGTTGAATCGTCCTTACGAATTCCGCCTTCATATGCTTCAAAAAACAACCCCAGCATAAGTAAATAAGCTCCAGCAACAAATAGTTTTCTCCAATAATCCATATTGTTGCTTCTTGTTTTCAGAAGCCAATAAATACAAACTAAAATAACAACTGTGCCACACAAGTTTAATAATAACTGACGTGTATACAGGCCATACAGATTAAAAATAATAATCCCGATAGTTAATAATAAAATTAGGGGGATTCTCCTTTTTTCTTCTAAAGGGGAATCAGCCTCACTTTTGCTTTGTAACCATTCTTTTAAGTATTCTCCGGCAATGCTTCCGGGAATTATAATAAACAAGTATTTCAAATAATAAAAACTATACATCCAGGGGATTGGAGAATAGTTCATCAAAGCCTTTACCCAGGAACCATCTGTTTTACTTCCTAAAAAGACAGCCATAATAAATGGAAGGATTGCTATTCTAGCCCATTTATTTTTTGCTGTAAACAAGTATGCCAGCGAACCGAAAATGGACATATTTGCCAGAACCAGAATAATAATATTACTATATGACAGACTAAATTCTCTACCATTAGCATAATTTACAGTAAGCAACATGACAATGCCCAACGTATAGGCAGATAGTTGTATCCCTCCACGTAACCATTTAGACATTTTAACCGGAATTCTCATAAACATGGGAAACATCAGAACAAATGCAAACAGAGCTAACAACCATGATCGCACATCTTGCGGAGAAGATGTTACCCAAGGATACATGTGCTGAATAAAAATTGCAAAGAATGTTAACCGGAATCCACGTAATAGACAATCCCATGCTATTCTTAATTTAGATTCTCCTTTTTCCAGTTTATTGCCGATAGAAAAAGGAAAAGCCGCTCCCATTGCAAATAAAAAGAATGGGAAAACTAGATCAACCCATGTAATTCCATAAAATGATGGGTCAAATGCAAAATTAGAGCGGGGACCTACTTGTGCGTGATACATCCATCCTGGTAATACTCCTGAAGCAATAGTACCTGATAAAACCATAGTAATAATGGCATATCCCCTTAAAGCATCAAGAGAGAAAGCTCTTTTATTCATGACTTATTATTTGAAATAATATATATATTTATTAATATCCTGCACCATTAATATTTACAGATTCAGCACCAGTCTTCTTTTCTGCTTCTGTTGAATTTATGTCAAAATACATTACATCCGGACAGCGCATATCAGTGTATCTTCCTGTATGAAGTGGAGCTTTTACTATTTTACCGTTGTACATCCTGAATAAAAAACTTTCCTTCCATTGGGCACCTTCAACTTTTGTATTCGTGGCTTGTGTTGGCTTTCCTTCATTAGATACTTGGTCAATAGCATTTACACGTTTGAATTCTCCACGGGTTCCTTGTTTGTATCCGGCACATTCATATTCTGATTCATAATGCTTACCGTTACCGTCTACAATAAATTTGAGAACCCCACTTCTTATGATCTGAATAGAAATGGTGACTTCTTCACCCGGATACCAATAATATTCTTTCTGCGCAGGAGCATTTGAATAGTTGGATGCCTGTCCGCTCGAATGACTTGTACGTCTCATGAATGGACGGAATGCTTTTCTTTCAGCACTGATATTACCTTGCTCATCCTTAACAACTTCCCAAGTTAGGCCTATATCAGTCTCTTGTCCACCCATATTCCCTCCTAAATATATAGAAGGATTATCAAGATATTGTCCTGGTTTACTAGGATTCTTACGATCTTCATCGAAAGTTGCTGTAGGCAATTTTATTGTCCCTCCGATACCTAGCCATAAATCTTTACTTGTTACGGCTTTATGATAATAGGCACCGGCAAAGCAGGCAACACTCGCTTGTGGCTTTATCTCATCTTTAAAGTAAGTGTTAATTGGATCTGTGGGTTCTGGTTCCGGTTCTCCATCGTCACTGTCAGAACAGTTATAGAATCCCATAGCTAAACTCAAAAATAATGAATAGAATAAATATTTTTTCATCTTAAATAAGTTTTTTGTAAATCAATAATATTCTTTTGAGGATCAATACCCATTTCCATTAATACTAATCGTTTCTGCTCCTATCTTTCGACCTTCATCAGTTGATGTTACTTCAAAGAAATGACTGTCCGGACAACGCATATCTGTGAAACGGCCTTCGTGAATCGGTACTTTCACAATTTCATTTTTATATTTTCTAAAATAATAGCTCTCATCCCATCGACTATTCAAAACCTTTGTTTTCGTTGCTTGCGCTGGTTTACCTTCATTCGCAACTTGATCAATTGCATTTACACGTTTAAAGGTTCCCAGTTCTCCCGGAATATAACCTTCACAATCATAATCACATTCAAAGCGTTTTCCGGCTCCTTCTATCACAAAATGTACTTTACGAGGTTCTAACACTTGAAAATACATTGTGACTTTTTCGCCCGGATACCAATAGTATTTATCTTCCGGCGGTGCTTGCGCATAATTGGGTTCTTGTCCATTAATATGCTCACTACGTCTCATAAATGGACGAAAAGCTTTCCTCTCTTTGGATAGTTTTCCATCTTTTTCCCGGATAACTTCCCACGCTAATCCGAAGTCAGTCTCCTGATCTCCCATGTTTCCTCCTAAATATACAGATGGATTATCAAGAAACTGTCCCGGCTTCTTAGTGTTTTTTCTAGTTTGATCGAATGATAATTGAGGTAAGGTAACAGTTCCTCCAACTCCCAACCAAACATCCTTACTGGAATTCACCTTGCGGTAATAGGCACCGGGAAAACATTCAATGAATTTCTCTGGTTTCACTTCATTCTTAAAGAATGTTTCTATTGGCTTGGAAGAAGATGTTCTGTATTTATGGGAACAAGCTGTACCTCCTATAATGAGACAAGTAAGAAGAAATATATAATTATAATTCTGTTTCATATTAAATAAGAGATTAAATAAGACCATGTCAATTAGACATGGTCTTATTTATTAGTTATTATTTGCATGCTATGCGGTAGAAGTATAAGCCGGAACCGGTGCAGCCAAATACTGCATATAATTCATTATTTTTCACCATTAAACAAGCAGAAGCTGTGCTATTACCATTAGCTCCCGATGCTTCCATTGTATAATTGAATATTTGATTATATTTACCATCAGTTATATCACAGATACGCATAATACCTTTACTGTCCGCATATACTGTATATGCTACATACACACGATTTTCTATTTTTACCATATCGCCACCAGTAGTAATAAGACCAGACATTCTAGAAACTTCTCCCATTGTACTATTCAACCAAATCAGGCCATTAGCACCCTTTGCAGTATAGAATCCCATATATCCGGACATACCGATGGGCATTGGATTTACAGTCCAGTAAAAACTTGGAGTAGCAACAGGGAATGTATATTTTTGAGGAACAGGATTTAGCACACCTCCTATAACTTTCCAAACAAATACATCTACAGATTGTGCTTTAGGAGCTACAATTGTAGCATCACCATCCAAATCACCAATAATACTAATACCCGCTAAACGAGGAGTTGCAGTCTCGCCAATGACTGATTTATCGAATGAAATAAATTCAGTAGCTTTTGCTGTCACATTACTCCAACGATATATTACAGGTTTATCCGTTCCTAATGCAGCTCCAAGAATATTTCCTTTGTCATCTGTTGCCAATATGCGTATACCATGTGTCGCAATACTCAATCCAACTGCACTCAAATTATCTATTTTATTTCCCGTATAGTCGAAATACGCAGGAGTTTTACTAGAGGAAGAATGGTTGCTCGCAACAATATAAGGATCGCTAATTGCTGTACAAATTAGATTGTCAGATCCAAATCCGACTAATTCTGTATAGTTTTTCTTAAATGTAGGTTCTGCAGAAATTTGAGGTATACCAATTGTAAACTCTGTTGTCACTCCATTACTTCCTTTGATTGAAACCTTATTGTTACCATTCATCAAATTTAATCCTTGACCAGTGAAAGATTCGTCTATTTTATTACCGAATCCAGCAGTCAGTTCTACATTTACAGATGTGAAATCCATCAATGCCGGAATATATGGAACTGCTACATTCTTATCATCTGTAAGCACATAATCAGTTTCAATGCCATTGATAGTCATCGCTTTTATAGATGCAGGACCTACTTTCTCCGTAGTAATAATAAACTCATAAGTATAAATTGTTTCTTCATCTACACCTTTTATTTTAAAACTTCTCGGATTAGTATAGTCCAATGCAACACCATTTTGAAAGTCCATAATTGTCCCATTGATATATTCCATGGTAACCTTTAGTGCTGTAAGGTCAGCCTCTTCCGGAACCTGGACAATCAATGATTCTTCACCAGTATGAATATCACTATTGGGAACAGTCATTCCTTCTATTATAAAAGACACCAATTTAGGAGGAGACTGAATACGCAATTTTGTCTGCACCGTAGTTCCGTCAAATCCATTTAATGTCAAATCAAGGGGTTTACGGGCATCATACTCTTGGTCGTTTATGAAATTGGCAGTACCGTTTATAACCAACAATTGTAGTTTAGCTTTGGATAAATCGACTCCAGCAGGAATCAATACTGTCGTTTCAGTTGCGCTGACGGAAGAAGGCGTGTACAATTCATTATTCACTTTGACTCCTACTATCTGCACAGATTCATAGGCTCTGTTTTCGTCATCATCTGAACAAGAGCTAAAAGTTACAGTGAAAAGTGCAGTGATGCACATTATACTGAATATTAAATTTATTAGTTTTTTCATCTTTCACGAGTATTATATGGTTCATTATTTTTTCTTAATGGAAAAAGCTATTTTCATTTGTTCGAAGAAAGTTTCCCAATCAACATAACAATTATCGAAAATCATCAGACCTGATGAATTCTTTAACGAAGCACCAAACACCTTCCCCTGATCGGAAACGCTTAAATCTGGTAAGCTCATTGAACCTAACAATGGAACTTGTCCACATGTAAGAATATTCCCTAAAGTAATATATCGATTAACTTCTTTAGGTGTTTTATAATAGGTGCCAATCATCAGAAAATCAAGATTACCTAAATAGCTTGTTCTATTATAACTTTTTCCATAGATCTCACTATCCGGGAACGATAATCGATCATCATATTTAAACTGGTTACTAGCCCAATTTACTCCATTCTGATAATACACCTCATACCAGGATCCGACATAAGCTGCCATTTTCAAATCCGGATTCTTTTCAACTTTATACTTATCTACTAATAAGCGAATCCGGTTGGTAAAATCACAAATAGTTTGAGATCGGAAAGTAATCCATTCTTTAAAGAATCTGCCTTTTATTAATACGCCTTCTTTATTTATTCTAAAAGCATCAGCAGGGAAATTTTCTAAAACTTTTCCTTCTTTTTCCAGATATTCTTCAAAGGCGTTTCGAGTTACATGACTAAAATCGGCATATAAATTATCATATCGACAGCGGTCTAATACAATGCCATCTATATCATAATTTTTTAGAACTTCTTCTACACGCAACAATTGAAAGTCCTGTACCTCTTTATTAGAAGGATTCACAAAAGCTAAAGCTAATAACTTACCTTTTGCTGCTTCTTTTCCTCTTGTACTTTCTGTGATTTTCAGAAGTTTGCCTTTATCTTCCGGACGTTGCACTATTTCTTCCCAATCTTTATGCTCATGAAGAATTGCATAATCATTTACAGTTATATTTCCTTCCGTGAAGAAATTAAAGCTAGTATAAACTTTCAATCCGATTTTGTGTGCCTCCTGAAGTACAACTTCCAATAAATCGAAACCATCATCCTTTACTTGTTTATTCGGATTTTTAGTTGCTGTCAGGTAAGGAGTCTTTGAAAGATCATTTTTGCGATAAGAAACATATCCTTCCGGTCCTTTTACATCCAACCCGATTGAAGTGAATCCAGCTTTCTTTACGTTATTAACCATAGTGGTTACTGCTTCTCTATTAGTCAACACTTTTGCATTAGGAAATTGCTCCACCCACATAACCAGTTCGCTCTGTTGTTGATCGGGAGCTTTAGAGAAGACAGCAACAGGCTTACGAGTAATTTCTTTCCCGCCTTTTTTCAAAATCCAGTTAAAGAAATTAGTGCCATTATTCAAAGTTAACTGATTGTGAAATAGTCCTTTTGCTGTAAGGGGCACTGGCTTTATTTCTGTTTGACTCTCTATAAACAACTGATAACCGGCTTTCCTATCATAATTAGCAATACAACCGCTTAATGTAGTCTTACTTCCAACAACAGTAAATAAAAAATCATTATCCAGTTCTATTTGAGGCGGAATACTGCCTTGGGAAAAAGCTATTACTTTATCCAATGAATGTATTTCTCCATTAATTCTTAGCTTTACGACATCTCCTACATGGAAATTTTCAGCAAGAAACTTACGATAGCCATCCTTTGAGTAATCAGCATCATAACCAATTAATGCAAACTCTGCTTGTCCTAATTCTATATCTAAAGGAGTCTTAAATACAGGTTGGATATTCTTAGAGATTACGCCGTTCAGGACTTTTGTTACCTTCATATCTTTATTTACTATTACGGCCGTATATATGCTTTGAGTAGATTTTATAGCATTTTGATATTCCGTAGATAATAAAACAATACCTTTTTCTTGCTTTTCCCAAACAGGATTATTGAATAAGTCTATCTGCTTCTCAGGACCACGTACAGTTAATGTCGGATCTGGACTTGCAGCTTCAATTGTCACTACGGTCTGTGCCGATATAAAAACCGGCACTAACAGTAATGATAATAAAATAATTAATCTATTCATACTAAATGCGTTATATATTACTCACCATATCCTTTATTCTGTTCCAGCCAAGGGCATTTATTTCGCTCTGTTTGCGGGATAGGCCATAAGTAATGTCTGTTATTCCAGCTACGACCTTTATCACGAGATCTTAGTTTATCACCGTATGCAGCATAACTGGCAATATCGTTTATATCTCTGTCCGATCCTGAAGCGCCATAAGAAGGAACCATATCTGGAGTAGCCTGTTCATACCCATCGGGGTATTTTCCTGTGGTCGGATCTACCCCTGTTGCTTTAGGGTAACCATAAGTGGGTTCGGCATTTTGAATATCACCAGTTCTCCAACGACGCATATCAAATAACATTAACGCCTCTTTGGCCAATTCCACTTTACGTTCACGGCGTACAATTTGGCGCATCTTTAATTGATCATTCTCACGTGTCGGATCAACAGATAAGATACCAGGCATATCTACACGAGCTCTAACTCGATCAATTGCATTTACAACCGTTGCATCTAATTCATTAAGTTCTATTTTAGCCTCGGCGTAAGTCAAAAGAATTTCTGCAAACCGCATGATCAGAATGTTATAACTAGGATTGGCATTTGCCTCATCATCGAAATGATTATACTTTTTCCATGCAAATCCTACACCACTACTTACGTAACCATATTGAGCAACAGCACCAGCATAATCTAAGTTGGCAACCAACTTTTCATTACCATCTTTATCCCAAGAGGTCGTTTGAGGATTATAGACTTCCATCAGGAATTTCATTTTGTTGTCTCCCCCAGTATTTCCGATGATAACATCATGATGAGTGTAAACTGTTTCTTTTAAACGAGGATCACGACTATCAAACGGTTTCTTAGGATCATACCCGGAACCAGTCTCATCAATACGTTTACCATTTTTCATTTCGTAAGTATCAACTAACTGTTGGGTAGGAAAACGTCCACTTTGTCCAATCATACGAACTTGTTCACCTAAAGACATATATTGAGTAAACGAATGAATTTGGTTTGAAAACATCATAAATAACATCGTTTCTTTTTTTACGTCTTCTTTTAGTTGTCCTGTCCGTGTAAACAGATCTGCATAATTAGTAGCCAAATCACGTCCACTTTCGTCTATAACTTTTTTAGAAGCTGCTGCTGCAATCTTAAAATATTCTGTAGCTTTAGCCTGATCTTTTTCACCATCCATACCAAAACCAAATTTACACCATGAACCGGCATATAAAGCCAATCTTGCTTTCAATCCTAATGCTACTGATTTGTCGACACGTCCATAATTAGCCGCTGTCCAAGGTAAAATATCGGCAGCTTCGTCCAATGTTTTTAATATATCATCTACAACTTCTTTCCAGGGAGTACGTGAAACCTGCTTTGTCTGTTCTTCCGTTACTGCAGATGTGAAATATGGAATATCCCCCCATAAAGAAACTAGTTGAATATAGTAATGAGATCTCAAAACTTGAATTTCTGCAAGATAAATTTTAGCCTTATCGCTTAATTCATTATAAAAAGGCTTAGCTCCATCCAACACAGAATTACATCTTGCCACAGAAGTATATAAAATAGCCCATGTTTGTTCTACTGTGAAATTTGTTCGTAACTCAATATTACCAACACCAATAGAACTGTTGTCCGCACGTTCGATGCCATAAGGCGTATACATATCCCATAATATACAATAAGGTATACTACTAGTATTACTATGATCCATCAGCAAACGCTGGTAACACCCATTAGCCCCTTGTGCTATTGCGCCATCGTTATTATAAAAATTGGACGATAAATATTCGCTCATAGGCTCTTTATCCAAGTAGTCACTACAGCCTGCTATTCCTAGTGATAATATCAAAGCCCCACTTGCAAGAACTTTGTTATTAAATATATATTTGATTGCTTTTTTCATAATATTTGATTATTTAAAATTTTAAATCAATACCAAACGTAAATGTTTGCATAATGGGGTAGAATTCCCCTCCAACAGAGCCGCTATATGCAACTTCGGGGTCATATCCCTTATAGAAATTACTGATGGTAAATAGGTTCTGTCCGCTTGCATACACTCTCAAGCTACCAATATTTAATTTCTTAGTCCATGAATTAGGTAAAGTATAACCTAAAACAACATTTTTCAAACGACAATAAGAGGCATCTCGTACCCATTTATCGGATTTTTGATAGTTAGGACCTGCATTAGCTTCAGGAACCAAAATGGGGTATGCTGCATCCTGATTATCCGGAGTCCATGAATCCATTTGATGTCTGAAAAGATTCGAACCGTTAGCAAAAGGTTTAAGACCAACTCCACTCATATAATTCACACGTTGCCCGACTCCTTGGAAGAAAGCTGTGAAATCAAAATTCTTCCAACCGGCATTTAACGTTACACCATATTCAAAGTGTGGGAACGGGTCACCAAGATATACCATGTCACGAGTATCAATTGTCATAGGGTCAGAGTCTTCACCCTGATAAGTTTTAACATACTTAACGAATCCCGGACGAGCATCCCCTAATTTAGGAGAATTGTTAACATCATCCCAATCTTTATAATACCCATCAGTCACATATCCCCAAATACCTTTGTTAGGATAACCCTCTACCATTGTTTTATCTTGAGAATTAAGTCCGTTTAGATTGGTTATTTTGTTGCGGTTGTCACTTAAAGTAAATGTTACCCCATACGTGAAGTCATTTAATTTATTTTTATGACTGACACTTACTTCCCAACCCTTGTTGGACATATCTCCTGCATTGGTATATGCTGGACTCATTCCTACATAGTATGGTAATGGAAACTTCATCAACATATCATAAATATTTTTGATGTAATAATCCGCTGTAACGCTTAACAAACCATTCCACAAACTAAAATCAATACCAAAATTTATTTGCTTTGATTTTTCCCAACTAATATCCGAATTGGCTAGTGTTGTTTGAGCCACACCTGATACTAATTCTTTATCTGCTTCTTCACCACCTAAATAGTATCCATATCCGGTTGCAATGGTTGCAGCATAAGGATAATTACCGATGTTCTGATTTCCTAAAAGACCGTAAGAAGCACGAACTTTTAAGAAGTCAAGTACTTTACGAGTAGATTTCATGAAGTTCTCTTCAGATATTACCCAACCGGCAGACAACGAAGGGAAAAATCCCCATCGATTATCTCTGGTAAAACGGGAAGAGCCATCGTAACGACCATTTACCTCCAGTAAATAACGTTGTTTGTAGTTGTAATTCAAGCGGGCATACCATGACATCATAGCCCAAGAATTTGCTCCACCGGAGGACGTTGCGGTTGCAGAATCTCCATTACCTAAATAATAACGCCCTAGATCGAAACCTCTTTTTCCACCAGAAAAGGAAGTATTCAGATTATCTTCTGCCTGGAAGCCGACTAATATTTTTCCATAATGGTCAAAGAATTTATTTTCATACGAAGCTTGTGCACGATAATAATTTCTAACGGTTTCACTCCAGCTTTCTGTCAGTGAATCATCTGTAGGGTATGATCCCATGATTTGACCTCTTAGAGACGTCGTATATGGAGTTATTAATGTACGCCCTCTACTTGTGGATTGACGGCGAGAATATTGTCCTACAAGCTCTAAGCCTTTGATAGGAGTAAGAGTTAATGTTCCGTTTACCACAGCATCTGTCCCTTTTGTTATTTTTTCTCCACTATCGTATGCTTGAGCTGTAGGATTCATACCATTCTTTCCATATCCCCAATTCCCATCTAGCTCTCTGGCAGCAGAAAGAGTGGGCAACATATATAAAGACTGATTGATAATCTGTTTGGGAGTACTCAAACCCGGATTTACTTTTTTACCTTGTCTTAATGCTGTTTCAATACTAAACTTAGCCCATGGAAGTATTTGAGCATCTGCATTTAAACGAAGGTTAGTACGACTATAATTATCATTAGGTATCAAACCATCTTGGTATAGGTAAGTACCAGAACCAAAGAAAGTCAGTTTGTCACTACCACCACTAATTGTTACATTATGGTTGTGCATGATTGAATGATTTTTCATCGTTTCATCTTTCCAATCGGTATCGTACCTGTTCCAATTATCCGGACGTAATGTTTTTTGTTCTTCTATCTGTTGCAGTTGTTGAGCTCTTTGCGCGTCGGATACTGTAATTTCTGCATTATCCCAAGCATTTAGTTCTGCTTGTAAATATTCCCATGCAGCTACAGGTTCAGGCATATTAGTTGGGCGCTGGATTGTTAGGTAACCACTATATGTCGTTGTTATTTTTCCTTTTTGACCTCTTTTGGTTGTAATAAGAATAACACCATTAGACGCCCGGGAACCATATATTGAAGCAGAAGCAGCATCTTTTAAAACAGAAATACTTTCTACTGTGTTAGCATCTACTTGATCGATACTCATTTCAATTCCATCAACCAAAACTAACGGATCCGTATTTGAATTAATAGAGCCGATACCGCGAATACGAATAGAACCACCATCACCACCAGGTTCACCTGAAGTCTGTTGAATAGTCACCCCTGGCATAGCACCTTGTAAGGCTGTAGATAAAGATGCTACACTTCTTTTTGTTATAGTTTCAGAACTAACAGAAGATACAGCTCCGGTTAATGTTGCTTTTTTCTGTTTAGCATACCCTACTACTATTGCTTCTTCCAACTGAATAGCGTCAGCTTTCATTTTTACATTTAGTACAGGAGCATTTGCTATCAGCTCTTCTGTGCGATAACCTACATAAGAGAAAACTAGTTTGCTCCCTTTTTTTACTTCAATAGAGTATTTTCCATTAATATCTGAAATTGTTCCTTTAGATGTACCTTCAACAAAGATACTTACTCCTGGCAATACATCGGACTCATCAGAGACGACTCCTTTTACGATTAAATTCTGTGCTTGTATACCGACAGAACTTAACATTAAAATTAAAAATAGAATTTTTCTCATAATATTAAATTTAGAACTAATTAGGATACGATATTTGTTATTTCTTCTAATGTTTTCCAGCACTGGTACAGCCCTCTTGGTACATGGAAACATCCTTTCCATTTTCCTCCTTTGAGTGGAAGTAACACTTCTCCTCTTCGATTCAGATATCCATACCATTCGGGATATTCTTTATCCTTGAAATGGCCCCACGTATAGTCATGTACTTTCTCAAACCACTCCAGGCATTGTTTGTCTCCCGTTAACTGATAACCTTTCAATAGAGAAATAAGCGTCTCAATATGCACCCACCAGAGTTTCTGATCCCACTCCAATTGTTGAGGTGGGCAACCATTACGATCCATAAAGTAATAAATGCCTCCATACTCCTTATCCCAGCCATAATTAAGCATTGTAAGGGTGGTCTCTTTGGCTTTCTCTATCAATTCCGGACGGTTCAGGCGTTTGCCCAGATCCATGATAAACCACATCGCTTCAATGGCATGTCCCGGAGTTACCTGACGGCCTTCAAAGCAGTCAACCAGGCTACCGTCGATATCTACATTTTCAACAATGATCCCTCCGAGTTCAGGACGGTAAAAAACTTCCATTACTTCGTGGATACAAGTTTCCATTGTTTCTTTTAGATAACTTTCATCTAAAAGATGCTCTATTTCCAGAGCCAGGTTACAAAGGATCATCGGCAAAGCAAAGTTCTTCAAATTGCGAGTACCCGGATGAAGCTTATTCCATTTGCCTTTCGGGTTATCCACTTTAGACAAGATGATATCGAAGGTTTTCCTGGCAATGTCTGCATATTCCTGATTGCCGGTGGCAAGACTTAACTGACCGAAAGCCATGGTAGCAAATGTATATGAAAAGATATTGTACGGTTCTACCAATGGTCTACCCGAACGGTCAAGGGAAAAATACCAGTTATAATTGCCGTCATGTCCATATTTTTTTAGGAATTCGCCCCCCTGAATGGCGCAGTCCAGCCATTCCTGACGTTTCTCCACTTTGTTGTAAAGCATGGAGAACATCCATACTTCACGACTTTGCAGCCAAATAAACTTATCCGTATCGAATACTTTTCCTTCACGGTCCAGACAGGTGAAGTAACCACCATACTCATGATCTTGTGAATGTTCAAGCCAGAAAGGAAGGACGTTGTCCAGAAGCTCATCCTTGTACAGACTTGCCAGTTTTTTGAAATCCATAATCGTATTTCCATTATAGATTGGTATGGGTAATTCAGCAGTTAAAGAGATGTCTGCTGAATGACCAATGTTATTCTTACTATCCATATTTATAAAATGTTAGTTTATTGTTATTAAGGTCTGTTTTATATTTATTCCGAACGGGTCCAGTATCTTTCAATCTCCTCCAGCGACTTCCCGGTGGTCTCCGGCACGAGTTTCCAGACAATCAGCATATATGGTACGCACATAACGGCGAACAGGAAGAATGTTCCGGCGGGGGTAAGGTTCTGGAGCATCCAGGGGGTTAACTGTCCGATCAGGTACGTTCCGATCCACAGAGCAAATCCTGCTATCGACATGGCTAGTCCGCGAACCTTGGTGGGATACATCTCCGAGAGGAGTACGAACACCACGGCACAGATGGATACGGCACAGCAGAATACATAGAACAGGAAGAAAATGAGCAGGAAGAGGCTGGATACTCCCAGGGAATCTCCGAAGAGGAAGTAAAGACCGATAAGGACCAGAGAGAGCACCATACCCGAAACTCCGTAATAAACCAGCTTCTTGCGGCCCACCTTATCGATGATGACAAGAGCCAGAACCGTGGTCAAAGTATTGACTAGTCCTACCAGAACTTGGTAAAAAAGAGAATCTCCTCCTGAAAGTCCTGCGTTTTCAAAGATAGAAGGGCCATAATAAAGTACTGCGTTCACACCCATAAACTGTCCTAAAATCGCAATACACACACCGATAATAACAGCTTTGAAAATTCCAGGCTTCATCAATAAAGACCATTCCGATTTTGTTTCAGAGGTCAGCACAGATTTCGTTTCATTTAATTGACTTTTCGCTTCTGTAATCGAATTATATATTTTCTCTAATATATTTACAGCTTTCAATTCCTTTCCACGTACGATTAACCAGCGGGGACTTTCCGGAATAAAAAATATGATAATGAAGAATAAGATTGCCGGCAATGTTTCCATACCCAACATACCTCTCCATACTTCAGTTATAAATATTTTATTCAACCAATCCACACTTAATTGCGTACCACTCTCCGCCCATGCCAATAATTGATAGTTAACTAAATAAGCTCCCAAAAAACCAACTGTTACAGCCAACTGATACAATGACACCAAACGTCCTCTATACTGCGCTACAGCTAGTTCTGATATATAAAGAGGAGAAACAATGGACACAACCCCTATTCCTACTCCACCTATAATCCGATAAACTACCAATTGGGCAAAATCGGCTGATAGAGCACATCCTAGAGCTGATGTGGAAAACAACACAGCTGAAATAACCATCGTAAGTTTTCTTCCTAACTTATCGCTTAAGATTCCAGCAAAAAGAACACCTACGATAGAGCCTACTAAAGCACATCCTACATACCATCCCTGTTGTAGTGCATCTAATTGAAAAAGTTGAGTCACTTGGGCAATTGTTCCCGATATAACTGCGGTATCATATCCGAACAAGAAGCCTCCCAATGCTGCCACAACAGAAAGGAATATAAGATAACCAAAATTGATTGTAGACTTCATAACATTTATTTTATTTCAAAATATTCTTTATATCTGTCATATAAATGACCAGCTTGTAGATAGGCTGATTGCGGACTCATAAAATGAGAAAATTCAAAAGTAATAGCCTTATCATATCCGGCACGTTTAGCTGCTTCCAACTTCATCCGAAGTTTATCAAACTTAATGGGTAGAAAACGAATTGGCATATCACGGTCAAAAGATTCGGCATTTGTCCAACATTGCATACCATACTTGTCTGCTAATTTTTTATTGACAGAAAAGAACGCATCCAATTCGTCATAATCAATATGCCCATCTTGAAATGCACATGCATCTACCACATCATGAATTCCATCAAAAATTTCATCCCATTCTTTTTCGTGTTGTTGTACAGAAACGGCATCTTCTTTAGTCATTTTTGTCGTTCCCATGATCGCTTTTTTGCCATCAATCCAAGGCGATATAAAAGTCGGTAATCCATTAGATATATCCTTACATTGTTTTCCTAATGCATGGAAAGCACCAATCGCCCCTTTCGTTGCCCGGCTTATTTCACCACTGATATACCATCCTCCAAAACTTTTATACTTGGAACCATAATTTTCCCAAACTTCATCAATTACATATTTGTTATCTTCCACTTCCCAGGTCATATCCCCTGTGTCCCAGTATTTACCCGAATCGTATAGTCCAAAATAGAATTTCATTCCATACTTTTCAGCTAAACGTAAAAACATATCCACCAAGTCAACGGAAGGCATATAACAACCTTTCTTCAATAAATAAGGAGAAGGAAAAGTGACAAACTTACGATAACCAGAACGGATCATTATTACTGTATCAATTCCTATATTTTTCATGTGCTGAAAATCCAAGTCCCATTCTTTCTCACCCCAGTTCTGATGTGGAATATCATGTGATATTTCATCCAAAAAAGTTCCGGTAATTTTTAAGCCATTGTTTTTAGGAACAATGAGTTTACTTTCCAAACCATCAGTTGCCACTACTGTACTGGCACTAGCTTTTGAAGTACAAGATTCAAACAAAGTTGGTACAGTCAAGGCTGACGCGCCAGCCAATGTGGCTTTTTTTAGAAAGTCTCTTCGATCTAATGTTTTCATATTAGTTTAATTAAAACAGCAGTTAACACTTATATTATTATTACCTATTGAATATATTGTCCTGTAATATCTACTTTTTTATTATTGAAAGGATCTAATATCTGATCAATCAAAATTGCCATTTCACTTCGTAGGATGTCTCGATTCATATCAAAGTCCTTCAATTCAAATTCATTCCATATCTCTTCTACCCTACCCTCTTTCATCTCAATACCTTCTTTTTCTGCAATCTCTCCTATTAGCTCTGTAGCTTTCTGAATTGATATGGTATTATTACCTTCGAATACTTGCTTATTGACAAAAGGATAAACATCACCCAATCCTTTCAACTCATTTGCCAATAATAATGTATCCGCTCTGAACCACATTTGATTTGACCAGTCAACACTTTTACCTATACCTTTTAATATACCTGTAGAGCCGATACGTTGTAGTGACTTAAACATTGGGTGATCTAACTCAACATCTAAATAAGGCAATAAATATCCTTTTCCATCCAAAATCGCATTTTGTACTTCCCGAACAGATACTTCTCTTATGTTTTTACCTTCTTTCACCGCAAGAGCTGCCAATGCTCCCGCTGCCTGCCCGATCTGCATAACCATCGGCTGCAAACGAGTGGTACCATTAATTATATTAGAAACAGATATTGATTTTTCAGCAACAATCAATCCTTCAACATCTTTCGGAATCAAAGTTCCTAAAGGTAAACCGTATGACGGTATCGGATGAAAATAAAGATTAGGCAACTCTTCATATCCATGATAACGCGTATGATGATGGTCCACAGGATAATTCCCCACGGCAATACAAGTACGATAAAGAGGTTGAGACTGCCTGAACGGTTCACAAGCATGATTTAAATCAAAACGTACTAGCCCATGGATTCTCCTAGACTCTCTATGGTAAGGAATAAATGGCAATTTGTCGGCTGTAGGATATTCATCGTCAGCCAAGCCCAATGTATTAAAACCTAATTCATGTTGCAGAAAATAAACGAAACACATCGTATAATGTTTTGCATATTTCAAGGCTTCTTCACGTTCCTCACGGGTCATTTCAATCAAGTTTACATAATAATCATTGCCTTCTATCGGCCAATTAATCATGTATTTATTATTAGGAAGTTTTCCATAAGTTATCATCATGTCTTTAGACCATACACGATCCGGTTCTTTAGGCGTGATACAAACATGACTGGCACAAGCACAAGCAAATTCATCCTTATTATATCCTTCAGGACAAGGAATAGTCACATCTTTACCATAATCTTTCAAGATTGCTACGTATGTAATATCCTGAACTATATTATTTTTCTCTTCCGGAGCGATATCTTCTTTTGTATCATGACGGCTTTCCATACCGACATCATATTTCACCCCGCACATTTTTGCTATATCCCCCAATTCAGTACCATCAATCAATATTTTAGCATGTATTTTTTTGATTGTATTATCTTTCATCTGAATTTGAGCAATCCAAACATCTTTCTCTCTTTCCAGCTTTACCAAGGTAGCATTATGCCATACTTTTAGATTTTTCTCCGCGTCAACCATTTCATGGAAAATTTTATTTCCGACTGAAGGTTCAAACAACACTGCACTCACCCAACCGGTTTTTAGAGAATCAAGTCCACCATAATAATCTGCCAAATGTTCGCGAAACTCACCAAACAAACCTGCCGGTAAATCATAGTTTCCGTCAACAGCACTTACGCCTGCAGATGTAAGCATTCCACCCAGCCATTCAGTTTCTTCTACTATCAATGTTGCAGCCCCCATTCGAGCAGACTGAATACCAGCAGTCACTCCACTGGCACCTCCACCAATAATTAGCACATCAACAGAATCATCTGAATGAGAGCATGCTGTAAAACACAAAGCAAATAATAAACACAGACCTAAAAAATAGTTTCTCATACTAAATTCATTTAAGGATATAGAGTTTTATTAATAATATCACGGTACAAATATAGCTATATTTATTAAATAAACAATAGATAATAAAATATTTTATTAATAAAATCATTATTTCTCGCATTATTAATTAATAGAAGGAGGAATTACCTCACAAATCATCTTATTTCATTTATTATATCCACAATCATCCATAGCTACATTATCCTATATATAAATCCATTACATAGTATATAGGAAATATAACATTCAAGATATTCTAATTTTCAAAGCTTCAAAACCACGTATTAATAAAAAAATTAATTATCTTTGTGTGAATTACCAAATATGCATAGTTATGAACCAACAATTCTTGAAAGAAATAGAAAAGGGCTCTAAAAGTGCTCTCGTCAAAAAGAGGATTATTACACATTATATATATAATGGAAGTTCTACAATTCCCGATCTTTCAAAAGAGCTGGATTTAAGTGTACCAACTGTCACCAAATTTATCGGTGAAATGTGTGATGACGGATATATTAATGATTATGGCAAATTGGAGACTAGTGGCGGACGCCATCCCAACCTCTATGGGCTTAATCCGGAATCCGGTTACTTTTTGGGTGTAGACATCAAAAGATTCGCCGTCAATATCGGACTGATAAATTTCAAAGGCGATATGGTAGAATTGAAAATGAATATACCTTATAAGTTTGAGAACTCAATCGAAGGGATGAATGAGTTATGCAAGCATATTCTCAATTTTATAAAGAAGCTCACTATTAATAAAGAGAAGATCTTAAATATTAATGTAAATGTGTCGGGACGTGTAAATCCTGAATCAGGGTATAGCTTCAGTCAATTCAATTTTGAGGAAAGGCCGTTGGCGGATGTATTATCCGAAAAATTGGGATATAAAGTAACCATTGATAATGACACACGCGCCATGACTTATGGCGAATACATGCAAGGCTGCGTGAAAGGAGAAAAAGATATCATTTTTGTGAATGTAAGCTGGGGAGTAGGTATCGGAATTATTATTGATGGTAAGATTTATACCGGGAAATCCGGATTCTCCGGTGAATTTGGACACATGAGTGCTTATGATAATGAGATAATCTGCCATTGCGGAAAAAAAGGTTGCTTGGAGACGGAAGCTTCCGGATCGGCACTTCATCGTATCTTATTAGAGCGTATTCAAAGTGGGGAAAGTTCCATTCTATCTACACGAATCGCCACAGAGGAAAACCCGATCACTCTTGATGAGATCATTGCCGCTGTGAATAAAGAAGACCTGCTTTGCATTGAAATTGTAGAAGAAATCGGACAGAAACTAGGCAAACAGATCGCCGGGCTAATCAATATCTTCAACCCGGAACTGGTCATTATAGGTGGAACTTTATCTTTAACCGGTGATTATATCACCCAGCCCATAAAAACAGCCGTACGCAAGTACTCTCTAAATCTGGTTAATAAAGATTCAGCCATCATCACATCTAAGCTGAAAGACAAAGCCGGCATCGTTGGCGCTTGTATGCTCGCACGCAGCAGAATGTTTGAAAGTTAGTTTTATCTTCTACGCTGGGAGAAAAAGTTATCTATAAAGCGAACGATATAGACTACGGCTACTCCGGCAACCACTAAAACAATAATACGACTCAACATAGATTACATTTTTATATTTCACATCTATTACATACGCAGGATTTCCCTTTTAAAATAAGAATAGGGAATCCTGTAAAAATTAGAACGCTGATTATTAATTAATAATCAGCGTTCTAATTTGAGAGCCGCTAGCCAGACTTGAACTGGCGACCTACGCGTTACGAATGCGTTGCTCTACCAACTGAGCTATAGCGGCGTTTGTCTCTCGTTTACGGCGTGCAAAATTACAGCTTTATTTGAGAAAACAAAAAGAATCCGATTATTTTTTGAGCATAATTTTTAAATCAACTTTTGTTGACGTAATCTAGAACTTTTCTTTGCGCTCAAATTTTCCGTCCTCGGTATAGTACTTCCATGTCCCCTTCGGTTTATTATTTGCATACTTTCCACGAAGCTTCAATGTCCCATCTTCATAATATTCACGGTAACGACCGTGACGTTTTCCTTCCTTTACTTCCACTTCACTCTTCAACGCTCCCTCCGGATAAAACTCCCTCAAAACGTTTCCTTCAAACTTTTCGACATAGAAACGCTTCAATTCGCTCATCTGTTCTTTTTCAGTTTCAGCATCTTCGTTCATTTCCTCATCATCTTCATCGGTAGCAATGGCAACAACCTCCTCCGGTTGATATGGACTGTAATCCATCACATATTGCAAAGAAGCTGACCGTCCATCTCCTATAACCTGCATAGTCCAGTAAGGAAACGAATACAGAATATCTTTATTGGATTGTATTTCATTCCATGTGGCAGGATTCATCATAGGTTTCAGTTGGGAATAAAACTTGTGCACATCCGTATATAAGAAAATGGTAGAACTTGACTTTAAATAGGAAAGCGCATTTTCAAATCCCGGATTATTTTTCAATAAATTCTTCTGCTCGTAATCTTCCACAAAAGAGAGCAAAGATGCAGCCTTATTACTAAAAACTACATAATCATCGACATAAGTATAATATGGCTTTTCAAATTTATCAAATAGTTTTCCAAAGAACAGGCGGAAAAAGCCTTTCATTTCGACGTAATTAATCTCGAAATCTTTATAATTAACCGTCTTTATCTTAACCGGACTGCGCCGCTTAATCTTCTTTTCTATTAATTCCATGTTCTTACGGGCATCTTTTATACTTTTAGCTCTGATAGCCAGAATTAGTTCTGGGTCATGCCCCAACAACCCCGGTTCGGATTGCGTAATAGCAAATTCTCCCGACATCCAACTCAAAAAGTTTTCTTCCAAAGATATTCCGAATAGCCCTTCAATCTTTTTCCGGGAACTTTGATAAGAATCATACAATTGTTTATTATGAACCGACATTGCATTCTCCAGCTCTTTTACAAAAGTTATCGGGTTGTTGAAACCTATATTGGTATAAAGAGCCGTCCGCCCGGACAGAATCTCATGCGCTTTCATTTTATGTTTTCCCGAATTCAATAAAGCAGTGACATAAGGATCGGCAGAATCTTTTCTCAACGTATACCCTTTCACTTCCATCCGCTCCTTATCCGTATTTAGGTAAAGTCCGGCAAAATTCATAGAATTGCTAAACAGATCAATGTATTCGTTTCTTGCCCCCAGATAAATAGACATGAATTGAGGTACGCGCGCATAATTAATAAAGACTCTGACAAGCCCCTTACCGGAAACCAACTTCTCCGTTTCAATAAAAGACTGGTCGAGTCCGATTTTGGGTTTATTACGCGAATCAATAGCCGACTCGACAAGCCCGGACGTATAAGATCCTACCAAATGATTATCCACAAAAGCAATATAGAAAATATCCCTTGTTTCGGGATCACGCATTTCAAGGATATTAATGCCGTTATGCATCCGGTTGGTGACAGTAAAGCCACTCATGACCAATACGGTTTCCACCTGGTCTTTCAATAAATCCATTTTCGATGTTTTCTGCATATCCAGAATCAGCAGAAAATCCCACTTTGTGGCACGAGTCTTGTGAAGCGAAATAAGCATATCCCGTTCACCAACAAGCGACAATAACACTTTATTGCTTTTGACTACCGAATCGAGCTTCTCTACACTCTCCGTTACTTCCTCGAAAGATTTCGCTTTCTTCAGACATTGCCATGTTTCACTTCCACTAAACTTTTCCCAATCTTCAATCGGGGCCGATGATTGAATGATAAACGCAGCATCTTCGGGAACCAGATAGATTTGCTGAATATTACGATCAGGTGAAACAAATAAATAAACTACGGAATATACAACATATACCGCCAAAGCTAATGCAGCCACAACTAAAGTTCTCTTTACAATTTTCGAGGTACTCTTTTTCTTCTCCGGGCCTGCATATTGCTCTTCCTGCCCGCAATTTAATCCATTCATTATTGTTCTGTTATAAACTTGAGTGGACAAAGATACTAAAAAAACTATTCTGAATAAAACATAAACCATTGACTCGTATCGTAAATATGTACTAACTTTACAGCATGAAAAAGAAATTCCAACTCGAAGTTCCGGGAGGAGCCGATAAAGTCTTGCTTCATACTTGTTGTGCTCCTTGTTCATCAGCCATTATTGAATGTATGATGCAACATCATATCACCCCCGTCATTTATTATTGCAATCCTAATATTTATCCGCAGGAAGAGTATATGATAAGAAAAGAAGAATGTACGCGCTATGCCCAATCATTGGGATTGGAGATTATAGATGCTGATTACGATCATGAAAACTGGCGATGTCACATAATAGGAATGGAGCAGGAACCTGAAAGAGGAGCACGTTGCCTACGTTGTTTTAAACTGCGTTTATTGGAGACAGCCCGTTACGCACACGAACATGGTTTCTCTGTAATTACCACGACACTTGCCTCCAGTCGTTGGAAAAGCCTGGAGCAGATCAATGAAGCCGGACAATATGCTACCGCCTCTTACCCGGATGTTACGTACTGGGAACAGAATTGGCGGAAAGGGGGACTTAGCGAACGACGTATTGCCATCATTAAAGAATATAACTTTTACAACCAACAATATTGCGGTTGCGAATTCAGCATGAGAAAAGAAGAATAAAACAAACCTGTCATCACCAGCCAATCAATGAATCAAAATAAAAAAGGTAAAAACAGAAAACTATTCAAAAATAAATCACACTCTAATAATAGATTAGGATGTATCATCGCCATTATTGTGCTCATTCCTATTCTTTTTGGTGTTTATTTGTATTGCCAGCAGATTAATATCCAGAAAAATAACGAACCGCAAACTGATACTTCCTTTCAAATTCCACCCGGTAAAGATCTGGAGACACCTATATCACTAGTTCCCCGGCAAGAACAAATCATCCGCCATAGCGGATATACGGTATCATACAACAAAGATTTAAAAATTCCCAACTGGGTTTCTTACGAATTAACAAGAAAAGAAACCAAAGGAAAAGAAAAAAGAGGTAATCGCTTTATTACCGATCCACTAGTGACAGGTCCGATTGCCACAAATGCCGACTATACCCGTTCAGGATATGACAAAGGTCATATGGCTCCCGCCGCAGATATGAAATGGAGTCCTGAAGCCATGAAAGAATCATTTTATTTCAGCAATATGTGTCCGCAACATCCACAACTAAACAGAAGAGGATGGAAAAATCTGGAAGAAAAGATCCGGGATTGGGCTATAGCAGACAGTGCCATCATTATTATATGTGGACCTATTATTGAAAAATATCCCAAAACAATCGGAAAGAATAAAGTCGTAGTCCCTCAAAAGTTTTTTAAAGTAGTCCTTTCTCCTTTTGTCAAGCCGATGCGAGCTATCGGTTTCTTATTTAATAATGAGCAGGCAGTAGAACCTCTATCATCCTATGCAGTAACAATAGATAGCATCGAGAACCTGACTAACATGGATTTCTTCGCACCTCTGCCCGATGAGATAGAAAACAAAATAGAAGCAGATATTAATTACTCCCTGTGGCCTAATTAAGTAGCAAAACTCGTTTCTCTGAAATGAATTCATTTCCTTGTGCCAATGGCATTCTAGTTACAAACAGACTCGCACTTCAATAAAAGGGAGTTGTTGTATTACTCTCAAGGTTTCCCATTGTAACGTCAAGAGATTGTCTTATTCCCACATATTGTGGGAAAGTATTCCCTTATTTTATGAGAAAACATTCCCATATATTGCGGGAAAATAGTCCCACAATATATGGGAATAATGGAACTACTCTGGAAACAAAAAGATAATCACAATGAAAACAAAGAGACACAATAAGCAGCTGAATAAATCAAGCAAGGCAGACGTAACGTGAAAGAATGAATTCACAATCGCACCGAAAGAAATATACTTTTGATGTAGTCGCCTTATGATTCATCCTAAAAAGAGAACACTCCTATCCAAATTCTTTTTATCTTTGACGAACTTTTTAAATACACCTCAAAAGATGAAGAAAAAAAAGAGAAATATTCTACTATCAATTCTAATCGGAGCATTCCTCCTTTGTGCAGTTGCCGGAGGCACCTTTTATTATTATCTGTTTGCCCCCCAATTTCACCCATCTAAAACCGTATATATTTATGTAGACCGGGATGATACTGCCGATTCTATTTACCATAAAATAAAAGAATTCGGGCATGTCAATAAGTTCACCGGATTCCAGTGGATGGCAAAATACAAGGATTTCGATCAGAATATCCATACCGGTCGTTACGCCATTCGCCCCAATGACAATGTTTATCATGTATATAGCCGTTTTTCCAGAGGTTATCAGGAGCCTATGAACCTTACTATCGGAAGCGTCCGGACATTAGACCGATTGGCGCGAAGCATCGGCAAGCAACTCATGATAGACTCTGCCGAAATCGCGAGCCAACTGTTCGACTCTACTTTCCAAGCTCAAATGGGATATACCAACATAACACTCCCCAGCCTTTTCATACCGGAAACCTATCAGGTATATTGGGACATGAGCGTAGACGAATTCTTCAAACGAATGAAGGACGAACACGAACGATTTTGGAATAAAGATCGCCTGTCACAAGCTACCGCCATCGGCATGACACCGGAAGAAGTCAGCACACTTGCTTCCATCGTTGAAGAAGAAACCAACAACAACGAAGAAAAGCCAATGGTAGCCGGATTGTATATCAACCGGTTACATCAAGATATGCCCTTACAAGCAGATCCCACCATCAAATTTGCCCTGCAGGATTTTGGCCTGCGCCGAATTACCAACGAGCATTTAAAAGTCAATTCTCCCTATAATACCTATATAAATACCGGATTACCTCCGGGTCCCATCCGTATTCCCTCTAAAAAGGGAATAGACAGCGTGTTGAACTATACCAAACATAACTATATCTACATGTGCGCCAAAGAAGATTTTTCCGGTACTCACAACTTTGCCTCCAATTACGCCGACCACATGGCAAATGCAAGAAAATACCGGAAAGCCCTGAATGAAAGAAAGATTTTCAGGTAAATTTGTGATAAAACGAACGGAAAAGCCTATCTTTGCCCGATAGATTAACAAACTGTGATCAACACTAAATAAAAGAAATAGATATGAGCAAGCAACTCTTACTTGGCGATGAAGCCATTGCACAAGCTGCACTGGATGCCGGACTTTCAGGCGTTTATGCCTATCCGGGTACTCCTTCAACTGAAATTACGGAATATATTCAAATGGCCCCTATAACGACCGAACAGAATATACACAACCGTTGGTGTGCCAATGAAAAAACAGCGATGGAAGCTGCGTTGGGTATGTCTTTCGTAGGTAAACGGGCATTAGTTTGTATGAAGCACGTAGGTATGAATGTAGCTGCCGACTGTTTCGTCAACTCTGCCATCACAGGCGTGAAAGGCGGATTGATTGTGATAGCCGCAGACGACCCCAGTATGCACTCCTCGCAGAACGAACAGGACAGCCGTTTCTACGGAGACTTCTCACTGATACCGATGTACGAACCAAGCAATCAGCAGGAAGCGTATGATATGGTATACAGTGGTTTCGAATTCTCTGAAAAAGTAGGCGAACCGATCCTGATGCGTATGGTAACCCGCCTGGCACACTCCCGTTCAGGAGTAGAACGCAAAGAGCAAAAGCCGCAGAACAGCATCTCTTTCAGCGAAGATCCGCGTCAGTTCATCTTGTTGCCGGGAAATGCCCGCAAACGCTACAAAGTATTGCTTGCCCGCCAAGACGAATTTATCAAAGCTTCAGAAGAATCGCCCTATAATAAATATACAGACGGTCCTAACAAAAAGCTGGGAATCGTAGCTTGTGGTATCGGTTACAATTATCTGATGGAAAACTATCCGGAAGGTTGCGAATATCCGGTACTCAAGATCGGCCAATATCCATTGCCTAAAAAACAATTGCATCAATTGATCGAGTCTTGTGACGAAATCCTAGTTCTGGAAGACGGACAACCCTTTGTAGAAAAACAATTGAAAGGTTATCTGGGTATCGGCGTTAAAGTAAAAGGACGCCTCGACGGTACTCTGTCACAGGACGGAGAGTTAAATCCGGACTCTGTAGCCCGTGCCGTAGGTAAAGAGAATAAATCGGAATTCGGTATTCCTTCTGTTGTAGAAATGCGCCCGCCTGCACTTTGCGAAGGCTGCGGACACCGCGATATGTATATCACGCTGACCGAAGTTCTGAAAGAAGAATATCCATCTCATAAAGTATTCAGCGATATCGGCTGTTATACATTAGGTGCAAATGCTCCTTTCAATGCAATTAATTCATGCGTGGATATGGGTGCTTCCATTACGATGGCAAAAGGTGCCGCTGACGGAGGTCTTTTCCCGGCTGTAGCTGTCATCGGCGACTCAACGTTCACCCATTCCGGAATGACCGGACTGTTAGATTGCGTGAACGAGAACGCCAGTGTAACCATCGTCATCTCCGACAATGAAACCACCGCCATGACAGGTGGACAGGATTCTGCCGGAACCGGACGCATCGAAGCGATCTGTGCAGGTATCGGAGTAGATCCGGCCCATATCCGTGTAGTTACTCCATTGAAGAAGAACTATGAGGAAATGAAGCAAATCATTCGCGAAGAAATCGAATATCGTGGTGTATCTGTCATTATCCCACGCAGAGAGTGTATCCAGACATTAGCACGCAAAAAAAGAAGTAAGTAAGCCATGAAAAAAGACATTATATTATCAGGAGTCGGCGGACAGGGAATTCTGTCCATTGCCACAGTAATCGGCAAAGCTGCCTTGAAAGAAGGATTATACATGAAACAAGCGGAAGTGCACGGAATGAGTCAACGCGGAGGAGATGTCCAATCCAATCTCCGTATCAGCGACCAGCCGATTGCTTCAGACCTGATCCCATCAGGCAAATGTGATCTCATCATCTCATTGGAACCGATGGAAGGATTGCGTTACCTCCCCTACCTTAGCCCTAACGGCTGGTTGGTGACTAACGAAACCCCGTTTGTCAACATCCCCAATTATCCGGAAACAGACAAAGTGATGGCAGAAATCAACAAACTGCCTCATAAGATAGTATTGAACGTAGACAAAGTGGCAAAAGAAGTAGGCTCCGCCCGCGTTGCCAACATTGTCTTACTGGGAGCAACAATCCCATTCCTGGGCATTGATTACGAAAAAGTGCAAGACAGCATCCGTGAAATCTTCCAGCGTAAGGGAGAAGCAATTGTAGAAATGAATCTTAAAGCATTGGCAGCCGGCAAAGAAATTGCGGAAAAGCTAATGCAATAAAAGGCATTACCATGAGTACACAATACTGGGAAGAAGAATTAGAAACCATGAGCCGGGAGAAGTTGCAGGAATTGCAGCTTCAACGGCTTAAAAAAACAATTAATATAGCTGCGAACGCTCCATATTACAAAGAAGTTTTCAGCAAACATGGCATCACGGCAGATAGCATACAGTCATTGGATGATATCCGCAAAGTACCTTTCACTACCAAATCTGACATGCGCGCCCACTACCCGTTCGGACTGGTGGCAGGTGATATGAGCAATGATGGTGTACGTATTCACTCTTCCAGTGGTACCACCGGAAACCCGACCGTTATCGTTCACTCACAACACGACCTCGATTCTTGGGCCAACTTGGTAGCCCGCTGTCTATACGCAGTAGGAATACGCAAGACTGACGTTTTCCAAAACAGCTCCGGATACGGTATGTTTACAGGAGGTTTAGGCTTCCAATACGGTGCAGAACGCTTAGGCTGCCTGACAGTCCCTGCTGCTGCAGGAAACAGTAAACGACAGATTAAATTCATCAACGACTTTAAGACCACCGCTTTACATGCTATCCCCAGCTATGCCATCCGCCTTGCAGAAGTCTTCCAGGAAGAAGGTCTTGATCCCAAAGGAACCACACTGAAAACCTTAGTTATCGGTGCCGAACCCCACACCGACGAACAACGCCGGAAAATAGAAAAGATGCTGGGCGTAAAAGCATACAACAGCTTCGGTATGACAGAGATGAACGGCCCCGGTGTTGCCTTCGAATGTCAGGAACAAAATGGAATGCACTTCTGGGAAGACTGTTATCTGGTAGAAATTATCGATCCGGAAACAGGCGAACCTGTTCCGGAAGGAGAAATCGGAGAATTAGTACTTACGACTCTCGATCGTGAAATGATGCCGTTAATTCGCTATCGTACCCGCGATTTAACCCGTATTCTTCCCGGAAAATGCCCATGTGGCCGTACCCATATCCGTATCGACCGTATCAAGGGACGTAGTGATGATATGTTCATTATCAAGGGAGTAAACATCTTCCCGATGCAGGTAGAAAAGATTCTGGTACAATTCCCCGAATTAGGCAGCAACTACCTGATTACGCTGGAAACTGTCAACAACCAAGACGAGATGATCGTCGAAGTAGAATTAAGCGACCTTTCTACCGACAATTATATTGAACTGGAGAAGATCCGCAAGGATATTACCCGCCAATTGAAGGATGAAATATTGGTGACTCCTAAAGTTAAACTGGTAAAGAAAGGCTCTCTCCCGCAAAGCGAAGGAAAAGCCGTCCGGGTGAAAGACTTAAGAGACAACAAGTAACGATTCAAATATCCATGTGCTAATATACCAACCGCCGTTTTCACCATGCGGAATGGAATATTAGCACATTATTAATTAATATCATACAGCATGCAATTACTTAAAAAAAGAATTCTGCAAGACGGAAAATGCTACGAAGGAGGTATCCTGAAAGTAGACGGTTTTATTAATCATCAAATGGATCCTGTCCTGATGAAATCAATCGGAGTCGAGTTTGTCCGTCGTTTTGCAGCCACAAACGTAAATAAGATTATGACAATCGAAGCCAGCGGCATCGCCCCGGCTATCATGACAGGCTACCTGATGGATTTACCAGTTGTATTTGCAAAGAAAAAGTCTCCTAAAACCATTCAGAATGCACTAAGCACCACCGTGCACTCATTCACCAAAGATCGTGATTATGAAGTCGTTATCAGTGCCGATTTCCTCACTCCAAATGACAATGTTCTTTTCGTGGATGACTTCCTCGCGTATGGCAATGCCGCATTAGGCATTATCGACCTCATCAAGCAATCCGGAGCAAACTTGGTAGGAATGGGATTCATTATTGAAAAAGCCTTCCAAAATGGGCGTAAAAAACTTGAGGAGCAAGGCGTCAGAGTAGAAAGCCTAGCTATCATTGAAGACTTATCCAATTGCTGCATTAAAATCAAAGACGAGTAGATTAATTGGCGAGTAGATTAATTAGGATTGAAATACTGCCCTTTATCTTTCGTTCTTTTCCCATATTGCACCGCATGCTGCGGACAAACATGATAACATGCCAGGCATGAGGTGCAATCCATCCCCCAAACAGGCTTTCTGCCCATCATCATAATATTCCCTACCGGACAACTCTTCTCACAACGCTTACATCCAATACAAGCATCCGTAGTATAAAAATTCCCGGGAGACATCTGAAAGCGATTAAATAAAGGATTGATAATCCTCGTCTTAATAAAAGGGATACTCCCTTCATGACAAAGAAACAACTCCTCTCTCCTGCTTATCGAAGCATTTATTTGATTGACAGCCGGAATAGCATCTGCCAGTTTTTTCTCCTCCAGCTCTTTCTTATCTACGTCAAAACCGGGAAGCAATACATAATTATTGGGCATAGTCACAGAAAAGCCTGCATGACACTTCCAGCCTTTATGACTCAAAGCCTTCTCCAGCACCTGCTGCGTAAGCCCGGTATCATCCCCACAGGAACAAACAAAAAACAAATATTGTCTTTTATACTCCTTTAAAGAGAGTTGCCGAATAAAATTAAGTACGATTGCAGGAGGCGCCCACGAATAGACAGGAAATACAAAACCAATCTTTTCATCTTCCCGCAAACAAAACTCGAACGTTCCGTTATTTAACGCATCGGGAATAAAAACCAATTCTTCTTTTTGCTCTTTGGAAAGCTGATTTGCAATCCATTTAGAATTACCTGTACCGGAGAAATAGAATATCATAGAAAAGTATATAAAAAAAGCCGCATCGACGATGTGATGAAACTCTGATAGAACAAGATTTGAGCGCTCGCCCTCTTTGTAATCCACCGGCTTAAAGCTGTCCCGAAGGATGTGGCCCGCCATTGAAGAACGAAGCTTTCTCGGTGCATCAGATTAATTTGAAGAGTTTCCCGATCCAGTCGATACGGCTAATATTTTAGTATCACAAATGTAATAAGAATACATGAAACTAACAAGAAAAAAAAGGATTTTGTTTGCCAACTAACATTTTTTTATTCCCTTTCATCTGCCTAACAAAAGAAAAGTGCCAGTTACTAGCTTAGTAACTGACACTTTGTAACTCGTAAACTATTGATGCTTAAGCAGCTTTTGCTTTTGCAACTACAGCTTTGAAAGCTTCCGGGTGATTCATAGCTAAATCAGCCAAAACCTTACGGTTTATTTCAATACCGGCTTTGTGCAGACCGCCCATCAATTTAGAATAAGACATTCCTTCAAGACGTGCAGCAGCGTTGATACGTTGTATCCAAAGAGCGCGGAAGTTTCTTTTCTTATTTCTACGGTCACGGAACGCGTAAGTCAAACCCTTTTCCCAAGTGTTTTTAGCTACGGTCCATACATTCTTTCTTGCACCAAAGTAACCTCTGGTTAATTTCAAAATTTTCTTTCTTCTTGCTTTTGAAGCAACATGATTTACTGATCTTGGCATAGTTTTACTTTTTTTGAATGTTAGCGCCGCTACTTCACGCAGCGAACTTCAGGCTAATGCATTCGGTTAATACTTTAATAATACTTTTACGCTTTTGATTACTTCATTGCTAAGAGTTCCTTAACCTGGCTTACATTTGTTGTATCAACAGTTGTAGAGTAGCACAGATTTCTTTTTCTCTTCTTAGTTTTCTTAGTCAAAATGTGACTGTGAAAAGCGTGCTTTCTTTTGATTTTACCTGTTCCGGTAAGGGTAAACCTTTTTTTAGAACCGGAGTTAGTCTTCATCTTTGGCATCTTACTTGTTTTTAAATTATTAAATATATAATGGCAACGCACTATACCTGCGCGTTACGCATCCTTTCTTATTCTTCGCCCGTTTCCGGCTTCTCTGCTTTTTGTGCAGGAGCAGCAGGTTTCGGTGTTCCAGCTGTTGCCGGCTTTTTAGAAGCTTCTTTCTTTTTCGGAGAAAGCTGAATAGTCATGCGCTTACCTTCCAGTATCGGCATTTGATCTACTTTAGCGTAGTCTTCCAAGTCATTTGCAAAACGAAGCAAAAGCACTTCACCTTGCTCCTTGAAAAGGATGGAGCGACCTTTAAAGAATACATAAGCCTTCACCTTATCGCCATCTTCCAAAAATCCTTTAGCATGCTTCAACTTAAAGTTGTAATCATGGTCGTCTGTCTGGGGTCCGAAACGGATTTCCTTCACATTAACCTTAACCTGCTTCGCTTTCTGTTCCTTCTGGCGTTTCTTTAATTGATAAAGAAATTTAGAATAATCAATAATACGACAAACAGGGGGTTGAGCATTAGGAGAAATTTCCACTAAATCCAATTCTCTCTCTTCAGCCATTTTCAGAGCCTGAAAGATTGGATATACTTTCGGTTCAATATCATCGCTTACTATGCGAACTTCCTTGGCACGAATCTGTTCATTGATTCTGTATTGCCCTTTTAGAGTGTCATTCTTCATTAAAAACGTTTACTTCCTAGTTTGATCTTTTTATTGTTATACTAAATATTTTATTCTGAAACGGCTGCAAAGTTACCATTTATTTATCATATTCTGAACTTCTTCGTTCAAAATTTTAGCAAATTCTTCAAATTTCATAGTTCCTTTGTCACCTTCGCCTTGTCTACGAACAGAAACTTCTCCATTTTCTGCTTCTTTTTCGCCGACAATCAGCATATAAGGAATACGTTTCATCTCATTATCACGAATCTTACGGCCGATCTTCTCGTTACGATCATCTACAATCGCACGGATTTCGTGTATCTTCAGATACATCTTCACCTGCTCTGCATATTCATTGAACTTCTCACTGATTGGCAGAATAACTACCTGTTCCGGTGTCAGCCACAATGGGAATTTACCGGCAGTATGTTCAATCAGTACGGCAACAAAACGTTCCATTGATCCGAACGGAGCACGGTGAATCATTACCGGGCGATGCTTCTGATTGTCAGAACCCATATATTCAAGTTCAAAACGTTCCGGCAAGTTGTAGTCAACCTGGATCGTACCCAGCTGCCAACGACGACCGATAGCGTCTTTCACCATAAAGTCAAGTTTAGGACCATAGAAAGCTGCTTCTCCATACTCAATCTTAGCAGGCAAGCCTTTTTCCGCACAAGCCTCAATAATAGCCTGTTCAGCCTTTTCCCAGTTATCATCGCTACCGATGTACTTTTCACGGTTCACTTTATCACGCAAGGATATCTGTGCTTCAAAATTCTGGAAATCCATAGAACGGAACACGATAGATATGATATCCATCACACGAAGGAATTCATCTTTCACTTGTTCCGGACGGCAGAAGATATGCGCATCATCCTGTGTAAAGCTACGTACACGAGTTAAACCATGTAACTCACCACTTTGTTCATAACGACAAACCGTACCAAATTCTGCAATACGCAATGGAAGGTCCTTATATGAACGTGGGAAGTTCTTGTAAATCTCACAGTGGTGAGGGCAGTTCATTGGTTTCAAGAAATACTCTTCACCCTCTTCCGGAGTATGAATAGGCTGGAATGCATCCTTACCATATTTTGCATAGTGACCTGAAGTCACATACAGCAATTTATTACCAATTGGCGGAGTGATTACTTCCTGATAATCGTAACGTGTCTGAATACGACGCAAGAACTCTTGCAGACGCAGACGCAATGCAGTACCTTTCGGCAACCACATAGGAAGTCCCTTACCTACAGTTTCGGAGAACATAAACAACTGCATCTCCTTACCGATCTTACGGTGGTCACGCTTCTTCGCTTCTTCCAGCAATACCAGATATTCATCCAGCATTTTTTTCTTCGGGAACGTGATACCATAAATACGGGTCAGCATCTTACGATCTTCATGACCGCGCCAGTAAGCACCAGCCACTGAAGTCAACTTGATAGCCTTGATCGGAGCAGTCGTCATCAAGTGAGGACCACGACAAAGGTCAGTAAATGCACCCTGGGTATAAGTTGTAATGTGTCCGTCTTCCAGTTCGGAGATCAATTCACATTTGTATGTTTCGCCACGATCGCCAAACATTTTCAGAGCATCTGTCTTTGCGATGCTTTTTCTGACTACCTCTTCTTTCTTTGCAGCCAGTTCCAACATTTTAGCTTCAATGGCTGGAAGGTCGCTTTCTTTAATCACAGCTTCACCCGGATCCACATCATAGTAGAATCCGTTCTCGATAGCCGGTCCGATACCAAACTGGATACCCGGATAAAGTTCCTGCAAAGCTTCCGCCAGCAAGTGTGCACTTGTATGCCAAAACGCATGTTTACCCTCTTCATCATCCCATTTATAAAGAACAAAATTAGCATCTTCATTAATAGGACGTCCTAAATCATAAGTCTCGCCGTTCACTCCACATGCAAGCACTTCCTGTGCCAGACGCGAGCTGATACTTTCAGCAATCTGTAAACCGTTCACTCCTTCGTTATACTCACGAACGGAGCCATCGGGAAATGTTATCTTTATCATAATATGATGATGTTATATTTTCATAATTTGAACGCAAAAGTAACTAAATCTTTTGAGTTTTCTATTTTTTATCAAAAAAATGTTATTCCGATTGATCTGTAAAACGTTTGATAACATTATAAGCAGAAACAATCCCCAACTCACCGGCTTTACTCAAATCAGAAATACCCAGCTTATTATTTCCTAAGAAAATATGAGTCAGTCCACGGTTGAAGTAAGCATCCGCAAAATCAGGATTCAGCTCGATCGCCTTATCATAGTCGACAATTGCAGCCCGGTAATCTTTCAACATGGCAGAAACATTGGCACGATTATAATATGCATATACAAAGTCCGGAGCCAGATTAATCACCTTATCCAAATCTTTTCTCACCACCTCATAATCTACCGCGGTAATCTCTTTACGCTTATTATCGCCAGGAACAACATCTGTTTCGACAGCTTGTTCCGCTTTCTGATATTCCAACTGTTTACAACGAATCAATGCACGCATAAAATATGCCGGGAAGAAATCACCATCCAACAAGATTGTCTGAGTCAAATCAGAAACTGCACTCGAGAAGTCCTGCACCAAATAAAAATCAATTGCACGGGCAAAACGTTTTGAGGCATTCTTATCATCTTCCACAATAGCCGATGTATGTGTATCGATCAAGGCAAAATGCACTTTCACCTGTTCTTCCGTCAACGGAGCTTCCATATTCGTGATGCGAAGACGTTTCGGAAGTATACCTGTACGGTTTAAATCCTCAATATATTTGTGAAAGTTCACCGAACGCTTCACGTCACTCATCTTCTCATAATAAGTCAAAGCGAACATCGGTTCCAGTTTTATATTTACGTTCTTATCCTGCACACGTCCACGATAATCACTTGTATAGCGTTGTTCAGCTTCGGAATCATCGGCAATCACTATCTTACGATAGTTATTCATATTCTTATCTGATTTCTTACGGGTCTTCTCTCCGCCTTCCTCTTCGTTTTCCTTATCCTTATTCTGTGCTACATCTTTATTCGTCACACCGTTCTGCTTATCTATTTGAGCTTTCATGACTTTAAACTCGTCCTGCTCCGCTCCTTTCTTGTCGCCAATCTTTCTGCGAACTTCCGAACGCTGGTAATATCCGGCAAGGAAGTTCGGATACTGGTTGATAACAGTTGTGTAATCTTGTATTGCCCCGCGATAATCACCCGTTTGGGCACGTAGCAATCCACGGTTAAAGACAGCCATCATATTATCCGGCTCCATCTTGATGACAAAGTCAAAATCTTCAATAGCCCGGTTGTCATCTCCTACCCGAGCACGCAACAAACCACGGTTATAATGACCGATAAAGTTATTCGGATCAATATCCAACGCCAGATCATAATCGCTCATAGCGCCTCTCAAATTATTCTGATGAAAACGTGCCAATGCACGATTTATATAATTTCCCGCATTCTTAGCGCTCAAAGGAATAGCACGGTTGAAATCCGCTTCAGCTTCCGCATACTTAGCCTGCTGTAATTTAACGATCGCTCTTGCAGACCATGCGTCCGGATCATATTTATCCAGTTCAAGAGCCTTATTGAAGTCGTTCAAGGCAGCAATCGTATCCTTCTGTTGCAAGGACACTTCCCCCCTCATCAAATAAGCGCGGGTATAACGCGGAGATACTTTCAGCAAACTTTCCAAATCCTCTTTCGCAGCATCATAATCTTTCTTCTGGATATGAGATAATGTCAGGTTATGCCATAAGGTAATATTCTCCGGATCATAATGCAATGCTTTCTTGTAATCCTCAATCGCTCCATCAAATTTACTCTGACGAATCCTTGCCAAACCACGAATCTGATAAGCACCCACCACAAACGGATTGCGTTGGATAGCTGCATCACAGTCTGTTTCAGCACCCTGGAAATCCTCCAGGTTTAGTTTTGCCAATGCCCTGAAGAAATAGGGCTCATACAGATAAGGTTTAGCGTTAATAACCTGGTTAAAGTACTGAATAGAAAGTACATAGTCCTCAAAATAAAGAGCGTTTCGGGCAATAGTCATCACCCGATCCGTATTTATCTGAGCACACACCAGCGTTGGGAACAGTAATAAAACTGTTAAGATTCTTTTTACCATTGATATTTTATGCTTGTAAACGAAGCAAAAATAATGCTTTTCGCTTACTTAACAGGGATATAAACGTTTTTTATCTTTATTTCACCTGTTTCATCTTATAAGAACTGCGTGCTTTCCCCTTCAACATCGTATTCAGCTTTCCTTTAATCATCTGCTTACGAAGCGGTGAGATATGGTCGATAAACATCTTACCATCCAAATGATCGAATTCATGCTGCATCACCCGAGCCAGATAACCCTCCACCTCTTCTTCATGCTCCACAAAATTCTCGTCCATATATTTCACGCGAATTTTATCACCTCTTTTCACTGTTTCATGAATACCGGGAAGACTGAGACAACCCTCTTCCATGTTCACTTCTTCGCCCCCGACTTCCAGAATGTGGGGATTGATATAAGCCTTATTGAAGTCTTTAAATTCAGGATACTCCTCCGAAAGCGGATCCAACGTAATAGTAACCACGCGAATAGGCAAACCAATCTGCGGAGCAGCCAGTCCTACGCCATCGGCGTGCACCATTGTTTCAAACATGTTTTCAATCAACTCTTTCAGGTTCGGATAATCCGGTGTTATGTCCTCTGCAACCTTTCTCAATACAGGCTGACCATATACATAAATAGGTAAAATCATATTTTTATACTCTACTAAAAATTAAGTTATTCAATATCTTCTATTAAAAACGTTTACTCTCCAAATATGTTTGCAAAATAATAGTAGCACTTATCTCATCCACCAATGCTTTATTTTGGCGGTCCTTTTTCTTCAGACCGGCCTCCAACATGGTACGATGCGCAAGAACAGAAGTGAACCGTTCGTCCACATACTCGACCGGAAGGTCCGGATAGCGCTTCTTCAGCGAACGAACAAAAGGTTCTATATTCTTCATATTCTCCGAAACCTCATTATTCATTTGCTTTGGCAATCCAATAATAATCCGTTCCACCGGTTCTTTAGCCATATATTCACCGATAAAGTTCAGAAGTTCATGCGTAGGCACTGTTGTCAATCCGTTTGCAATCAACTGCATAGTATCGCTCACAGCTATCCCAGTACGCTTTCTTCCATAATCTATTGCTACTATTCTGCTCATGGGGTACAAAAATACAAAAAAGACGCTTCCTGTGAAAGGAAACGTCTCTTTTATTCTATTATTTAAAATGTATATTATTCTTCAACAATAGCTACACGGCTTAACTTAGCATCATCATAGAACATGTTGCCTACGCCACCCTTATAATCAACTTTCAACTGAGAAGCAGGAACACCGAATTCATTAACCATCAGGTCACGAACTGCTTCAGCTCTCTTCTTACTCAATTTCATGTTATATTCAGCAGAACCAGTACCTTTATCAGCATAACCTGTTACAGTAAATACTTTATCAGTTGCTTTGATACCTTTAGCCATAGCTTCGATATTCATATACTCTCTCTTGCTGATGTTGCTCTTTCCGATATTAAATACAACAACATAACGTGGAATGAAACCAGCTTCTTTCTTAACGATCACTTCCGGTTTTTTGTTACGTGCTTCAACCAAGTCACGTTTCAAAGATTCGTTTTCACCCTTCAGAGCGTTTACTCTGTCTCTCATGTCGTTCAACTGGCTTTCCGGAACCATCGGTACAGTAGGAACAGCATCCCAACCACGTTTCTTGAACTTGTAAGTAACACCTACAGTCAGACCAGCCAATCCTTCAGGACCTGAGTTACCAAATGCGCCTTTCATCAAAAGTCCGCGCAATTCAACGTTAAGATCCAAAGCTGAAGACAGACGGAAGCGGTTGATCAAACCGGCATTGATACCCAGTTCATCATAACCCGGACCTTTACCTGTGTGTACGAATCCAGCACCTACATAAGGAATGAATGAGTACAGACGATCTTCTTTATAACCACAGAACATATTGGTAAGGTTCAACAATACGTCTCCGTGAAGGTTAACAACATTCCATTTTTCTTTGTAGTAACCATTAGAGTACTGTCCTCCGTCTACAAGCGGACCGTTAGCATAAGGAGTAGCACCTTTAGCCTGAAGACCGTTGTAAGCCACGCGTAATCCGATACCTGGAGTAAACCACTTACCTACAGCAATGTCAAGTGCCGGAGCAAGACGTTTTCCGAAATCGGCTTTACCATCATTGTCGCCAAAATACATTTGTGCGCCAACGCCACCACTAATAAACCAGTTAGCACCAAAGCGGTTAGTTTCCACTCTATAACTCTTTGCTGCATTTTCTTTTTCTTGTGCAGGCAAACATACAGATGCTGCTGCCAATAAAATAAACAATAAACCCTTTTTCATCTCAATTTATTTTAGTAAATAATATATTTCAATTGTCTTACAGGATAGATACACAACCCAAATGTTCTACACCTGACTAAGAGACAATAAACGTCATTCTTCTTTCTAAATTTGGTGCAAATATAGATATTTAATATAACACAAACAAAAAAACACGTAAATTTTCATTCATTCATAGATTTTTATAGAGCGATAAAAGTCTTAGATAACTCCAGAAGGCATCTGAAAGGGTTTGTGACAAAAGAATTAAAACAAAAAAAATAGTCAATGATAAATGATATCACTGACTATTTCTCTTCTTTGTCTATATACTTTGTTAATATACCAGTTTTACATTGTCAACCCATAATGTATTTCCCGGAGAACCGATATAAGCTCCTCCATGACTGGATGTAAATTGAATATACATATGAGTCGGAACATCATTTTCATCTCCCCAGGCCACTTCGTGGATAGGCACGCTTTCACCCTTGCTGTTCACCGTATAACTTTCGGTTGCTTGCAGACGCATCATGTGCGCCTTGTACTCCGGACGATTCGTTATATCACCATACATAATCTCATAAGTTACATTATTTTTCCAGTCCGTAGAGTGATAATAATAAGTCACCATTGTCCCTATCCGTTTCGCATACACATTTCCATTGGCATCTTCCCAACGTTTTTGCAGTAACAGGATAGCTGCCGGATAATCTTTTCCGGGCACATCCGTAATCTTACTGAAACCGGTAGCACGAATACGATTCTCCCGGTCAGACATCTTCACCTTGTAATCAAACTGAAGAGCAACCGGTTTTTTTGTAAACGGAATACCCGTCTGCAACATTTTCTGCGGATTTTTAGTGCCCTTAATCGGCTCATGCACCGAACCGGTAAAGATAGACCCTGCCGCCAACACTGTAATATTAACCAATCCCAGCACTTTCACACTTTCCATGCGTGTATCCAAACGGGCACAGTATCCATCTCCCCGCTTCTCCGGAAAGACCGAAGTATTAGTTTTCGTAATACCGGCCACTTTCGCCATCACATTCGAAGTAGCCCAAGGCGAACCACCCATATTCTTATAAACCTGATCCCCCTTGATCACCGACGTCGGCCCTATCGCATATACATTCTTAGTATTCCCGCCAATAATGCTCGACTCCTTTATCTGACGGTCCACCCATTGATTCATGTCCCCGAAAGGAATCACCTCAACTTTATGTTGCGCCATCAAAGACAAGGAAGAAATAAATGCAACGAAACCTGTCATCAACAGGCGATGAATGCTTTTCTGAATCATCAATACTTTTCCTTTCTTTTTCTTCTTATAATTTATAATCCCATTGTTTCAAAGCAAAATCCCAGTTCTTTTCTACCAATTGAATCGTACGGTCGTCATATTTATATTTATTCTTCTTATATCCCTTCTTTCCGCCCACGTATTTTTCTATATCGTTACGTGCTTCAGCAAATCCGGGGATAGAAAGAGACTTATAAATAGTTTCCGTCATACCCATCGCATCCGCTTCGAAATCTTCAAATTTCACTTCCATCAGGTTACCTTCCGGAATAAACTTCTTATCCGATTCATACTTATGATAAAGCTTTGCATAGATAGAAAGGATATTTTCCTCCAATTGTTCATTGCTGACATCCTGCAATTTCAACGGCTGAATCGTATTTGTAAAGAAACTGCGTGTAGATTCGAATACAGTATACGGGTTACGCACCAGGTAGATAAACTTAGCATTCGGGAACATTTTCACCAATTCCTTCACCCTTCCGGTATGCGGAGGGTTCTTACTAAGAAATTGAGTACCATGAGTATTCCACAAAGAAATCTTAATCAATTTAGTGAACACCTCTTCAAACACCTTCAATTCGGCATCCGTTATGTCATCAAACAAAAGATATTTATCAGCGTACTCCTGCTGATACTTCGGCAGAAACCAGAAATTATAATAGGTATAAGGCATCATGTTCGACAAAGCAAACTCCTCTTCCTGGGGAAGATCCACTGCCAGTTCCATATTATCCGTCGGACGCTTATCCGGCATCAGCCAACTCATATTCTTTTTGAAGAAAGGTTGTCCCCACATCATCAGATGAGGGAATACAGTCTGATAAGTAGTATTATACCCAAAATGCTTATCACAAGAGAATACATTATGTACAAACGTAGTTCCGCTTCGCCAGTGTCCTAGGATAAATACCGGGTCATGCTCCAACGGCTGATTAGCGAGCAGTTTCTCGTAACGCTTGTCCTGCAATGACGCCAATGGAGAAAGCAATCGACACACAGCCTTAGTCAATCGATATTTCCCCTTGTAGGCTGCATCAATTTCACGACCGGCAGTAATAGCCTTGAATGTCTTCCAGTCGGCACCTACCAATGTATTAATCGGAAGTTTATTAAATTCGAGTAATCCCACTTTATTAATTAAAAATTAAAAATCGAAAATTAGAAATGACAGTAAAGCCATCATTTCCAACTTCCAAATTATTGTTTAACAATCTATTTTATTAGTCGTACGGCCAAGCCCTGGCGTTCCAACTCCTTCACTGCTTTTTCTACCGCTTCATAATGCTCCGGAGCAATTCCCAGCTTCGTCATATCCAATACCGGCACATCTTCCGTGTCGCTCATATCTTTCATTTCCACCCGGTCAATAATCATACCTACCGCAGAAGTATTATTGGTGATCGGATCGATCAAGATAAAGGAACCGCACGATTTATTTTTCTTATAAGGATCAAAGAACAGCTCTTTAGCCGTAGTCAATACCACGCGGGCAATCTGATTCAATTGCAAAGGCAAAGTCTCTTTGGTCAACTGACCATTCTCCAGAGACAGATGTTCCATTGTATTCACATCCACCTTGTACTTTATTGTATCGATGCGCGTACGGCTCAAATTGGTAGTCTGTTTAATAAAGAACGATTTATTAATATCCATCGGTTCTTCATCCATCCAAACCATCATCGCTTCAAAGTTACGATCCACAGTCGGCAGATTGTCAGGATGCACCAACATTTCACCACGTGACACGTCGATTTCATCTTCCAGCGTCAATGTCACAGACTGCGGTGGGAAGGCATAATCCAATTCTCCGTCATAAGTCACGATACTCTTCACCTTAGATGTTTTTCCGGAAGGAAGCGCCATCACTGTATCGCCTTTGCGAACAATACCCGATGCCACTTTACCGCAGAATCCTCTGAAGTCCAGATTCGGACGAAGCACATACTGAACCGGGAAACGGAAATCCGTAAAGTTGTGGTCATTGTCGATATGAACCGTTTCAAGGAAATCAAGTAAAGAAATCCCCTTATACCACGGAGTACGTTCTGACTTATCCACCACATTATCCCCATCCAATGCAGAAAGAGGAATACAGTTTACGTCCGGAATACCCAGCGGAGTAACAAACTTCTTATAGTCAGCCACAATCTCATTAAAACGCTCTTCCGAAAAGTCCACCAAGTCCATCTTGTTGACAGCCAATACCACATGCTTGATCCCCAGCAAAGACACCAGAAAAGTGTGACGACGAGTCTGGGTAATCACTCCCGTGCGGGCATCCACCAAGATGATAGCCAGGTTCGCCGTAGATCCGCCGGTAATCATGTTACGGGTGTATTGTTCGTGTCCCGGAGTATCCGCGATGATAAATTTACGTCCATTAGTAGAAAAATAGCGATAAGCCACATCAATTGTAATTCCCTGTTCACGTTCAGCCTTCAAACCATCCAGCAATAACGCATAGTCGATATGCTCACCTGCATTTCCTACACGCTTACTATCACGTTCCAGTGCATCCAGTTGATCTTCATACAATTTCTTACTGTCAAACAACAAGCGTCCGATCAATGTTGATTTTCCGTCATCCACCGAACCCGCCGTCAACAGTCTCAATAAGTCTTTCTGTTCATCCTTGTCCAGAAAAGCTTTTATATCTAATTTATTATCTGCCATTACTAGTTACAATTAAAAGTATCCTTCACGTTTCTTTTGTTCCATACTACCCTCCTGGTCAAAGTCAATCACACGGGTAGTACGTTCACTCTTGGTGGTAGTCATCATTTCTTCCACAATCTCTTCGATTGTAGCAGCTCCGCTTTCCACCGCCCCAGTCAGAGGCCAACAGCCCAACGTACGGAAACGCACCATCTTCATTTCAATCTGATCCCGGTACTTTTCAGGCAAACGCTCATCATCTGCCATAATAATATTACCATCCAAATTAATCACCGGACGTTCCTTAGCATAATAAAGCGGAACAATCGGAATATTCTCCAGACGAATATACTGCCAGATATCCAACTCTGTCCAGTTACTAATCGGGAATACACGGATACTTTCCCCTTTGTGCACACGGGCATTATAAATATCCCACAATTCAGGACGCTGATTTTTCGGGTCCCATTGATGAAATTTATCCCGGAAAGAGAAAATACGTTCCTTCGCACGTGACTTTTCCTCATCGCGGCGGGCCCCACCAAATGCAGCATCAAACTTATATTTATCCAGCGCATGAAGCAATGCCTGCGTCTTCATCAAGTCTGTATGCACTTTACTTCCATGCGTAAAAGGTCCTACCCCTGCATGAAAAGCCTCCATATTACTTTCCACGATCAGATTCCATCCGTACTTCTTCGCATATTCATCACGGAACTGAATCATCTCCTTGAATTTCCATTTCGAGTCGATGTGCATCAATGGGAATGGCACTTTACCCGGATAAAACGCTTTTTCAGCCAAGCGTACCATCACCGAAGAATCCTTTCCGATACTGTAAAGCATCACCGGATTCTCAAATTCCGCCGCCACCTCGCGGATGATATGAATAGACTCGGCTTCGAGTTCCTTCAAGTGGCTTAATTTATATTCTTCCATTATTTTTAAAATTATGAATTACGAATTATGAATTTGCTGATAACCGCATACTAATTCTTCATCCCTAATTCCTCATTCTTCATTTTATACTCTTCACTTTTGGCAAAACAAGCTCCAACAAACGGTTCACCGATTCCTCCAAAGTCAATTTGGAAGTATCCAGTGACAAAGCCGGATGTTCCGGAACCTCGAATGGTGCGGAAATTCCTGTAAAATTCTGAATCTCCCCTTTCCGTGCCTTCGCGTATAAGCCTTTCACATCACGTTTCTCACACTCCTCCAGCGGAGTGCTAACGAAAACTTCCAGAAAATCATCCTTACCGATAATATTCGCAGCCATTTCGCGAATATCATTATTAGGGCTGATAAATGCAGCAATCGTAATGATGCCACTATCCAAAAACAGCTTAGACACTTCAGCTATACGACGAATATTTTCCACCCGGTCCGTTTCGGAGAATCCCAGGTTATTATTAATTCCACTACGGATATTATCCCCATCCAAGATACGGCAAAGCAATCCGCGCTTATGGAGTTCACGTTCCAATGCAATAGCAATCGTGCTCTTTCCGGAGCCGCTCAATCCGGTAAACCAGATCATCACACTGTGTTGCCCTAAAAGTTCTTCTTTATCCTGCCGCGTCATCATGCGGTCAAATATCGGATATATATGGTTCTTTTCTTCCATTTACAGATTTATTTATTAAAAGTTCCAGATCAATGGGATCAGGATAATAGATATTAAGAAAGTTATAATATTAAGCGGCAAACCGATACGTACAAAATCCGTAAACTTATAGTTACCGATACCTTGCACAATCAGATTCGTTTGATAACCGATAGGCGTTGAGAAGCTGGCAGATGCAGCCATACAAATCACCACAAAGAAGGGCGTCGGGCTTACTCCCAATTGTGAAGCAATCGACAATGCCAGCGGGAAAGCCAAGGCAGCCGCAGCATTATTCGTTATCAGTTCCGTAAACAGATTCGTAATGATAAACAACATCGCGAGCAACACGTGCGGACCATAATCATCACTCAATCCGATAATAAACTTCGCAACGCTATCTGCCACGCCGGAATTCACCATTGCCTTACTGATAGCAAACGCACAGGCAATCGTAATCAATATATCCCACGAAATATATTTAGTGTATTTACGGGCAGGGAACAGATTTGTCCATGCCATAATAATAGTAGTGATAGACACAAAGAAAAACATATCCAGCTTGATATCCGGAAACATCTCCTTTGTTACCGGAAGTTCACCTACCGTTGCGCCGACAATCATCAGAACCAATAACAGCAAAGCAAACCACCGCTTTTTCTTTCCGGTAGTATCCGGTTCATTTCCGTTCGTCAACAAGACAAACACAGAAGATTCACCCCATGTCGGAATAAATGTATCATCAGCCATCACCACCAGCGTATCTCCTTCATGAAGCACCACATCATCCAGATTTGTTACGAAACGCTGTCCATTACGCGTCTTGATTTCTTTTACTTCGGCACCATAATGACGTTGAAAATTAAAATCTTTCAGCTTTTTATTAATACCGGGAAAGCGAGCCCCCAAAACAGCCTCTACCCGATGCAACTTCTCCCCCTCTTCTACTTCTTCATCCGGCACAGCTGTATCCGGACGTGCATCCGGCAAAAGACGCTTGGAAAAAAGAAATATATAAATAATTCCAGCAATAGCGATGAATATTCCCACCTTTCCGAGTTCGAACATAGAAAAGCCCTCAAATCCGGCCTCCAATATCATTCCGTGCACCACCAGGTTAGTAGAAGTACCGATCAACGTACAGATACCTCCCAAAATAGTCACATAAGAAAGAGGAATCAAGAACTTCGTAGCCGGGAGATTCACCGATTTAGCCCAATGCTTGATAATCGGAGCAAAAATAACCACGACAGGCGTATTATTCAGAAAGGCAGAAATAAAAGCCACCGAAGGCAAGATACGCAACTGTGCTTTAAACACCGTTGTCTTTCCCTGCGGAAGCAACTTCTTAATCACTTGTCCCAGTGTACCCGACTGACGAATACCTTCACTCACCAAAAACAGCAGAGCAACGGTAATCATCCCTTTATTACTAAACCCTTCCAGCATCTCCTTAGGAGTCAGAATGCCGGCACACAGAAACAAAACCACTACCGAAAAAAGTATCATGCCCGGACGCATCTTGTCTGCTACCAAAGCCGCTACCATTCCTAATAGGGATAATAGTACAAATACGATTTCAAATGTCATATAAACATTATTTAGTGTTCTCTTTTTGGCTCAACAACAAACCACGGATTCAATAAATCCTCCTTGTTATATCGTAGAGGTTCTTCCTTTCCAGCCTGATATACTTCCATCCCTGCGGCACGGGCTATCGCATGCCCTGCAGCCGTATCCCACTCCATTGTCGGAGCAAAACGCGGATATACATCAGCCTTTCCTTCAGCAACCAGACAGATTTTAATAGAACTTCCACTCGAAATCAACTCCACACTGCCGTGTTTCTTCTTTAAATCTGCAATATATGATTCTGTTTCAGGCGACAGGTGCGAACGTGAAGCAACCACAATCAGATGATCGTGCACCTCCTTCAAAGGTAACCGTTCCGATTTTCCGATCAGTTCTTCCAATGCCACGCCGTCACCTTCCAAACCGACAATACCGGAACATTTATAAGCCCCTGCACCCTCAATCCCGAAATAAAGTTCTTTTTTCACAGGTACATAAATAACACCGAACACAGGCACAGAGTTCTGCACCAAAGCGATATTTACCGTAAATTCTCCATTACGCTTGATAAACTCCTTCGTTCCATCCAGCGGATCTACAATCCATAAAGTATCCCACTCACGTCGAGTCTCATACCCTAAATGCTTCCCTTCTTCACTAAGAACAGGAAAAGGAGTATCATTCAGAATAGTCACAATTGCTTCATGCGCTTTTCTGTCTGCTATAGTTAGCGGAGAGTTATCAGCCTTCCTTTCTATTTCAAAGTCCGATGCCGGATCATTATAAATAGAAAGAATCTTTTCACCTGCTTTTAAAGCCGCGTCGATAGCAGCCATTACATATTTTTGTTCCATTCAATCTCTAAATTAATGCCCTGTTCACATTCAGGCAATACATTCTCCAAATTAAGAATTGACAAAAGTAAAAACTTTCTTTGCTATAAAAGTTTCCCTCCTATCATTTATAACTTCTTTTAGTAGAAAGATAAAAATATCTAAACGAAGAAGTCACTCATTTTCAATAAAAAAGCAGTAACTTCCCAGTTACCGCCTTCTTATTCGGAAAAAAACGTTCGTTCTTTCCAATATATATTACCAAAAAGAAATCAATATACGCGATACAGCAACCAAGCACCCTGGAAATCCGAACGGTTCGGATATTTAGCCTTGAATGCGTCGCGAGCTTCAGCAGCAGCAGCCTTATCAGCAAATGAATTCACGATAACGCGATACATTGCCTTGTCAGCATTAAATGCAATCGTAGAGTGATATCCTTGTCCATCCAACCAATCTTTCAGGCCTTCAGCATTCGCTTTCACACCAAAGCTACCTGCTACGATGCTATAATCTTTCAACCCTTCGTTGCCGGAAACCACTGTAACCTTTTCCTGACGAACGCCGGATGTATCTGCCACTTTAGTAGTTGTCACAGGAGCTGCAACCACCGGAGTTACTTCTACCGGAGCTTCCACCTGCGGTTCTGCCAATTCTTGTTGTTTCGCTTTTTCGTAAGCTTTCTTATAGGCACTTTCGCTGGATTTACAAGATGCAAATGCTAGCACCAAGCATACTCCCATTCCTAATACGACTAATTTTTTCATAATCCTATACTCTGTTTTAATTAATAATTCAATATTTTCGTCTATTACATTTAGTTTCGGGCAACAAAATAATAGAAATTTTATCATCCGGCAAAGAAATCCGTCAAAAAAACATCTATTCCGGCTTTTTCTTATACGAAATAGTACCCGTTGCCTGATAAGTAGGCATCAAAAGTACCTCCGCAATCTGAATATGCGCAGGAGCCGACGCGGCAAAATAAACTGTTTCCGCAATGTCATCTCCCGTCAACGGACGAATCCCTTTATAAAAATTATCGGCAGCTTCCTTATCTCCCCGATAACGCACCACTGTAAAGTTTGTCTCCACCATTCCCGGTTTGATGTTCGTCACTCTCAACGGAGTATCCACCAAATCGATCCGGAGTCCGTCCGAAAGAGCCTTCACAGCAGCTTTCGTTGCGCAATACACACTCCCACCCGGATAAGCGGCATCACCGGCAATAGATCCGATATTAATAATATGTCCGCGTCCGCGTTCTACCATACCGGGCACCACCAAACGCGTCATTGCCAGCAGTCCTCTTATATTCGTATCGATCATGATATCCCATTCATCCAGGTTACCCTCGAATTCCTTATCCACACCGATCACCAGTCCGGCGTTGTTCACCAACACATCAATCGCCTTCCATTCTTCAGGCAATGATTCCAAAGAGGCGGCAGCCAACTTCCGGTCGCGCACATCAAAGGGCAATATATAAACCCGTACACCATGCGTCACTTCCAGTTCAGCTTTCAGTTCTTCCAGTTTCGAAACGGTACGGGCATTCAGAATCAGATTCCATCCCTCCTTCGCAAATTTACGGGCACAACCTTCGCCAATTCCGCTACTGGCACCGGTTATAAAAACAATCTTAGCTTCCATTATGTTTTGATTTACAATATTCGAAAACAAAAGTACGCCTTAACCTTCAAAGGTTAGCTACGAAAGTCAGTTAAATAAGATTAAACCATAAAAGAAAAAAAGAATTATAAAACGTAGCAAAAAATTTCAGTTTTCACGAACAACCTTTCCATAAAAATGTTATATTTGTTGTATCATAATCATTTTAAACATTATACATTATGAAAGGATTGAATGTTTTAGCAGCTTTTCTGGGTGGTGCAGCCGTAGGCGCAGCCCTTGGTATTTTATTTGCTCCTGAAAAAGGAGAAGACACCCGTCACAAAATCGCAGAGATTCTTCGTAAAAAGGGAATCAAGCTGAATCGCAGCGAAATGGAAACTCTCGTTGATGAGATTGCTGCGGAGATGAAAGGAGAAATAGCAGAATAAGTGAGTAATCAAAGACTAAAAACAGAGCGACCATGTTTGCAGACGATAAAAGTATTGAGAATTTTCAGCAGTTGTTTTTCGAGTTCAAGAAATATCTGGAGCTTCAAAAAGAATATACCAAATTAGAATTGACGGAGAAGTTAACCATACTTTTTTCCACGTTAATTATGATATTAGTACTTATTATCCTTGGCATGGTGGCTCTGTTTTATCTGCTTTTTGCTCTTGCTTATATATTGGAGCCTTTAGTGGGCGGCCTGATGTCGAGTTTCGCCATCATTGCAGGCATCAATGTTGTTCTCATCGCCCTGGTTATTATTTTCCGCAAGCAGCTCATCATTTCTCCGATGGTGAACTTCCTCGCTAATTTATTTTTAACTGATTCAAATAAATAAATTATGAATGCGCAGACCCCGCAGAAATTTACATTAGAAGAGATTGCCGAACGTAAAAAGAAGCTTTTAAATGAGATCCATGCTCAAAAAAAAGCCATGACAGCTACTACACGCGAAATATTCGCCCCACTTGCTCCGGCAACCAATAAGGCGGATGCAATCATGCGTTCGTTCAATACCGGTATGGCTGTATTTGATGGCGTAGTGATGGGAATCAAGATTATGCGGAAGGTGCGGGCGTATTTTAGAAATTTGAGATAGGAAAGATGTCACAGTCATTTGGAGCATTTTCATTTCTCATGGAATAATAAGTCATGTTTGCCCTCTTGCACATCTTTTACAATATTAACCGTACAAAGAATTAATTCCGGTAAATACTTTTTTATAATTATAAAAATCTGTTCCGAATCAACATTACCATATTCATGGGAAATAATATTTCTACATCCAAACACTCCTCTCCAATAAACATCTGGATAATTACAGAATAAATTGGATGACGTCCAATCATCTATTTTTTTAGCCGTCTCACCTATCACTTGAATAAGCATACAAGCAGCATCAAATTTCTCCATTCTTTCAGGAGAAATCAAAAAGTCATAAACGTTTACTATTGATTTATTACGTTCTATTACCAGATTTGATTTATCAATCATCAATTCCAGATATTCAATAACTAAAGCTTTAGATATAGATCGCATCTCGCAAAATATTTTGTTTAAAAGACTCACGTAATGAATCTCTAAAATTAACGACATCAACTTTGAAATGTATCAGATGTTCTAGTTCCTCTTTTATTTTCTCCAAAATAAAATAATCAGATTCCTGTAGCATGACAAATATATCCAAGTCACTCGCTTCATTTTGCTGACAACGCGCGAATGAGCCGAAAATACCAAGAGATTTAATCCCATATTTATGAGCAGATTCAGCCTTAAACTTCTTTAAGATTTTCACTATTTCTACTGTATCCATCATACACTACCTGATAAATTATAAAGCTTTCATTGCAAAGAAACAAATAAAATTTCATTTATCCACATTTAAGAATGAAAATTTCAACACAAGTATCGACATCACTACCCTCACGTTGTTCACCACGAGTAACGGAGCCAAATATCCCCATGCAAGAAATACCATATTTAGCAGAATTCTTTCGCATATACTCACGAAGCAAGGATAAATATCCTAATCCTTTCTATAATACAAAACTAGAAATCTGAATATTATTTTTAATCAACAAGCATACTATTAAAAAACAATATATCAACGATCTTCACAGACAGTTGATATATTTAGAATACATATCAGCATTTTGCTAATATGAGGGGGACAGATCAGGAATATACCGCTGTATTTTTCCCAACCTGCAAAATGTAGGGGATTCATGTGTGTAGCATGAAATTAGGGACCTACATGTATCGTTATATTATAAGCTAATAATCTTCAGGAGCTATTTTTAGAAAATAGCTAGTTGCTCTGCACAAATCAACAACCAATCTCATTTAATTGCCATTATCCTTTCAATAATGCCAACACAAACTGTGGTACTTTCCATGCCATCTTCTCTAATTTAGTCAGAGTAGGCCATAGACCGTGAGAGGAGTACACTCTAATGTCTTCTCCCCACATTTTCTTACGCTTAGCACTATCGGTAGAAAGCCCTCCCATGCGCATACGTACAACATACTCTTTCAAATAAGTAACAGAAAGTCCGCCCGTCATCAGATAACGCACCAACAGTTCACTATCCGCAGCAATCTTATAACTTTCGTTATAAAGACCTAGTCTCATCATTACCTCGCGGCGAATATAACAAGTAGGATGTAATGGAAGCCAGCCATGACGTACCTTCCATAAACGATAATCACCGCCAATCCAGTTACGTACCACCTTGTCTGTATTATCAGGATTCACAAAAAGTCCATCACCATACAGAAAATCTGCTCGAGTAGTCTTCATGTGTTCCACAATGCGGCTTATGACCCCATTATCATAGAAGAAATCATCCGAATGTAGTAATCCAATTACATCACCTGTAGCCAAACGAATTCCCTTATTGATGGCTTCATACATTCCATGATCGGGCTCCGAGATAATAGTTGAGATACGACCTTCATATTCTCTAATAATCTCTAACGAACCATCTGTACTCGCCCCATCTACAACAATAAACTCTATGTTATTATAATCCTGCGCCAAAACACTCTCTATGGCACCACGAATCGTCGCCGCACGATTAAAGCACGACGTTATTATAGATACTTTCATAAAATTTATCTTTGAAAATTCCTAATCACTTGAATTATCCCTTTGAGTATATTTTGTCCATCATGAAATAAGATGCATCTTTCCTCTAACTTTTCATGTGAAAAAGCCGCTTTCATTACAGTGCGTCAATATAAGGAACACTACATATGTCACCATAATACCCTTTTATGCAATTTATTAATAAACAAGAATCATTATCAAAAATAAATTACAAAACAATATACCTATGTTCTATCTCAAATTGTTTGTCCACAAACTTTCCTTTTTCTAATCACTACCGCAGGCACACCCTGATAAATACCATTAACCTCCGTACTTTTTGTTACCACACTACCCACGGAAGCAATAGAATTTTTACGCATGATTACCCCCGGACATACTACCACTCTGGCACCAATCCAAACCCCATCTTCCAATGTGATAGGAGCATTTCGATAAGGCATAGAAGAATTTGTATAATCATGGTTTCCCGTAAGTAGTAAAGCTCCCTGTGAAATACATACATTACTACCAATGGTTACATAATCCAAATTATCTATCCAGCACTGTTCTCCTAACCATACATTATTTCCGATTGTCAGTTTCCAAGGAAACTTAATGGTTACATTATTTTTTATTACCAAGCCTCGTCCAATCTTTGCACCAAAAGCACGAAGTAAAATAATCTTTATGCTCATAAAGGGATTCCAAGAAGCACGTACCAACAAAGCATTAATAAAATACCATGTTATAATTTTTAGTTCACCTGCCCCCTTATCAAAATTACCTGTGGAGAATGCGGCTAAATTTACTTTATCCATTCTTTTATTACTGTTTTTGAATAGGTATTACATAATATGAAATCAAAAGCTAAATAATATAATTATTGCGTACCTATATTTTCAAACATCTGCATATAAACCAAATATAACTTGAAGTCGGACAAATAGTAATATACAGATAAAAATAGAATTAAAACTTGAATCATTTTATAAATTCCCCCAATTACAACAATGATTTATATACACCAATTATTTGTTTTGCCATAAGGCCTGATGTATAATTATTCAGTACAAGCTCTCTACCACGCATACCCATTTCTCTAATTTCATTTTCCTGCAATCCAATCGCATCACTTAAAGCATCTGCAATATCTTCTACAGAACGTTCTACCCACCACCCACAATGATTATCAACAAGTACATTCCATGGAGCACCCTTACAAGTTATTACAGGAGTTCCACATAATAATGCTTCCGCTATTACAATACCAAAGTTCTCATTAAGTGTAGGTAGTACAAAAAAATCCGCTTTTCTATACATATTCCATTTATCTTCTCCATAAAGTGCTCCAGGGAGAAAAATCATCTCTTCCAAACGATATTGAGCAATCAATTGATTCAAATAAGCAGCATATCGATCATCATCCTTACCAGCAATCACTATGTTCCATCCCCTCATCTCATCTCTCAATCGCGCTACTGCTTCTATCAGTAGATGGGCCCCTTTATTAGGGCGTAACAATGCTAAGAAAAATATACATTTTGTTTGTTTCCAAGACTGTTTACATTCGATATCATCCACAACAATTCCATTAGGAATGACGTATACTTGTTCGTTCCAACCTAAACGCAACAAATTTTGCTTTTCACTCTCTGCTGTAGCTAATAACACATCAGCCCTTTGAACAGCCCGCTTTTGGTATAACCATAACGCAGGTTCTTTTTTCAACCAACGATTTTTCTTTAAAATCCAAGGTTCCAGCATCCCATGAGGCATTAAAAGTACTTTGTACCCTAAACATTGTGCACAAAATTGTACCAAAGCACATTGAGGTGTCCAACAACAATTCACATGAACCAAATCAGGAGAAACCCCTTGCAATAAAACTACAAATTGCCTTTTTGCTTTCAACAAATGTGTCAATCTACCATCAATCAAATGTAATGTAGCATTTTCTATCTCCAACATATTCTCTGACTCATGCGTAACGATATGCAAATCGACCAACCTCCCCAACTCTTTTGAAAGCAACTGCATATATGCCCCCAAACCTCCAGAGTTTCTATCTATTGTAGGAATATAATGTATTATTCTCATACTAGCAATACTTTTTCATAATTACACCAAGGTATCCTACCACGGCTTCGTAGGTTTTAAACCTTGCAAACAGTCTATAAAATAAGTAGCTAATACCTTTCCATCAATACTACGCGCTGCCCATTTTATTCTCTCTTCTTTTGAATGCTGAATCTTATATGCATTCGCCATACACCTTTGAACACATTCGTGCAATTGAGAAATATCGCCTGCATGATATATCATTCCTCTCTGTGTACTTTCCAACAAATCTCTAGCTCCACTTCTATCAGTACAAATCACATATAATCCGCAGGTAAGTGCTTCATTCACTACAGCACCCCATCCATCATAATGGCTTGACATCACAAAAACGTCCTTATCTGCTATGAGTTGCATAATCTCCGAATTGTTGCGAGTACCTAACAGTTTTACATTTCTTAGATGATAATCTGCAATACCTTTCTCTATTAGCGCCCTTTGTTCTCCATCACCAATCAAGGTTAAATCGATATCAGGCATATCCTTGACAGCTTGAATAATATCCCAAGCAGCTTTCCGAACAGAAAGACTACCTACAAATACGAATGATAAGTTTAATTTTGTCATAAAATTATTTTTGTGAGAATATATATAAACTAAAGAGAAGATAAACCAAGGTCTTTTCACTTTTAACCTCATCATGTAGTAGACTATGCAACAAAGAATACTACAAAGAATCAATATAATGCACTCTTCCCTTTTATTTCGAATGGGCTCTCTATTATCAATTTAATAGTAAACAGCAGATGCAAGTTGATTCACTTTTTCCGTTATCAAACACGTTACTTATGCCGAATTTATCAACAGATAAGAATGGTTAATTTATTCATATATCCGATCATTTCAACTGCTCCAAGCTATTTTTAGTTGAATATAGCGACATCGTTTCCATTCTGGTCCATCCCCAGCCAAACCTTTTAGGATGAAAGAAAAAAAATGAGGAATAATTTGCGGATTTTTCTACCAAGTCAATAAATCTACAAAGATAATATATAGTATCTCCGAAATATCTCTAACTCCTAGATATCTATATTTTTCAGTCTATTTGTACAATAGACAAAAGGAAAAACCTCCCAATACTTCCATACAGAGCGAAAATAGCTTACTGCATCGTCACCCATTGCAAATACATATTGTATGTGTCGAGCATACTTCCGGTCTTGAATAAAAAAACGAATCCGATGTAGCCAAAGAGGTTTTCCATTGGCTAACCCAAACTTAAACGTATCAGGACGTTCGGAAATCATACCTCTCTTGACATCATATTTCAAACTCATATCAAGGGCCTTAGTAACAAAAGGATAACCATGTATACCAGAAAAGAAATGGATACTCTCTTCTTGTCGTTTAGATAATAACTCATGGATTTCACTATTTGGTGGGGACAGCCTCACATCGCATCTTTCAAGACCAGGAAAGACTGTCACATCCCATCCCATATTCTTACGTTCGTCCGATACCACTTCGTTCGTCACAATCACTACTTCGTTTACCCTGGCATCATCAAGCAAGTGGACAATATAAGGCAATTGATGAGGGCTCAAACAATTTTGCCAAAATACAAATCTATACATCGTTAATCTCTATTATTCATACACGATTTTTTATTACTATTTATCTCACTCTACAATTGTTTTTATTAATACATTGTCATTCATTTTTCTTTTTATCACCCAAAAAAGCATCTTGTTGCACATACTTCCCAGCAAAATAGAAGAATACGAAAAAAAGCATTCCTCCATTTGCCGTATAATGTCCTCCAGTAATACAGGCATTTACCAGATAACTCATTGCCATAAAGCTAAATAAAGATAACGAATTGAAGTTCTTATACATAAAGACAAACAGCAAGAACAATCCCAGAATACCCAATTCCGAAAATACACGGATAGATAAAGAATAAGCGTCATTAGCATTCAATCCATATAGTCGATAGGTCGTACTCCTACTAGGGTAAATCTTTTCATAATTGATGTGGTGTGTTCCTAGCCCTGTACCAAACAGACGAGAAGGTGCCTGTTCTGCCACACACAGATTTGTCAAGAATGCATAGGTACTAGCATTTAACGTCTCAAGGTCATAAAAACTGAAACGATTACTTTGCAGCATCTCCCATGTCTCTTTAAACTTAAGAGCTGCATCATTGTTATCAGATTTATTATCCGAAAGATAGGAGGAAACAGCACTGCTCACCATAAACACTACCAATGCTGCCACTATCAGTTTGAAAAATTTTTTTCTATAGTATACAAATAGAAACAGAGCTAAAATGATGAAAAGAGCTGCAAAACTGGCGGTAGATGAAGCTAACATAAAAGCAAGTACCGTCAGAGCGCAGCGGATAGAAATTTCTTTATGATAAAAATAGTAGACCAATGCTGGAAGAATCAATAAAGCAATATCTCCAGGTTCACCACCCCATCCTTCAAGTCTTCCACTAATGGTTATGTTTAAAGCATAAGCAACCAAAGCATATCCTACTATCACCACACTCATATTCAAATAGCATTTCACAAAGAACGAAATATCCTTTTTGAGCACATAGATGAAATAAGCACGATAGCCGATAGCAGTAGTTACCACGAGTCCCACTTGCTCAAAAAACTTACGCATATCATAATCAAGTAGAGCCATAATAAACATCTCTATCCCCACAAACAATAATAAATATAGGAAATGTTTTCTGTTGAATCCTCGGAATATTTTGAATATATTTCCGGTGAGTAACACTGCCAAAAAAACTGCGGCAAATTCCACATACCAATAACTCAGCAAACAAAAGAGAGGTAAATAGACAGCTATTTTTTGTTTCATAGTGAGTGTCTGATTCTTCCAAATAGTTTATTCTTCGAAATGATAGATCCCTTTGAAAGAATTATCCCTGGAAATATCATGAATAATTATATCTATATTTCTAAGTACTGCCGTAGAATTGTCCGGCATATCCTTTACCACCACACAATTAGCCCCTATACGACAATTGTCACCCACACGAACATTACCAATGATTTTAGCACCGGCTCCAATAAAAACATGTTTACCAATTGTAGGTGAACCAAAGTGCTTACTTCCTTTCGTTGTATTACTGCCTAGGTGACCTGTTGCAAAATAACACAACCTTCACCAATAGTAGCAGCATCAGATATATGTATACCATTCAAGCCATGGGGTAACATAGGAGTACCCTGTATGTTAGCTCCAAGTCCTACAAAAGCATTATATCTCATCAGATAAGCATAATACATATTCTCGCTTCCACCATTCGATTTTATTTTATGTCTATAATTCCAAAATCCGCCATACCAACCTTGAATAATAGGAATACAAAGAAGGTAATGCAATTCATGATATAGCATTTTGCTACATGATAGAAGCCTCGAAAATATACTCTTTTTCATTTATAATGATTCTAAGAAATTTAGAAATTGTTTCATCAAAATATCTATATCGAAAGTTTCACAAAGATGTTGTATAGGTTTATTCGTCCTGTAATAGTCTATTCTATCAGCAAGTTGTTCGTAGTCTTTAGGAATAAAAGTCCAAAGGTCGGATTCTTCTTCCAGTATATACTCTGCAGCACCTTGTCCCTGACATATCATATAAGGTACCCCACAAGCTGCCGCTTCCGTACAAACACAACCAAATCCTTCAAAATAACTGGGTAAAACAAACAGATCAAGACTGTGATAGAATGCCGCCAGTTCATGATGATGTACCTCCTTCCTAAATTCAACAATGTCTGTCAAATTCAATTCCTGAACCAAGTTCATGCAATCCTGTAAGGTAGGACCTGAACCTACAAATATCATTTTCAACTGATCCTGTTTGCTTTTCAAAATATCCAACGCACGTATCAGTGTCTCTTGCCCCTTCCAATCTACAAAATTTGCAATACAGCCTATTATAAATGTAGGATGTATACGATGGCTTTCACTATTAAAAATGGAGCAGTCTACCCCATTGTACAGAACATAAGAATGTTTTATATTTGCCGGGGGGGTATTTCCTACCACCTTTAATACCCTTTTGTAGGAATCGAAGTATAAAGAATCAGTAGGATGAGGAAATTTACGCAGCGATTCCTCTACAAAACGACTCACACAAACATGACAATCCACTTGGGTAAACAACTTTGTGCTCATCCAAGTCCGAAACACGGCATTCCACCTTTTTGTAGCAAAACGACCATTTCTAATATTAAAAGGATCTGGATCATGATGCTGGACCAACGTTGTTATATTATGATTTATACGCTTTAATGCTAATGGGAATGCAGCAAAGCGAGCCGTATGCCCATGAGCTATGACTACATTATCAAGATCAATATTCAACCGCTTTACAGCTTTCATAAACAGACTGCAGTTGATTTCATTTGTCAATCCATTCAATATATATGAAGGCATCTGAATATCGTCAAACAAGTGAACCTGAATACCACGATACATGTAATCTTTCTCTCCCGATGTTATGGATTTACTTTTAAATACCACCACTTCATAGCTGCTATTCTTTGCGATAGCACGTACTTGATCGTATATAAACGCTCCCCTAAAAGAATCACTATTGGGAAAGAAAGGAGTAATTATAATATAATATTTTTTCATTATTCTACCAATTTTACCCACTGACTTACAATCCGACTCTGATAAAAACATCTAGCCCTCTCCACAGCTTTGTGTTGGAGCATCCTTAGTTTTTCTTTATCATGAAGCAATGTCATCACTTGAGTGGCATACGCTTGCTCGTCAAAACAATCTATCAATACACCAGCATCAGCAATCACTTCTTTTGGAGAAACAGGACAGTTAAAAGACACTACAGGTACTCCATAATAAAACGCCTCAATAAACACCAAGCCAAAACCTTCCGATTCAGAGGTGGATAGCAGTAAATCGGCAGAAAGATAGATTTTAGACAAATCTTGTTCAAACCCACAAAAACGAATATTTCTCATGCCATTCTCCTGAATATATTGTTCCATCTGATCTTTGGCATCCCCTTCTCCGTAGACTGAAAGCGTGTAATCATGAAATTGCCTAGATATACTTTGCCATATATGCAGCAGACGCATAACCCCTTTCTCAAAACTTAGCCTACCCACAAAAACAATATTTCGATTGTCTAGAGAAGAGATATTTTTTGCGTCATCACTCTTTCTCAAAGGATTGGCAATCACTCTTATCTGAGTTTCCTTTATTTTATGATTCACCATCTTTAATTCTTTTTTGGCAGTATTTGTCAACACAATCAAGTCATTACATAAAGCAATAGCCGCATGGCGTTTTGTAACTTGTCGGACATTTTTTTTCATTGAAAGAAAACGCATCCATCCATGCTTTTGATGAATGATCTGCAAAATAGATTCTTCATAACCCAAAATCGACCAATTAAAGACTTGTACAATCCGGCACTGCTCTCCAAAGGGAAGAGCTGTTATCAATTCATATGTCTCATTCACCAATACTTTAGGTTGACACGTTGCTATGAATACTCGTAGTAACTTAGCCAGACAAGCATCAGAAAATCTTTCCGCACACAAATCATTGATTGGATTTTTCTTCTGCTTCTCATACATCCGATAAGATTTCAAGTCAAAGGAAACAATCACATCATCACCTCCAGAATAAGGGACAACGGATAAAACACGTGCTCGATAATTCGCTTCTATCAATGCATGGGTGATATTAATCGTTTGAATTTCAGTCCCCCCACGCAAATTGGCATTTTCCACTAAGAATAGAAAATCTAATTTGTACATTCTTTTATCCATTTATCAAACATTATTCACCCATCAAGCATTGCAATCTCATTTTTCGTAAAATCATTGTAAAAAATAGACTGCCTATGATAGAAACAACTCCCACCAACGGAAGTAACACATAAATAGGATAGTTTTGAAGATACGATACCATAATATAGATGACGGGAACATGAAAAAGATAAACTCCAAAACTATCCCGAAGAATGAGAACATTAAAGGAGTGGGAAAAAAACTTTTCGACGCTGACCTTGCGAACAAACAAGCAAATAACAACTACAATTCCGACATTCATCCAAAGACTAAAAAGTGAATCCATCCACCTACTATCCGTCAATTTCAGTACACAGCCGGACAATAACACCAAAGTCACAGGCTTCCACATCTTCATAGAAATTCTACCTTTTGCGACTAACCATTCACCTAAGAAGAAAAAAGGAAGATAATGCAGAGCCATCCGAAAGCTGAACCAATCTGTACCCACCCAATAACTACATCCCACAGAGAGTATCATCGCAATAGTCAAACAGTAAATAGTATTACCCAAATATCTTCCTTTACAAAAGCGTACAATTATGAACATCCAAAACAGAGCCCAGAGATACCAAAGATGTCTACAGTTAGTTCCTAGAAAGATTTCTATAAAATAGTCGATATTACTTTCAAACCGATTCATTTCTAGCCCCAAGATAGTGGGAACCACAAATAAGTAAGCCACAAAGTAATAGGGCACAAGCAAGCGCCTAACCTTGTTCACCAAAAGACTTTTGAAATCTTGATATTTCCCCGACTGCTTACCGATGGCATATACAGCCCCACTGATTGTCACAAACAGAGGCATATGGAACAAATAAATCACATCAGCAAACATAGCCAAATAGCGATTCTCCATTGCCGGAAAACTCCCCCCTTGTTTGTAAAGAATCACAATATGCCCTATGACAACCAGCAGCGTTGCCAGACACTTTAACACATCCCACTCATTTCGTTTGCGCATTTTATTCATCTCTTAAAGATTCTACATCGAACAGCATTTTGAACTTTATGTATAATAGCCGATATCTTCACCCTAATAGTTAACTCTGATTTGAATAGAGGAAATAATAATAATAAAGATTCATCATTCCCAAACTTACCATCAGCATACATTCTTTCAATATATTTTTTTCGATGATTCATGTAATACTGGACATCAAAAACAGCACTAAATTTATCCAGTTTTCCTAAAGCATCTAAAGTCAACATTGTACGCACACACTTAAAACAAGTAGAATCATTCTCTACAGCAGTAACACACACATTCAAATATTTATATGCAGGATCATAATCCGCTATAGTTTTTGTTTTTGCAATTCGATCCAGACTCCCCCCTGTTGAAATAAAATCAAGTCCTGGAATAGACGCTGAATTTAATGTAAGTATATCATAGTGCGCTGCATCCAGCCGAAAATTTTCCTTTGATTTCACACAAGAAAATTCTCTAATGCTACAACCTGCTGAATAGAAGTATTTAGCAAATGCTCCTTGTAATGCATAAATACAAGATAATGCCATAAAAGTATGGTTCTCTACGTGAGAATATCCCCCGTGTCTATTCAGTAATTCATAAACATCATTCTTAATAAGTATAAAGCCATAGTTATATTCTTCGGCAAAACGTCGGCACAAATCCATACGTCCTTGAAATAGTTTTGTTGATGAATCATCTTGTAATCCTGTATTATGCGAACCTGCATCAAAAAAACAAAGATGAGTAAGGCGATAGGGCTTAGGCACATTCTCCCCATGGGTAGCAATAGTGTACAGGCTGTCCACACCGCATGAAATGCCGGTGGCTACTATTCCCGCATGATTCATGACAGGCACTAAAGGAGCCTGAATATGTATTCTATGCATCCCGGGATTAGCAGCCAACGGATCTATAAGATTCATCTCCAAATTATACCAAAGATCCTCCGTAATAGGAAGAGCAGATTCAATATCATATCCTTTGTTTATAGCAAACTGCAATAGTCCCCAAACCAAAGAATCTATTCTATCAGTCACCAAATAGTCAGCATACATCTTATCTACTTCAATATGTGCTTCTTCTTGCTGGTCGCCTACTGTCAATCTATAAAGTAATCGATTGGGCAATTCTTTTTCTATACTTTGAATAATAATCTTCTGCATTTTTATTGTACAATTTATGATTTTAGATTTTTTGAACTCAAAGAGTTATTTTAAGTTCAAAAGGGCATGCATTCAAAAGTGGCTGTAAGTCTATTGTTCCAGGAGACCATTGTTGACATTGCTCTATGAGTTGTTGAACCGTCATCTCTTTATTCATTACAAAAGGCGAGACAATCTGTTTACCTATAGATGCATAGAAATCATCATATTTAAAACGTGAACGCTGTTGCGCACATTCAAGCTCCATCCAACAATTAGGTATATCATACGCTTCTGCCAAAATCAATCCATGTAAAGAAGAAGAAACAATATACTCACAAGCATTCAATTCTTCCACAAAACCAAGCCAATGCTGATAACCTTGTATTCTAATTACATATACATCCTCACTATTTAATAAATGTTCTGGAAGCAAAGACAGTTCCGTATAATGAGGAATAATGCCCAACTTATACTTTTTTCGTGTACGAGGTCGATAATAGATAGGCAACAACAAAGCCGGATCTCCGTATATAGCTGGACACTCTATCCCATGCTTCAACAACACTTCACGTGTTTTTGGACCACGAACGGCGCAAATTTTCCTAGGCATTACTAAATTACAAGGGTTTTCTTGAATGAGTCCTGCACCCCAAACAATAGATTGTCGATTGACCAACATATCTATAGTACTACCTATCACTACATAATTATCTCTCTTAAATAATTTGGCTAATATACATTCATGATACAACACAACAGGCCTCAAAGAAATCGCTTCCAGAAAAAAAGAATTAATATCATCTCCCCAATTAGAATGATACACCTCACCCGTTTTATCAATGCTTAAACTAGCATTCACTACTACTGGGCGTTGGAGGAACTCTATAAAAGAATTCCTTATCATACGTAATATTTTATTTATCTTCCTTTTCATTGTACAATTTATTCAATTTCATTCCAAAAAGAATCACTTAGCTCAATAGTAGGAAGAGCAGCTTGATGAGGATAGAGTTTTCGCATTATTTTCTGCTGCCGCTTCAAAAAACACAAAAGGAGCTTCTCACCCAATATACACGGTAGCAAATAATGTAAACTTTTCACCTTAGTAGCTAATGGTACATGAAGATTACTCCACAATTCAAAAGAAGGCCTATGTTTTTTTCTATACCTGCGATAAAGTCTACTATATGTATCTTTTGATTTCACCTTATCAAAGGATTTGTACAACGCTCCAATAATATAACGTTCTATTCCATTTATTACAAACCAATGGTCGGAAGATTGTTGCACATGATGTCCATAAAGAATAGCAATATCAGCACACTTCACAGAAGAATAAAAATGGTGTTCAGTAAATGTTGTCATAATACTGCTAGGACGCATTCTATATACGTAAGTTGGGATACTACTTACTGCAATCTTAGGTTTACAACAATATACTTTATAGCTCCATATATCATCTTCAAAAAGCATACCAATATCAAAGAATAAATTATTCTCCAACAAAAAGTTTTTCTCTATAAGTTTATTCCAAGCTATTCCATTCAAATCCATTTCAACGATCTCACGACAAGCATACAAATCTCTCAAAGAATCAAAGAAATAATAAGAAAGTGGCAATTGAATAGAATTACGTACCACCTCCCCAGTCTGATGATCCACTATCTTCAAATTACCAACTACAATACTTGCCTGTGTTTGATTGTAAAGCTCAACCAAGCTACTAATAGCCCTTTCGCAGATATAATCATCACTATTTAAAAAATAGATTAGTTCCCCCAACGCTTCATGTAGCCCACTATTACGAGCTGCAGACAACCCGCCATTCTTTACATGCCTGATAATCCGATAAGTATGCGATCCCTCATAAGCATTAATCATTTTTTCCACGATAGAGATGCTTTGATCAGGTGTACAGTCATCAACCACCAAGACTTCCAACTGTTCATAATCTTGAGCCATTACAGAAGCAATACAATCTTCAATATATGCCTCTACATTATAAACAGGTATAATAATTGATACTTTTTTCATATGATTACTTTCCAAGACATTAAAAAAACAATTCTGCATTTAATAAAGCACCAGAATCTTGTAGATTATTTATACTACTTTCATCATTAAAAAACTTACTTATGAATATAGCTGTAAACAAGATTTCGAATCTTTTCCGAAACCTTGAGTCGTATCTCCTCTTCCAATCCACAAACCCAAACAGTAAGAGCGATGCTAACCACACAAGAAAATCCAATAATAAAGAAACCTATAATGGTATGGACATCTACAAGGCAATAGAGTATAAGTGGTAAAATAGCAGAGAAAAATGATATCTTTACACATGGAATGAACACTTGCAATAAATCAGGCAAAGAGTATCCCAACATTCTATTCAACAAGATAGGCTGCAATACAACTCCCAAAAGCACATCTGTCAGTAAACTAGCTATCGACAAAGATATAGGAGAATAACCTAATTCAAATAGGATATAGACAACAATAAACTGTATAAAATAAATAAGTGTAGTAAAAATGGTATTTATTTTTAAACGCCCCTTTGCATAAAAAGCCATAAACAGAGAAGATTGCAAAGTGGAAAACAAACTTTGTATCGCAACAAATTGAATAAACAACACTGTATATGGAGGTACAATCTTGAGCCATACATGCAATAAGGGAGACGCTAGTAGACAAATAGGCAATGCAAGAAACCACATAAGAAAACAACTATATTTTGCAGTTTTAAGCACAAGTGACTTTGCACTATCCTCTTCGTTATTGGCATATCGCTTGACAATTTGAGGATTTGCTGCTGCCTTGAAATTATTTGAAAACTGCATTGCCAACCCATTTACTTGGAGAGAAATAGCTCTAGCTGATACTACAGCAGGAGCAAAAAATATATTTAATAGTAGTAAAACACCTTGCCCAATAAAAGCTATACCACTAGAATTTAGTAAGCTCCATCCAGAGAATACACTAATTTCCTTAAAAACATTGCGATCATATAGTCGAGGTTTATAATGCGTTTCAGAAAAATGTTTCTGGCAATAGAAACGATAAAACATCAGCATAAATAGCGTCACAGCAAAATACAATAAAGAATACACAATAAGCTTATCGTATTGGAAAACTGTTAATAAAAAGACAATAGTCAGTTTCAATATGGACTCTATAATGGAGGCAAATGCATATACAGACATGTGCTCATGAGCATTGATTGTGGCTGTAAAAGGCACTTGTGTAATGGTAAAAAATGCGGTAATGATAGATACATGATATACCCATATCGCTGCAGACATACGTTCGACAGGTATTACCATTTTATGATGTAAAAACCATAAGCCTACCGTTTCACCTAAGACAACGATTAGGAAAGCCAAAATGATATGAACCGTTAGTGAAGTAGAGAAGGTTTTCTCCATATTCAACCTATCATCTTTTCCTAATGCAAACATGATAAAACGGGTAGAAGCATTGCCCAATGCGCTATTGACAAAGCTCATAAAACCAGCTATTCCTCCTACTGCTATATAAATACCATAGTCGTCTACCCCTAAGACATCAAGAACAACACGAGCTGTATATAAAGATACAGTAAGTGAAAGAAGCATTCTCACATAGAGAAATAAAGTATTTTTTGCAATTGAGTTTTGAGTAGGCATAATCAGATTTTTATCCTTCGAATAAAAAGACTTTTATTTTACTATATGGTCATAATGCCCTTGCAGGTATCACAGCCAGTTTTGAGCTTTAAATTATTTTGTAATATTCACTGACAGAAGTGGCATTTAACACTGAAAGAACTTATGTAGTGACAAGCTTTAAAAATTCGAATGGCTGTGGTAAGTTGTTCGTTCAAAAGATAATCAATCTAATCTTTACCTTACATCTGCAATTCTATAAAACGATGTTTTCGTCATCGTGAAATATCATATCACAACGAAATCTTTTTCAACAAACTATTCGTCTTTTACCCTATGTTGTTCTCCATAACCATAGCCATAACGCTTGCCATAGCCATAATATTTGCCATACTTACCATAACCGTAATAATAACCGTACTTTTTCTTCTGAAGATCCAGACCATTGATTACAGTACAAAGATTAGGTAACTTATTACTATCAGCCAATTCATTAATCAAGGTAAACTCTACTTTCCGAGTATAGTCTGCCCGACATACGTAAACTGACAAATCAGCGACACGACCTACGAGCAAAGTATCAGTTACCATACCAACCGGGGCAGTATCCAAAATTATATAATCAAAGTTCTTTTTCAATACCTCAATCGCTTTATCCAAACTATCACGAGCTAATAACTCTGTTGGATTAGGTGGTACAGTTCCTCCTGGAAGAATAAACAAATTCTTACTAACATCCGAAGGCTGAACGAAATCCATCAGATTCTTGTCCGGATTCGACAGATATTGAGTAATTCCCTGCTCTTTCCTCGGAATATTAAAAATTTTATTCAAACCGGGCTTGCGAATGTCAAGCCCCACAATCACTACTTTCTTTCCTAATAAAGAAAGACTTATTGCTAGATTGGAAGAAATAAAAGATTTACCTTCACCACTAACTGTCGAAGTCACTAAAATCACTTTCTGATCATTCTCAAGCATAAACTGAAGATTAGTACGGAGATTACGGAAAGTTTCACTCATTAAAGTATTCTGATTCTCAAACACAGCAATAGAACCGTTTGCTTCTTCTGTCAACGGTACATCACCTACAATAGGCAGACTTGTTAACTTCTCTACATCACCACGCCCTTCTATTTTAAATTTAGTCAAACCAATTAAAAAAATAATACTAACAGGCAACCCCACTCCTACCACTAAAGCAATTAAGTAGATTATCCTAGGCTTAGGAGAAACAGGAGCACCTTCAGCTGCTGGCTCATCAATAATCTTTGCATTATTCGCAGTAGCGGCTAAAGTAATAGCATTCTCTTCACGTTTCTGCAAAAGCATCAGATAAAGCCCAGCCTTGATTTCCTGCTGACGTGCAATACTTACATACTGGCGCTCCTGTCCCGGAGCATCACTGATACGACGGGAAAAACGACTGGACTCGCGATCCAGATCAGCCTTCACGATAAGCAAGCCTTGTAAAGTCCCATCAATAGCAGCTTTTACATTTGCTTTCATGGCACGAATACTTGTATCCAGATTTACAATCATCGGGTTACTCTCCGTAGAAGTACGAAGTAAACGCTTACGTTCAATAATCAATTCGTTATAACGATCTATTTGGGTAGTTAGCCCATTATCAGATAAACCAATATTGCTAGGTAACACCTCATACTCATTCGATGGATTATTGATATATTTATTAAGATCACGAACTAAATTGATCTGCGTACCGTTTTCCACTCGTTTCTTTTCGTATTCGGCATTTCCCGATACAGCCAATTGGGCATCACTACTGATATCCGTCAATCCAGCATTTCTTTTAAAAGCTTCTAATTTATCCTCCGTAGTGCCAAGTTCCTCATCAATAATCTTAATACGTTCATTGATAAACTCTCTTGTTTTTTCGGCAACCTCATTTTTATCATTATTCGTATTCCGATTATACATTTCCATCAACTTATTGATAAAGTCCTGTCCTCGCTGTATATTCGTATTCATCAATGAAACAACTGCTACAGAAGTCGTTTTTGAAGTAGGTGCTATTTCCAATGCCCACTGATATCCTTTTGCGACTCCAAATGGCTGACAAACTACAGTGCTGATATTTCGTACTACACTTTGCCCTACTATCTTCCCATTTGATAAAGAATCTTTCAATGTAAACCCAAATGTACCTGCATCCGTAGGCAACACTGCCGGAAGCTTATCAAAATGCTTATTATATTCATTCAAGCCTATCTTTAGATTCACATCCAAACTACCTTCTGGAGCTAACTCCATATCAACCAAAGCTGCATTTGGCAATTCATCCGCCTCTTGTGCTGTCAAATTCACAATTACGGGAGAGGTTTTATACAGTTCCTTTTTAGGAAACTCATCCTCATCATAGTAAGTAATATAAAGTTCCAGATTATTTACGACCTCTTTCAATATTGTTTTTGAGCGTAGCACTTCTATCTCATTATCAATACTCTGCGTAGAAGTAATCACCCCACCTAATCCCAAACTTTCTAAATCTGAAGTATTCCCACCACCATTCTTTTTATCATTCTTTATCATGATAGAAGCAGAAACCTGATATACGGGAGTTTGAAAATGCAAATACACCCAAGCACCAATCAAACAAGCTAAAACCGAAGCAACAAACCAAGGCCAGTGAATGATATACTTAAAGAGAATTTCCTGATAATTTACTTTCTCTTCGTCTAATTCACTCATATTATTGTTATACGAATTCTCTTTCATTACTAATTACTTATTTAATAAAATTACCAATATATTTGCAAGTGAAACCAAGATAGAAGTAGCAGAAAACCATAATCCCATATTGGTTCCTATATCCGAATTCTTAGCCTTAGTCTTATTAGGTGTCACATAAATAATATCATTCTGCTGCAGCTGATAATAAGGAGACAGTACCGTTTCAGCCTTATTCAAGTCCATAGTAATAATTTCCTGCTTGTTATCTTGTCCTGTCCGGATCAATTTCACATTATCACGCATACCATAAATAGTCAAATCACCTGCCATGGCGAGCGCTTCCAACAAATTAATCTTCTCGTTAGAGACTACAAAGCTTCCTGGCTTAGTAACCTCTCCCAATACCGAAATCCGATAATTAACAATACGTACAGTTACAAGCGGTGCTTCTTTCAAATAAACCTTCAACTTATCTATAATCAGATTTTCTATTTCAAGTTTAGTCAATCCACCTACATGAATCTCGCCCAACACCGGAAAGTTGATATTCCCCTGATTATCTACTAAATATTGCTGTAGAGCAGATGATGCAGTTCTTTGTCCTACCGTCTTTCCCTCTGTTCCATTAGCAGTACCCGAATTTACCAGATTGAAAGGTGCAGCCAGTTCCGGAGTAGAACAAGATACGGCAATCGTCAACAAATCCTTGGGCATAACCTTCACACCTGTCTGACGAACACTCTGTTCTGTATCATTCACAAAAGCCGTATCCTGCAAATAAGGCACTTTCTTATATGATTGGCAGGATACCAGCAAAAAAGCAAGTAACGCACCCAAAGTCAATCGTTTCAATTTTCTCATAACCACCTACTCATGTAATTTTACAACTATTGATTTAATCTTTATTCAAATTCCAACTCTTCGCCTAATAAGCCTCTTTATCCCCGCGGATTACGTTATACACAGTCTTATACATGATATATAAATCCAAAAGAAACGTCCAATGCTCAATATACCAGATGTCACGTTGCACACGTCCTTCCATCTGCCAAAGCTCCTTCGTTTCTCCACGGAAACCTGTCACTTGTGCCCAACCTGTAATACCAGGCTTTACAAAATGACGAACCATATATTTATTTATTAAATGAGAATATTCTTCTGTGTGCTTCAACATGTGCGGACGGGGACCCACTAAAGACATATCCCCTTTCAGGACATTAATAAATTGAGGAAGTTCATCCACATTCGTCTTACGAATCAGATCACCGATTCGGGTTTTACGAGGATCATGTTCTGTAGCTTGTAATGTATCACATTGAGCATTTACCCGCATTGAGCGAAACTTATAACACCAGAATTCACGACCATCCTCCCCGCTTCGTTTCTGCTTGAAAAAAACAGGCCCAGGCGAACTTATCTTTATAGCCAGTCCCACAATGATATATATAATCGGGAATAGGATACAAAGAAACAGTAGCGAGCAAATAATATCAAAGCCACGTTTCATCATACGATTTTCCAATAATTCAAGTGGCTCACGACGGATAGAAAGTACCGGGACATTACCTAACATTTCAAAATACATTCTCCGTTTCAGATAGTTCCGAACATTGGGAACGCTGAAGAAACGAATCAGATGATTCTCACAATAGTTGATAATCGGCACTATTTCAGCACTACGGGCGGAAGGAAGACTACAATAAAGTTGGTCTACCTTTCCCGCATTACGAGTCAAATAATCAACAGCTTCACACGGCTGTCCCAAATAAGCTATGTTCATAGGATAGCGGTCTGACGGAAAATCTTCAAAATATCCCAATACACGATACCCGGATGTCGGATCATCCGTCATGGAATGATAAAGTTCCTGCATATTTTCATGGCTACCCACCAACACTACCTTTCGGACATTTTCCCCACTTTTGCGATAAAGCTCCAGAATAGATCGGAACGTCAGACGATAGGAAATGATAACGATAATGAGAACTATATAAAATACCCCCAACTGACGCAGATTGACACATTCAAAATGGAATATGTATGAAAGCCCAAAGACTATCAAGACAAAAGGAATCATATTCCGGGCCACCCGAAGCATAATTTGTTCCGGGCGAACCACCGGACGATGAAGGATCACTCCTGAACGGATGTTGCAAACCAGATAACATAAAGTCATCAGAGCCATGTTCTGGAGAAGAGGCATTGAATACTCAAATAGAGACCGGTTTTCCCAGATCGAAGTAAACATCCATAACAGCAAGTTCAATAAGATGATGTCCCCTAGAAGGACAAACGATTTTAGGACTTTATTGAAACGTTGGACTTCCTGCATTATTTTATTATCAATTGATTAAATTTCTTTCCCATCACCCGTGTTTCTCACGATAATCAATATAACGGTCGACCCATTCAATTGCTTTGGCTCGAAATTCCTCTTTGGTATGACAGTCATAGAAGTAAGCCAAAAGACGGGTGAAATGGCTTAAACGAACGTCTCCCCTTTTATAACCTTTGCATAGTAGACAGCTTTGCCCAAACCTATTTCAGCGCACATGGGAGCTATCTTCACACCTGCTTTCTTAAACTGCTCGGCGATGAAAAGACCGAGTGCTACATGAGAGTACTTTTTCATTTTTGTAATTCTGTTAATTGTTAAAGTTATTAAATAATACATGATTCTACCTATAACTGTTCTGATATGTCAGAACAGTTGATTTAAAAGCTATTCCTACCTTCGCCCCGCGTTTTGAAAATTCAAGGCGATAATCAAATAATTAGATACGTTATGACAAACGATTTTAGAATGTCTTATTTCATGCCTCCCATTGCGCCCATTAAAGACGAACACGGACAACTAGTTACTCCTCCTACGCTTATTCCCTGCTGCGAAGTCTCCGTAGAGCAAGTCTTTCAAATGATTACCTGCAACGAGAATCTCAAAGTTCTGACCGAACAAGTACGCAACTCCGAAGATATACGGACGGCAAAAGCATCACTATTACCATACGTGACTCCCTGTGGTACATTCTCGCGTCGCAGCAGCAAATGCCTCATAGATCCTTCCCTCCTAACAGTAGTAGATATAGACTATCTCACCTCCTATCAGGAAGCAGTGGAGATGCGTAAGACGTTGTTCAATGATCCTCTTCTCCACCCTGTGCTCACGTTTATCAGTCCTAGCGGACGGGGCGTAAAAGCCTTCATACCCTATAATCATTTACCCATGGCCGATGACGCAAACTGTATTACGGAAAAAATGAAGTTAGCAATGTTATACACTGTGATGATCTATGGTACAGGAACACCTCCTCCTTTCGGAGAAAAGAAAAAAGGCGTGGACTTTTCCGGTAAAGACATTGTGAGATCCTGCTTCCTTTGCCATGACCCGGGAGCATTATTTAGAGCCACCAACGAATAACCATAAATCATAAATTATAAATCATAAATCAAAATAATGACTGATATTGAATCTTTACGCCGCCTCACTGAAGCGGTTGAAACTGCAGGAGCGGATATTGCTCCTACCTATGCTGAATATGTACAACTGGCGTTTGCCATCGCAACAGATTGCGGAGAAGCGGGACGCGAGTTTTTCCACCGTTTGTGCCGGATGTCCGCCAAGTACCAACGTGAACATGCCGAACGGATATTCTCCAATGCTCTCACTACCCGGCATGGGGAAGTACACCTGGGTACGGCTTTCCATCTTGCCGAGACGGCCAATGTGAAACTCTGTAATACGGAAGTTATGAACAACCGTAGAAATACAGAAAATACGGAAAATACACCGTCCAAAGTTCTCACACACGCACACGTATATAATAAGGTGGAGAATGACGAACCGGACGAATCCGAAGAGCTGCTGAACGGTAGTGACCCCAACCAGCCATTGCCCACTTTCCCCGAAGCGGACTGGCCGAAAATCCTCTTGCTCATCATGAGCTATGCCACCAGCCCTACGCAGCGTGATGTCATGCTGATTGGAGCATTGACTGCCATAGGTGCCAGCATGGAACGATATGTGAGATGTCCATACGCCGGCAAACTCCAGTCTCCTTGCCTGCAAAGTTTTATCGTGGCTCCTTCTGCCTCGGGTAAGGGAATTCTTTCGCTTATCCGTCTGCTCGTCGAACCTATCCATGACGAGATCCGCCAACAAGTAGCGACAGAGGTCAAGGCTTACAAAAAAGAGAAAGCCGCCTACGACGTCATGGGAAAAGAGTGTAGCAAAGTGGAAGCTCCCCAAATGCCCAAAAACAGAATGTTTCTCATCTCTGGCAATAACACCGGAACAGGTATTCTGCAAAATATCATGGATGCCAACGGCACAGGACTTATCTGCGAAACGGAAGCAGATACTATTTCTGCTGCCATCGGCTCGGAATACGGACACTGGAGCGACACGCTCCGCAAAGCGTTCGACCATGACCGTTTGTCGTACAACCGGCGTACCGACCAGGAATACCGGGAAGTAAAGAAAAGCTATCTGTCCGTCCTGCTTTCCGGTACGCCCGCACAAGTGAAACCACTTATTCCCTCGACAGAGAACGGCTTGTTCTCGCGCCAACTGTTTTATTATATGCATGGTATATGGGCATGGATCAATCAGTTTGAAAGTGGCGAAGCCGATCTGGAAGCTATCTTCACAGACATAGGCCTGGAATGGAAAAAGCAACTCGACCTGATGAAAACACATGGAGTCCATACGCTCCGGCTCACCGACGAGCAAAAGCAAGAGTTCAACGCTCTCTTTTCCGATTTGTTCTTCCGTTCGGGACTTGCCAACGACAACGAAATGAGCAGTTCCATCGCCCGACTGGCTGTCAACACGTGCCGTATCATGGCAGAAGTAGCTATGATACGTGCATTGGAATGTGATCAACCTTACCAATTCAAGAATTCTTCTATCCATCTGCTTACTCCTGATAAGGAGATTGCCACTGATAATATCAAAGACGGCATTATCACCCGTTGGGATGTAACGATCACCGCTGAAGATTTTAAAGCGGTCCTGGAGCTTGTAACTCCGCTTTATCGTCATGCCACGCATATCTTGTCTTTTCTTCCCTCCACAGAAGTCAAGCATAGAGCCAATGCCGACCGGGATGCACTTTTCGAAGCAATGGGCAACCAATTCACCCGTGCACAGTTGTCGGAGCAGGCTACAATCATGAAAATCAAACCTAACACTGCTTTCGGCTGGTTGAATCGTCTGATTAAAAAGGGATTGTTTACCAACGCAGACGATAAAGGCATCTATACGCGCACGCACGTGTGCGTGTGTTAGGGAGAGGGGGGTAAAAGTGTATTTCTTGTATTTTAATAAAGCATCGCTTTAGCGTTCGTAAAGCATAGGTTTAGCAACCATAAAGCACCGCTTTATCCCACACAAACCGCCTCTATTCCTCTCTCCATCTCCCACTTTCATTTTTCAACTCTCAACTCTCAATTCTCAACTCTCAACTTCTTCAAGGTTCTCCCAAAGCGTCCACAATCACTCTCACCTCCAACGGTGTGAATGAGCGACGCTTTGATTCGTACCCTAAGTCGTACAGACGTTGCAGAAGTCCGGGACATAAAGAGATCCATTTCTTCATTTTTCGATAAGCAGCAATGTCGGTAAGTGTCGGAGAATAAAGTTGCGCCAGTTCCATGCGCCCATAGGCACGTATTTTGAATTCGGTCATAATGGATAAAATTTTGATTTACAGTTACAAAAATAACAAAATAGTACCACATAACCAACGCTTTTCCATTGAATAAACGACCATTACGACATATAATTGACAACAATCGTGTGCAATCGCAAACAATTGATTTATCGATGTTTCAGGGTAGTATCTTTGTATTGTCGGAAGGGAAAAGAATCCCCGGACAATATGTTTAACCCTTTAATTTATTGTTTTATGATTCGTTACAAAATTTATCAAAACCAACAGCAGAAAGGCCTGAACGCAGGCAAGTGGTTCGCCCGTGCGGTAAGCGACGAGACGTTTGATTTGGCCAAGCTTGCCGAACACATGTCGAAACACAATTCACCGTATTCCGGTGGTGTCATCAAAGGTGTACTTTCTGACATGGTAGACTGCATCAAAGAATTGCTGCTCGACGGCAAATGCGTGAAAATCGACGACCTTGCCATCTTTGGGGTAGGCATCCGCAGTAAGGCGGCTGATACGCTGGAAGATTTTTCGTTAGAGAAAAACATCACAGGTATGCGTCTTAAAGCTCGTGCCACCGGTAATTTGTCGACTACCAACCTGAAACTCGACAGTCAACTGAAGCAGCAAGCGGAGTATCAGAAACCAACTACCCCTGGTGGAGATTCCGATTCAGGCAATACGCCGAATCCAAATCCGGGCGGAAGCGGTGAAGCGCCTGACCCGGCTGCCTAAGGTAGATTCACCACAGAGGACGCAGAGGACACAGAGAAAAGGAATAATCTATGGTGAAAAAATTCTGTGTACTCTGTGGTGAATAAGAAAACTATTATTAATTTATTTAAAACCTCTTATTTATGAGTAATTCATCTTCTCCCCGCTCCGTGTGGAGCTTCATTATCAAAGTGATTATCACCGTTGCCACCGCTATCGGAGGCCTGATTGGAGTACAAAGTTGTATGTAGCCCCATGCGCACCATTACGCTGATTATCATTCATTGCAGTGCCACGCCGGAAGGAAAATTCCTTTCGGCGGAGGCTTGCCGACAAGATCATATCCAACACCGTGGGTTCCGTGACATCGGTTACCATTTCTATATCACTCGCGATGGAGAAATTTGCCAGGGCCGTCCTCTGGAAAAGGTCGGGGCACACTGCCGTGACCATAACACCCATTCGATAGGTATTTGTTACGAAGGAGGGCTGGATATTGCCGGACGTCCCCAAGACACACGTACATTGGCGCAACGAGGTTCTTTGCTCGCTTTGCTCCGCGAATTGAGGAAAAGATTCCCCAAAGCATTGATTGTAGGCCATCATGATTTAAATCCGATGAAGAAATGTCCGTGTTTTAACTGTATCAAAGAATATGGAGAGTTGTAAGGATCATCTAAGTATATTAACCAGCAGACTGGCAATAGACACTAAGATGGAAAATCCCGAAATCCACATCGTGGTACTTGTTCCGATGTCCGCGCTCTGTGCTTTGGTTTTATTGGGAGTGACATACAGGATGTCATTCTGTTGCAACTGATAGTAAGGAGATAATAACAAATCCGCGTCGTTCAGATTGAGTGTAACAAACTGTTTATGCCCGTTCTTGTCTTCGCGGATTAGTTTCACATTATCACGAACACCATAAATAGTCAAATCTCCTGCCATGGCAAGGGCTTCGAGTACATTGATCTGCTCATTCACCACCGGATAAACACCCGGAGAGGCCACTTCTCCCAAAACCGAAACTTTAAAACCGGACATACGGACTACTACCGTAGGTCTTTCTTTCACGTAAGATTTCAGTCGCTCCGTTATCAGGTTTTCAGCTTCGCGACTCGTTAATCCGTTTAAAGGGAGTTTACCTAAAACCGGATAATTGATATTTCCCTGGTCATCCAACAAAAAGGTACTGCCTTGTGCATTGAATGGCTGCGAAACAACCGGATCGGAAGTAGAAACAAGAATGGAAACCTCATCTCCCGGTATCAACCTTGCGTCCTGAACAGGGGAAACTTGCGTATTCACCTGTTTCAAAACCTCCGCATCCTGCAAATAAGGTACTTTCTTATAGGATTGACAAGCTGAAAAGAAGAAGAAAGAGAATATCAGTGCAAAAGCACAAGAAAACTTCATATTCATGTAATTTGTGGATAAATGATGACGAGTACTAGTTTTTCTCGCAGATAGCTTCGACATAACCAATAGGCATATTCACGCAAGCGCATCCCAGCATATTCAACCGGACGGCAATCTTGCTTTTGCCATCTACATTAACCAGTTCACCAACCAGCCCGGTCAGAGGTCCTTTCACAACACGAACCTTCTCACCACGTGCCAAAGGAGAGCTGTTCATACAAATAGCTTCCTCTGAATAGTCGAGCATGAAACGAAAACGAGCCATCTGCTCATCTGGAATCACCGCTGGAGAGCTCTCACCACGCATCACCATATAACGGCTCACTGTAGAAAAACTTAGAACTTCTTTGCGTTCTTTCGGATTAACGTGTACAAACACCATCATTGGAAGAAGGACAGACTCAACCATCTTGCGCCGGTCACTCCACTGATGAATTTCCTGCTGAACAGGAACAAAATTCTCAATCCCTATTTTATCTAAACGTTCGGCTACTTTCTTCTCATGATGCATACGAACCAGAGCAACATACCAGCGTTTAGAGTGTGCTACGCCTTCCCCTGTCCCATCGCTAGGCCCAGCACTAATTGATTTCGGCTTTGTTAAAATCATGTTTTTTTACCTCATGTTCTTCCGTTACTTCTTAGGTAACGGACAATACATACACAAGGCACACATCTCAACAAAAAATGGAAATCACATATAGAAATAGGGCATAAGAAGGAAACAGCCTAATACTCAACGGGAAGAATCCAGAGATTAGGCAATAAAAAGTATAGGGCATGAAAATAATCTTATTTCATGTTCGGATAGTTTTTTTCCTATATTTTAGATAAAACGAAAAAAAATGGAAGAATATTTGCTTACTATTTATGTTTTTGTCTATCTTTGCGTCAAATTTAAGTTCCGTTACCTAAGAAGTAACACACATATATCAGTTCTGATTATTAGAACTTTACGCTTTTATTTCTGCCTACACAGCAGTTTCTAACGTAAGATAAATTCCCTTTATTTACCTCCGTACGTTCTTTAAGCTCAAAGCCTTTCAAATAGATTTGTGTGGTTTTTATAGATTTATGGCCCAATGATTCACTAATCATTTCAATGGAGACTCCCCGATACTTCGCAGTCGTTGCCCAGGAATGACGAAGCGTATAGGAAGTGACAGGAGATTGCAAATGCAAGGTTCTTGCCAGGTCCTTCAGATTATTATTAAATCGACGAAGAGCGGACTGATATTCCCGATAACCTCTTTCATCTTTCCGTTTCTTATCCCCACGAAGAATGTCAAACAGATAATCCGGACAATCGGGGTGAGAACTTTCCTTACTACGGAGCTGGTTAATCATTTCCTTTGCTGTATTCAGCACTTCCACGCTCATCGGAGTTTTGGTTTTGATACGGTTGTATCGCAACACATTCTGATTCAAAGCCGACTTCTCCAAATGGGCTAAATCGGCAAATGACATTCCACAAAACTGAAACATCAGAGCAGCGATAGCTTGCGTACGACGTAAACGCTCCGTTTTGGGATCTTCATACAGAAGCTTATGCAGTTCTGTAGCAGGTAGAGCCTTCTTTAGGCGGACATCCACACCTGTATAAACATCATGAAACAATCGCGGAACGTATGGCGCACTGCCCGCTTCCACTCCACGGTTATAGATACTACGAAGCATACGCATATACGTAGAAATCGTATTGGGCTTCAAGCCACACTCATAAAGATACTGACCGTAACGCCGTAAACGCTCACGGGTGATCTGTCTGAACGACACGTTAGACGTGCCGCAAAATTTGCTGAAAGAGAAGAGGGCATTCTTGTAGACATGCGCCGTAGAATGCCGTCCCTCCTTTCGCAAACGACCGATGTAGAATTCCGCACACCGGCTAAATCCATTTTTGTTCATCATTTGCATCACTAGTTATTTTATATATTATGCCACTTGGCAAGTGGCAAAAGAACGAATCTTTTTGTGTCTTCAACGCAAACTTTCTGATAAATATAGTTAAAGACTTCTCTGCCTTTTTTACTCTATTGGTAATAAAAAAAGTCATCCGGCTTTGTCCATCACTAGAATGGAGCAAAGTCGGATGACTTTAATTCTGTATAATAATCTCTTATACGTATGTTTCCAACAATTTCACATTTCCTCCTTCAGGAGTGATTGTGATGTCTTGTGTAGTTGCAGGCAACAAAATAGATTCTCCAGCACTAACAGTCAGTTCATTTCCTTCATTGTCTCTCATCTTGCAGGATCCTTCCATACAGATAAAGATCACGAATGAATCGAGTTCGGAATAGTCGCAACTGATTTCTTCAGTCATGTCATACAGAGAAGTCGTAAAGTAGGTGCAGGCAACCAGTTCTACCGGTTCGTCCTTCAACGGTTCGTATTTAGTGCGATAGTCATCCAACACTTCGTAGTTGATGGCTTCACGGGCTAAGTCGGTGTGAAGTTCGCGGGTTTTGCCATTCGCATCTTTACGGTTGAAGTCGTAGATACGGTAAGTAATATCAGAGGTTTGCTGAATCTCGGCGATGAAAGAACCTGCCCCGATGCTGTGTACGCGTCCGGCAGGAAGGAAAAACACATCACCCGGATGGATCTCATATTCCTGCAATACGTCGGTAATCGTATTGTTCAACACGCGTTCTTTATATTCTTTCGGGGTAATCTGTTCAGAGAATCCTGAACGCAATTTAGCTCCTTTGTCGGCATCTACCACATACCACATCTCGGTTTTTCCCATCGAATTATGGCGTTTCTTCGCCAACTCATCTGTTGGGTGTACCTGGATTGACAAATCCTGTTTGGCGTCGATGAACTTAATGAGTAGCGGAAATTTGTTGCCGAAACGAGCATAATTCGCTTCACCAACCAGTTCCTCACGATACTTTCTTACCATATCGGCTAAGGTTAAACCTTTATCCGGGCCATTAGCCACAACGGATTCATTGTCCTCAACGCCGGAAATCTCCCAGCTTTCTCCTACTCCTTTCAAGTCAGAGTTCAAGTGCTTGAACGGAATAATTTTGTCGCCCCCCCAAAGCGTCTGCTTCAGAATTGGTTCGAATTTTAATGGATACATTTTTGTTTTTCTTGTTATAAACCTAGATTAAATTCGCTCGGATTGTTACAATCCGGGAACAAACATACAAAAAATTGTTCAGTTTTTAAGAAAAGGAGGATGAAAATTCATTTAAGAAAGATTCTTTTGCTTTGCGTATCCGAAAGAACATGAAGTAATAAAGCTAAACTTTCCTAAAGTACCTGTCATATTTAGTCGGAATAATTTGTGAGAAAGAAAGAATTTCCCTTTATTTGCAGGAAATTTTTAATAATACCAGACATGAATAACACATTCCCAACAGAAGGGAATCTATCAGGGCTCAGCCGGAAAGATTTCCAAAAGGATATAAATGATAAGAAAACTGATTTATTTATCCTCAAAAATACAAAGGGAATGGAAGTAGCTGTAACCAATTACGGATGCGCCATTCTTTCTATCATGGTACCGGACAAAAACGGTAAGTATGCCAATGTAATCCTCGGACACGACAGCATCGACCACGTCATCAACAGCCCGGAACCTTTCCTAAGCACTACTATCGGACGCTACGGCAACCGCATCGCCAAAGGGAAATTCACTCTGTTCGGCGAAGAACATGAACTCACAATCAACAACGGACCTAACTCCCTGCACGGAGGACCTACCGGTTTCCACGCTCGTGTATGGGACGCTATACAACTTGACGAGAGCACAGTGCAATTCAACTATGTTTCTGCCGATGGCGAAGAAGGATTCCCCGGCAACCTGGAAGTAGAAATGACCTACCGCCTGGAAAACGAAGTAAACGCACTGACTATCGAATACCGCGCAACAACCGACAAAGCCACAGTCGTAAATCTGACTAACCACGGTTTCTTCAACCTCGCCGGTATCTCCACTCCTACTCCTACCGTCAACGACCACATCGTTACTATCAACGCTGATTTCTATACGCCTATCGACGAGGTTTCTATCCCAACAGGCGAAATTGCCAAAGTAGAGGGTACTCCGATGGATTTCCGCACTCCGCATACCGTAGGCGAACGTATCAATGACAAATTCCAGCAACTGATTTTCGGTGCCGGTTACGACCACTGCTATGTACTGAACAAGATAGAGAGCGGCTCACTCGACTTGGCTGCTACTTGCAAAGACCCAAAAAGCGGCCGTATCATGGAAGTGTATACCACCGAAGCCGGCGTGCAACTCTATACAGGCAACTGGCTGAATGGATTTGAAGGCGCACACGGAGCTACATTCCCTGCAAGAAGCGCTATCTGCTTTGAAGCACAGTGTTTCCCGGATACCCCGAACAAACCGCATTTCCCATCGGCTACTTTGCTGCCGGGTGATGAATACCAACAGATCACTGTCTACAAATTTGCAGTGGAAGAATAAGATTTGAAAAAACAACTAACCTAATTTTATAAACTAACATTTTTTTTGAACCATGACACAAGAAAAAAAGAACGGTAAAATCATTGCAATCATTACGATGATTTTCCTTTTTGGTATGATTTCATTTGTTACCAACCTCGCTGCTCCTATGGGTATCGTGTTGAAAAACCAGTTTGACGTATCAAACGCATTAGGTATGCTGGGAAACTTCGGAAACTTTATTGCATACGCAGTAATGGGTATTCCGAGCGGTATCCTGTTGCAACGCGTGGGTTATAAGAAAACAGCACTGATCGCAGTAGCTATCGGTTTCATTGGTGTAGGTATCCAATTCTTATCCGGTCATTCAAGCCCGGAAATGGCATTTGCCGTTTATTTGATTGGTGCATTCGTAGCAGGTTTCTCTATGTGTTTGCTTAACACTGTTGTAAACCCGATGTTGAACAAACTGGGTGGTGAAGGTAACAAAGGTAACCAGCTTATCCAGGTAGGTGGATCTTTCAACTCTGTAATGGCTACCATTACTCCGATGTTTGTAGGTATCCTGATCGCCGGATCTATCGAAAAAGCCACTATTTCTCAAATATTCCCTGTGATGTACACTGCTATGGCTGTGTTCGCTTTCGCTTTCTTCGTACTTCTGTTTGTACAAATCCCCGAACCTAATGCCAATGCTGCAACAGAACCTATCGGCAAATTGATGAAGGGTGCTTTAAAGTTCCGTCATTTCATCCTGGGAGCTATTGCAATCTTTGTATATGTAGGTATTGAAGTTGGTGTACCGGGTACTTTGAATCTATTCCTGACAGACCCCGTAGAAAAAGGCGGAGCAGGCATTGCTTCTACTATTTCCGGTTTTGTGGCAGGAACTTATTGGTTCTTAATGCTGATCGGTCGTCTGGCCGGCGCATCACTCGGTGCTAAAATTTCCAGTAAAGCGATGCTTACGTTTACATCTGCACTGGGTTTGATTTTAGTATTCCTTGCTATCTTCTCTTCTACCGGAACATTGGTTAACCTGCCTGTACTTCAACAGAGTGCTACCGGCGGTTTGTCATTCGGTTTTGCTGAAGTACCTATCAACGCTATGTATTTGGTATTAGTAGGTCTTTGTACTTCTATCATGTGGGGTGGTATTTTCAACCTTGCAGTAGAAGGATTAGGAAAATATCTGGCTGCTGCTTCCGGTCTGTTTATGGTACTGGTTTGTGGTGGAGGTATCCTGCCTGTTATCCAAGGTTGGGTAGCTGACATCGCCGGTTTCATGCCTAGCTACTGGGTTATCATCGCCGCACTTGCTTACCTGCTGTTCTACGGTCTGGTAGGTTGCAAAAATGTAAACAAGGATATTCCTGTGGAATAAATTTCGATTTCTGATTTCTGAATTATGAATTGTTCATAGCTCATAATTCAGAAATCAGAAATCATAATTCTCTATATTATTATTATTCACCTTTAAAATATAAATATCATGGATACAGAATACGTAAGAAGTCGCTTCATTAAACACTTTGACGGAACTACTGGATTTTTATATGCTTCTCCGGGCCGTATCAACCTGATCGGCGAACACACTGACTACAACGGTGGATTCGTATTTCCGGGAGCCGTAGACAAAGGCATGATTGCTGAAATCAAACCAAACGGCACTGACAAGGTTAAAGCTTACTCTATCGACTTGAAAGACTATGTAGAATTTGGTCTGAACGAAGAGGATGCTCCACGTGCCAGCTGGGCAAGATATATTTTCGGTGTATGCCGTGAAATGATTAAACGTGGCGTTGACGTGAAGGGATTCAATACTGCTTTTGCAGGTGATGTGCCTCTGGGTGCAGGTATGTCTTCTTCTGCTGCTTTGGAAAGTACGTATGCTTTCGCATTGAACGAACTGTTCGGTGAAAACAAAATAGATAAATTTGAATTGGCTAAAGTGGGCCAGGCAACAGAACACAACTACTGCGGTGTTAACTGCGGTATCATGGACCAGTTTGCTTCTGTGTTCGGTAAAGCAGGCAGCTTGATCCGTCTGGATTGCCGTTCACTGGAATATCAGTATTTCCCATTCCATCCGGAAGGCTATCGTCTGGTTCTGATGGATTCAGTGGTTAAACACGAACTGGCTTCTTCTGCTTACAACAAGCGTCGCCAAAGCTGTGAAGCTGCTGTTGCCGCTATCCAGAAAAAACATCCGCACGTAGAATTCCTGCGCGACTGTACGATGGCTATGCTGGAAGAAGCGAAAGCTGATATCAGCGCTGAAGACTATATGCGTGCAGAATATGTAATTGAAGAAATCCAACGTGTACTCGATGTTTGCGAAGCATTGGAAAAGGATGATTACGAAACTGTTGGCCAGAAGATGTACGAAACTCATCACGGCATGAGCAAGCTGTACGAAGTAAGCTGCGAAGAACTCGACTTCCTGAATGACTGCGCTAAAGAATACGGCGTAACCGGTTCACGCGTAATGGGTGGTGGCTTCGGTGGTTGTACGATCAACCTTGTTAAGGATGAGTTGTATGACAACTTCGTTGAAAAAACAAAAGCTGCTTTCAAAGCTAAATTCGGCAGAAGCCCGAAAGTGTATGACGTAGTAATCGGTGACGGTTCTCGTAGATTGGAATAAGAATTTATTCGTTATTAAATAAGTAAGAAGGGCGGCTTCCGTGATAGGAGCCGCCCTTATTTTTTACACGGCATAATAACACACAATCTCAACTCTATTCTCTTAAAATGAGAAAAATTCTCATTTTAAGAGAATTATCTAAAACTATTCGTATCTTTGCCATGTTCTATAGAATAGACAACTTAATATAAAAACAATATGATAATCAATTTTACAGTAGGCAACTATCGTTCGTTCAAAGACAAAAAGGTTTTGAGCATGGAAGCTACCGCTATTAAAGAATTGAATGAATCTGTTATAGAAAAAGAAGGATATAGACTACTTCCATCAGCTGTTATTTATGGAGCTAACTCAAGTGGAAAAAGTAACTTTTTAAAAGCGATTGGCAAATTTGGAGAGATAGTCAACTATTCTTCTAAAATGAGTTCTACAGATAAATTAAATATTACTCCTTTCTTATTAAACCAAAAATCAACTCAAGAACCATCATTTTTTGAAATAGAAATACTGATAGATAACCAAACATATACGTATGGCTTTACCGCAGACAATCTGAAGGTTTATGAAGAGTGGTTATATATAAAAGAGGGAAAAGCAAAAAAGGAAAAATGCTTATTTGTTCGTACAGAAGAAGGAATCGGAATAGCTGACGAGTATAATGAAGGCAAAGGTTTGGAAGAAAAGGTACGTGACAATGGACTATTTTTATCTACAATTGATTCTTTTAACGGTGAAATTGCCAAAAAAATTATTCATAAAATTGACTGTATCTGGGTAATATCAGGTATCGACCATGAATCTTGGTCTGTATTTACAAATGATATGTGTAATAATAAAAATCCAGAACTTAGCTTTCAACAAGAGATTCAAGATTTCTTGAAATCTATGAATGTAGGGTTTAACAGATTTGAACTTCCCGAAGATGAAAAGTTGGCAAAAGAAGTAAAAGCATACACCATACATAATTTGTATAATGAACAGGAAGAAGTCATTGGAGAAACCCGCTTTTCCATGAAAGAGCATGAGTCATCGGGTACTAACAAACTATTCGATTTGGCCGCCTTAGTTATTGGTCAATTGGCGTTGGGAGGTCTACTAGTTATAGACGAACTCGATTCCAAGCTCCATCCATTACTGACTCAACATATTATTAAACTTTTCAACAATCCAAAAACAAATCCCAAGGGAGCTCAACTAATATTTGCTACCCACGACACCAATTTACTGAATGTAAAAACATTCCGTAGGGATCAGATTTGGTTTACGGAAAAAGATCATTCGGAAGCTACCGACCTCTATTCATTAGCAGAATTCAGAGAACCGGAAGGAAACAAGATTCGGAAAGACCGTAGTTTTGAAAAAGATTATATCAACGGACGTTACGGCGCAATTCCATATATTAAAGATTAATACACAATGAGTAGACTGCTGCCGAAACATCGGTTTGAGGAAATAAAAAGAGAACAAAGACAGGCAAAACTGGATAAAAGAAGAAAAGTAGCAGTACGCAATGTATCTGTTAGTTTCCTTATCGTATGTGAAGGTGAAAGAACTGAACCTAACTATTTCAAGGGTAACCATTCTATTTTCCGCCTTGACATAAGTTGTTAGCCGCCATATCTTTGC